>NZ_CP053069.1:1216838-1521048 GCF_013003965.1 Usitatibacter rugosus | reverse complement strand
GCGCACACCGCGGAAGGGCGCTGGCACCACCGCGCCGGCGTGCTCTTCAAGCCGCCGCAGCGTGTCGATCCGATGCATCTCGTGCCCACGGTCGTCGAGACCAAGCCCGAGGGTTATACGGTGCATCGCCTGCATCACATCCGCCGGCGCCAGGGCTTCGCGCTCACGGATCAAGGGACCGATCTCGCGGGCGCCCTCGACCAGGCGAACTACTGCATCTGGTGCCACGAGCAGGGCAAGGACTCGTGCTCGAAGGGCCTGAAGGAAAAGCCCGCGGCCGACGGCACGGTGGAATTCAAGAAGAGCCCGTTCGGCGTGCCCCTCGCCGGTTGCCCGCTCGAGGAACGCATCTCGGAGTTCCACAAGCTGAAGACCGAAGCGTGGGCCATCGGCGCGCTGGCGATGATCGTGGTGGACAACCCGACGGTGTGCGCGACCGGCCATCGCATCTGCAACGACTGCATGAAGGCGTGCATCTACCAGCGCCAGACGCCGGTGGACATTCCGCAGGCGGAGACACGCACGCTGAAGGATGTGCTCGGCCTGCCGTGGGGCTTCGAGATCTATTCGCTCCTCACGCGCTGGAACCCGCTCAACATCAAGCGTCCCCTTCCGCGAGAGGCGACCGGCAAGCGCGTGCTCGTCGTGGGCATGGGACCGGCCGGCTTCACGCTCGCGCACCACCTCATGAACGACGGCCACACCGTGGTCGGCATCGACGGCCTCAAGATCGAGGCGCTCGATCCGGCCATCTCCGGCGTGACGGCCGATGGATCGCGCGTGGCGTTCAAGCCGATCCGGGACGTCGCGACGCTGCAGGAAGCGCTCGACGAGCGCGTGATGGCGGGCTTCGGCGGCGTCGCGGAGTACGGCATCACCGTGCGCTGGGACAAGAACTTCCTCAAGATGGCGCGCCTGCTGGTCGAGCGCCGTTCGCAGTTCACGCTCTTTGGCGGCGTACGCTTCGGCGGCACGCTCACCGCGGAAGACGCGTTCCGCCTGGGCTTCGACCACATTGCTTTGGCGCTGGGTGCAGGCAAGCCCACCGTGCTCGACATGCCCAACGGCCTCGCTCGCGGCGTACGCACGGCATCCGACTTCCTCATGGGCCTGCAGCTCACGGGCGCGGCGCGCAAGGATTCGATCGCCAACATGCAGGTGCGCCTGCCGATCGTCGTCATCGGCGGCGGCCTCACGGCCATCGACACCGCGACGGAATCGCTCGCGTACTACGTCGTTCAAGTAGAGAAGTTCCTCGCGCGCTACGAGAAGCTCGTGGCCGAGCGCAGCGCCGGTACCGTGCGCAACGCCTGGAACGAGGAAGAGACCGACGTCGCCGAGGAATTCCTCATGCACGCGGAGGCGATCCGCTCCGAACGCGTGGCGGCCAAGCTCGAAGGCCGCGAGCCGCGCATCGTCGAACTGCTGCGCCTCTGGGGCGGCGCCACGATCGCCTACCGCAAGCGCCTCGTCGACAGCCCTTCGTACACGCTGAACCATGAAGAGGTGGAGAAGGCGCTCGAGGAAGGCATCGACTTCGCGGAGAACCTCACGCCGCTTCGCATCGACCTCGACGGCGAAGGACACGCAACGTCTCTCGTCGCCCGCTCCACGCAAGTGGAAGGCGAGGATCGCGAAGTCCGCATCCCGGCCCGCACGATCCTCATCGCAGCCGGCACGCAGCCCAACACGGTGCTGGCCCGCGAGGAGCCGGACTACTTCAAGCTGGACGGCCGCTACTTCCGCGCCGTCGACGACGACGGCAACGCCGTCACGCCGCAGCGCTCCGCCAAGCCCGCCGTGCCCAACGTGCTGATGTGGCGCGACGAAGAGAACCGCTTCATGAGCTACTTCGGCGACCTCCATCCGTCCTTCTTCGGCAACGTGGTGAAGGCGATGGGCTCGGCGAAGCAGGGTTATCCCGTCGTGAGCCGCGTGCTGGAACGCCGCCCGTCGCGAGCGGCCGCGGATACGGACGCCTTCGTCGCGTCGCTGAACGCGATGCTGCGCGCGCGCATCCACAAGGTCGTGCGCCTCACGCCGAAGATCGTGGAAGTGATCGTGCAAGCCCCCCAGGCCGCGCGCCAGTTCCGCCCGGGCCAGTTCTATCGCCTGCAGAATTTCGAAACGCTCGCTCCCAAGGTCGACGCAACGACCCTCGTGATGGAAGGCCTCGCGCTAACCGGCGCGTGGGTTGATCGCGACAAAGGCCTCGTCTCCACGATCGTGCTGGAGATGGGTGGCTCGAGCGACCTGTGCGCATCCCTCAAGCCCGGCGAGCCGGTCGTGCTGATGGGGCCGACGGGCGCGCCGACCGAATCGCATCCCGGAGAGACCGTCGTCCTGGTCGGCGGTGGCCTCGGCAACGCGGTGCTCTTCTCCATCGGCGCGGCGATGCGCGAGAGCGGCAGCAAGGTGCTCTACTTCGCCGGCTACAAGAAGGTGATCGACCGCTACAAGGTCGCCGAGATCGAGGCGGCGGCCGACGAGGTCGTCTGGTGCTGCGACGAGGCGCCCGGCTTCGAGCCCACGCGCTCCGGCGACAAGACGTACGTCGGCAACATCGTCGAGGCGATGGCCGCGCATGGCTCGGGAAAGCTCGGGCCCGCCAAGGTACGCATGCAGGATGCAATGCGCGTGATCGCGATCGGCTCCGATGGAATGATGGCGGCCGTCGCGAGAGCACGGCACGGCATCCTCGCGCCGTATCTCACGCCGGGACACGCGGCGATCGGCTCCATCAACTCGCCGATGCAATGCATGATGAAAGAGATCTGTGCGCAGTGCCTGCAGCCGCACATCGATCCCGCGACGGGCCAGGTGAGCTACGTGTTCTCGTGCTTCAACCAGGACCAGCCGCTCGACCGCGTGGACTTCCCCGGCTTGCGAGCACGACTGCGGCAGAATTCGCTGCAGGAAAAGATGACGGCGCTGTGGGTCGATCGCAGCCTCGTGCACCTGGGAGAGCGTGCCGCGGACGTTCGCAGCGCGGAATAGCGGTTCGCCCCTTTTCGGTTAGCGCTCGGCGGGCCATCATGGCGCCTCCGAGCGAACCCACCGATAAAGGATCGCCATGCCCGCTTCCGTTCTTCGCATCGCTCTCGCGGCGTTCGCCGTTCTCGCCGGTGCCGGCCTTCCGGCCGCCGCCCAGGACTTCCCCACCAAGCCGATCACGCTCGTCTGCCCGTGGCCCGCAGGCGGTTCGACGGACACGCACCTTCGCCAGTTCGCGAAGATCGCGGCCAAGTATCTCGGGCAGCCGATCATCGTCGAGAACAAACCGGGCTTCGGCGGAATGCTCGGGCCGTCGCAGATGGCGGCCAATGCGAAGCCCGATGGCTATACGCTCTCGCAGCTTCCCTTCGGCGCCTATCGACTGCCGCACATGCAGAAGGTGGACTGGGATCCGATCAAGGACTTCACGTACATCATCGGCCTCACCGGCTACACCTTCGGCGTCGTGGTGAAGAAGGACTCGCCGTTCCAGACGTTCAACGACTTCCTCGCGTATGCGAAGGCCAACCCCGGCAAGCTCTCGTATTCCTCCACGGGCAACGGCACGTCGCCGCACTTGCTCGTCGAAGAGGTCGCGTACAAGTCCAACGTGCAGCTGCTGCACATTCCGTACAAGGGCAACGCGGATTCGACGCAGGCCCTGATGGGCGGCCACGTGATGGCGCAGTCCGACGCGTCGGGCTGGGCGCGCTTCGTGGAGTCCGGCGACTTCCGGCTGCTGGTGACCTTCGGCGAGCAGCGCGCGAAGTGGAACGCGCCCACCGCGAAGGAGCTCGGCATCGACGTCACGTCGATCTCGCCCTACGGCATCGTGGGTCCCAAGGGCATGGACCCGAAGATCGTGAAGATCCTCCATGATGCGTTCAAGAAGACGCTCGACGATCCCGAGCACCTGGCCGTGCTGAAGCAGTTCGACCAGGTCTACTGGTACAAGAACTCCGAGGACTACGCGAAATGGGCGAGCGAGATGCTGGTGGCGGAGCGCGCCACCATCGAAAGGCTTGGCTTGCAGGCCAAGTAATCCTCTGGGCGGCGCTCGCCTGCGCCGCCTCGCTCGACGCCGCCGCGGCCGACCCTCCGGTCGCGGCCTCCGCCACCCCTCCCCCCGCTCCGCCGAAGAAGATCGTCCTGGTTCTCTCCGGCGGCGGCGCGCGCGGGCTCGCGCACGTCGGCGTGCTGAAGGTGCTTCGCGAGAACCGCATCCCGGTGCACCTGGTCGTCGCGACGAGCATGGGCTCGATCGTCGGCGGCGCGTATGCGGCGGGCCACACGCCCGAGGCGATGGAAGCGATGGTGCGCGACGCCGACTGGGACCTGATGTTCTCCGCCCGTCCTCCGCGCGAGGACCTCTCGTTCCGCCGCAAGGAAGACGACCTGCGGTTGATCGGACGCACTGAATTCGGGATCAAGTCGGACGGCATCACGCTGCCGCGCGGCGCCTTCGGATCGCAGAACCTCGAGGAATTCCTGCGCATCGTGGCACGCCCCGCGAGCGAGATCCGCCAGCTCGACGCATTGCCCATTCCCATGCGCGCCGTGGCGACCGACCTCGAGACGGGACAGCTCGTCGTGCTGCGCGATGTCACGCTCGTCGAGGCGATGCGCGCTTCCATGTCGATCCCCGGAGCCTTCGCACCGACCACGATCGACGGGCGTCTCCTGGGCGACGGTGGCCTCGTGCGCAACCTGCCGGTGGAAGTCGCGCGCTCCATGGGCGCGGACGTGATCATCGCCGTGAACGTCGGCACGCCGCTCCTGCCGCGCGAGGCACTCTCCTCCGCGCTCGGCGTGGCGCAGCAGATGATCAACATCCTCACCGAGCAGAACGTCGGCATCTCGCTCGGGGCGCTGAAGCCCACGGACGTCCTCATCTCGCCGGAGCTTCGCGACGTCACGTTCCTCGACTTCGATAAAGGCCCCGACCTCATCGCACGCGGTGAAGCCGCCGCCCGGGCCGCATTGCCGAAGCTCGCCGCCCTCGCCCTCGAGCCCCGCGAGTACGCCTTCTACGAGGAACGCCGCACCCGCCGCCGCGATTTCCCCGAGGAAGTGGTCGAAGCCATCGTCGTGCGCGGCACGCAGCGGACCAATCCCGTGGCCCTCGCAAACGAAGTGCGGCAACGCGCCGACATCGCGGAAGGCGCCCACGTGACCGACGAGCAGCTCGTGAAGGCGAGCCGCGTGCTCTACGGAACGGGCGAGTTCGAGCGCGTCGACGTCCACACGGAATACAACGAGGGCAAGCGCTTCGTCGTGCTGGACGTGGACGAGAAACCCTGGGGGCCGAACTACTTGCGTGTCGGCGCGCGCGCCGTCTCGGACGCGAAGACCGACGCGCGCTTCTCGCTCACGCTGCAGCACACGCGCACCTGGGTGAACCCGTGGGGCGCGGAGTGGCGCAACGAGCTCGAGATCGGCGACGTGCGCCGCCTCACCACGAGCTTCTACCAGCCACTCGGCCCGGGCAGCGCGTGGTTCCTCGAGCCGATCGCCGAGGCGATCCAGTCGGACTACGACATCTTCCGCGCGGGCAACCATCGCACCGATCGCCTCACGAGCGGCACCACGTCCGTGGCGGTGGTGGCCGGACGCCGCCTCGGCAACGTAGGCGTCGCGCGCCTGGGCATCGGCCGCGAGTGGTATCGCGTGGAGCCACTGATCAGTAGCCGCGAAGCCTCGCCGGTGAAGGACACGGGCAACGTCGTCAAACTCGGCGTCACGTTCGACACGCTCGATGACGCGAACTTCCCGCGCCACGGCTACTTCGCCGCGGCGACGACGTCGACCGTGGCGTACGGCAGCGACTCGAGCCATCCGGTCCAGACGTACACCGCGCAGCTCCTCTACCCCGTCACGATCGGCCGGTTCACGGTGCTGGGCATCGTGGGCGGCGGCCGGTCGCAGGACGATCGCGGTGGCTTCGGCCTTGGAGGTTTCCTCAACCTGAGCGGCACGCCCGTGGGCGCCGTATCGGGCTCCCAGAACGCGCTCGCGGCGGCGGTCATGTACTACCGGATGGGCGAGTTGCCCCGCGGACTGGGCGGCAACTGGTACCTGGGCACCTCGCTCGAGGCGGGCAATGCGTGGGCGCGGCGCTCGGACGTGACGTTCAGCGACGTGCGCAAGGCCGTCTCCGTCTTCCTGGGCCTGGATACCCTGCTGGGCCCGCTCTACATCGGCTATGGGCACACGTTCTCGGGAGGTTCGGCCGCCTACCTGTTCCTGGGGCGCCCGACGGACCGGAATTAACGCCTTCTTGCGGCTGGATTTCAGGTTCGAAGTGCAGAATTGTCAGCACGTCCGAACGATTGTCACGGGCGTATGCTGGTATTCGAAGTCCCAGGAGGACTCCAATGAGCCAGAACAACGCCGGCCGCGAGCTGGGAATCGTCAACGGACCTGAAGAGCTTGGCGCCGCTGTGCGCCGAGCGCGCCTCGCCCTGGGGCTCACGCCCGAGCAGGCGGCCGAGCGCGCCGGGGTTTCCCCCAAGACGCTGATGGAGCTGGAGCAAGGCGCCTGGGACATGACGATGGCCGAGGCCTTCAACGTCATCAACAACATCGGACTCGAGCTCGTCGCCCAGCCCATGGGCAAGGCCGTCCTCGCGAGGATCCTCACGGGCAATCCGGAGGAAGTGGCTTCCGCGCTCGAGGAGTACTACGGGGCCGAGAGGCCCTGGATGTTTCCCTGACACGGTCCAGGCCACGCGTCGCGATCATCGGAGGCGGCATTGGCGGCTTGTTCGCCGCCAATGCACTGGTCGCACAGGGCCTCCACGTTTCGGTCCATGAGCAGGCCTCCGCGCTGGGCGAGATCGGGGCCGGTGTCTATGTGACGCCGAATGCGGTCCGCCACCTGGAGCGAGTGGGCCTCGGGCCCGCCGTCGAGAAGTGGGGTGCGCGAGTCGGCGTCGGGTCCTGCTACTTCCACCATGACGGCACGCCGATCGCCCCGGTGCAGGTGGCGGACGCCTTCGGTTGGAACGCGTGCTTCGGGATGCATCGCGCCGACCTCGTCGAGCTCCTCGCGGCCCACCTGCCCGCCGGCACGGTGCATGTCGGCCACCGCGCTGCCGCTTTCGAGCAGGACGGCGACGTGGCCCGAGTCCAGTTCGCCAACGGCGCGAGCGCCGAAGCCGAAGTCGTGGTGGGTGCCGACGGAATCCACTCGGAGCTGCGGCGCCGCGTCGCCCCGCCCTCGAAGCCCGTCTTTCACGGCACGGTTTCGTATCGGGGCCTGGTGGCGCGCGAGCGCCTGCCGAGCTGGCCGATGGATCGCTGGCAGATGTGGGCAGGTCCCTCCCGGCACTTCCTCGTCTTCCCGGTTCGCCACCGGACGATGGTCAACTATGTCGGTTTCGTGCCCGCCCACGAGGAGATGAAGGAGTCCTGGTCCGCGCCCGGGGATCCGGCCGTGTTGCGCCGCGAGTTCGAAGGTTGGGACCCGCGTATCGGGAGCGTGCTCCAGCAAGTCGACACCCCGTTTCGGTGGGCGCTGTACGACCGCGATCCGTTGCCGACGTGGACCCAGGGCCGGCTCACGCTGCTCGGGGACGCGGCGCATCCGATGCTGCCCCACCTGGGCCAGGGGGCCAACCAGTCGATCGAGGACGGCATGGCGCTCGCCACGATCCTGGCGCAGGCGGACACCTCTGTGGTCCCCGCGGCGCTCCTGGCCTACGAGCGATTGCGCCGCGAGCGTGTGGCGGAAATCCAGCAGGGCGCGCGGCAGAACGGCCTGCGCCTCGATTCGGCCCACGCCGATCTAGGCGTCCGCGATGCAGAGCTCGCTGCCCACGCGGAATTCCGCAAGCACCTGTACACCTACGACGTGGTGCCCCATGCGCGCGCAGCGGCGGCAGGCCTCACTTGATCAGCCCGTTCTTCCGGGCCATGTCGCCGACCCGCTTCGACTCCGAACGGATCTCCGCCGCGGTCTGCTCGGGCGTGGCATAGCCCTGCAGGATGCCGAGCGAGGCGAGCCGTGCCGCGGTGGCCGGTGCCCTGACCGCCTGCTCGATCGCACCGACGAGCGTCCGCCTCGCGTCTTCGGGAATCCCGGCGGGCGCGAAGAACCCGAACCAGATGCCGAACAGCTCCTCGGAATAGCCGAGCTCGCGCATCGTGGGGATGTCGGCGAACTCCGGAGACCGGCTCGACGCGACGAGGCCCCGAAACACCCCTGCGCGCACGTGGGCACTCAGCGCTCCGAGCGACAACACGACGCCTTCGATGTGCTCGCCGCGCAATGCGACGATGGCAGGCGCCGCGCCGGCGTAGGGAACCGGCACGAGCTCCGCGCCCGTGAGCGCATTGATCAACTGAATGCAGAAATCACCCACCGACCCGGAGCCCGGGTGGCCAACGCGCACCCGGCCGGGATTCTTCTTCGCGTATTCGACCAGCTCCGCGAAGCTCCGGTACGGCGCGTCGGCGCGCACGACGAGCAGGCTCGGCGTGCGTGAGGTGGTGCCGAGGGGTACCAGGTCCCGAAGCGCGTCGTAGGTGACCGATTGCGGGTCGAGGACGGCACGAAAGGTGAGCGCGCTGTTCTGGGCGAAGAGGATCGTGTGTCCGTCCTTGCGGGCGTGGACGACGCTGTCGGTGCCGATCGCACCCCCCGCACCCGGACGATTGATCGAGACCACCGGCGTCTTCAGCAGCGTCGCCAGCTCTTCGCCCAACGCTCGCGCGGTCGTGTCCGCGGCGTCCCCCGGGGCGAGAGGAACGACGACACTGATGCGGCCGGTGGGAAACGGCTGGGCCAGGGCGGCGGGCAGCCAGAGGAACGCGCACGCGAGAAGGATGTGCGGTGCGAACCGTTTCATCCGCGACTCCCTGGGCGTCGACGAACAGAAAGTGGCGGAGAGGGCGGGATTCGAACCCGCGTTAGGCTATTAACCTAAACACGCTTTCCAGGCGTGCGACTTAAACCGCTCATCCACCTCTCCGGGGGTGTGCGCGCTGCAGCAAAGCCCGCAATTATACAGCGACTTAGCCTTACTTTCCCAGCGTCAGGGTGCGGAAAGTGAAGAGTTGTCGAGAGAAAAGGATCAGCAGGATCGCGGCCATCGCCACGTGCACGGGCCAAAGCCCCAGCCACGCGGGCAGCTTCCCTTGCGCCGTCCACGCCTGGAAGATCGACAGCAGGTTGCTGTAGAGCGCGTACACCAGCACCGCAAGCAGGATGTTCCAGGAGCGGCCCGAGCGCGGGTTCACGAAGGCGAGCGGGATCGCGAAGAGCCCCATGATGATCACGGCGAGCGGCTGGGCGATGCGCCAGTGCAGCTCCGCGGCCGTGGGTGCCGTGGCCTCTTCGAGGAGCTCGATCGTCGGCTTGGCCTTGTTCTGCGGGGCCTCGCGTTTCGCCTCGCGCGGCTCGATGCGGATGGCGTAGCGGTCGAAATCCACCGTGCGGTAGTCGAGCGTGCCGGGCGTGCCCTCGTAGCGGCGGCCATCCAGCAGCACGACGAAGCGATCGCCGTTCTCCGCGGTCTCGATGAAGCCGCGCTTGGCGACCATCACGCCCATCCGGTCGTTCTGCGTGGACTGCACGAAGACGTTGTTCACCTCCGCGTCGCCCTCCGAGATCTTGTCCACGAAGAACACGCGGTCGGACGAGCGCGATTCGCGGAAGACGCCCGGCGTGACGCTCGAGACCTCGTCCCTGCTCTGCAGCAGGCGCTGGTACTCGACGCTGCGGTCCTGCGACCACGGCGAGATCCACAGCGAGAGCAGCGCGCACACCAGCGCCACGGGAATGCTGAACTGCAGCACGGGCTTCACCCACGCGGCGATCGACAGGCCCGAGGTGAACCACACCGTCATCTCGCTATCGCGGTAGCTGCGGGTCAATGCCAGCAGGACCGCGGCGAAGACGGCAATTCCCAGGAGAACCGGGAGATAGTTGAGGATGCCGAAGGCGATGAGGCCGATCACGGCTTCGGGGAGGACCTCTCCACCGGCCGCGCGACCCAGCAAAAGTATCAGCAGGCGGGTCAGGATGATGGCCAGCAGCACGCCGACCACCGCGATGGCGATCAAGCTGAACTCGCGGATCAAACTACGCTGGAAAATCATGGCTAAAACGCCGATAATTCGCGTTTGCCTTCGCGAAGCCAAGTCGAGGAAAACAAATGGAATTTAGCATAAAGAGCGGCAGCCCCGAGAAGCAGCGCACCGGATGTGTCGTGGTCGGTGTGTACGAAGGGCGCAAGCTCTCCGCCTCGGCACAGAGCATCGACGACGCGTCGGGCCACTACATTGCGGATGTGCTTCGCCGAGGCGACCTCGAGGGCAAGCCCGGCACCACCCTCCTCCTGCACAACGTCCCCAAGGTGCCGTCGGACCGCGTGCTGCTCGTGGGCCTCGGCCGCGAGCGCGAGTTCGGCGAGAACACGTATCGCGGTGCACTCGCCGCGGCCACGAAAGCGCTGAAGAGCACCGGCACCACGGAGGCCACGGTGTGCCTCACCGATCTTCCGGTGAAGAAGCGCGACACCAGCTGGAAAGTCGAGCAGGCCATCCTCTGCGTGATGGATGGCGTCTATCGGTTCGATACGCTCAAGAGCAAGACGAGCGAGGCCAAGCGGGCGCTGCGCAAGGTGGTGCTGCACGTCGCACGCAGGAGCGAGATGGCCGAGGGCGAGGCCGCGATCGTTCGCGGCTACGCCATCGCCGAAGGTGTCTGCGTGGCAAAGAACCTCGGCAACATGCCGGGCAACATCTGCACGCCTGCGTACCTGGCCGAGCAGGCGCGGGACATCGGCAAGCGCCACGGCATCAAGGTCGAGGTTCTGGAGCAGAAGGACATGGAAAAGCTCGGCATGGGCTCCTTCCTCGCCGTTGCGCGCGGCAGCAGCCAGCCGCCGAAGCTCATCGTCATGGAATACAACGGCGGCGCGCGCGATTCGCGTCCCGTGGCGCTCGTCGGCAAGGGCGTGACCTTCGACACGGGCGGCATTTCCATCAAGCCCTCGGCCGAGATGGACGAGATGAAGTTCGACATGTGCGGCGCCGCGAGCGTGCTCGGCACGATGCAGGCCATCGCGATGATGAAGCTGCCGATGAACGTGATCGGCGTCGTCCCCGCCACGGAGAACATGCCCGACGGCAACGCCATCAAGCCGGGCGACATCGTGACCACGATGTCCGGCCAGACGGTGGAGATCCTCAACACCGACGCCGAGGGCCGCCTGATCCTCTGCGACGCGCTCACCTACGTGGAGAAGTACAAGCCCGCGGCCGTGGTCGACATCGCCACGCTCACGGGGGCCATGGTGATCTCGCTGGGCCACGTGGCCACCGGCATGTTCGCCAACAGCGACCCGCTGGCGCGCGAGCTCCTCGCCGCCGGCGACAGCGCCTGGGACCGCGCGTGGCACCTGCCGATGTGGGACGACTACCAGGAAGGTCTCAAGTCCAACTTCGCCGACATCCCGAACATCGGCTCCCGCGCGGGCGGCGCCATCACGGCGGCGTGCTTCCTCTCGCGCTTCACGAAGGCGTATCCGTGGGCGCACCTGGACATCGCGGGCACCGCCTGGAAGTCCGGCGCCGAGAAGGGCGCGACGGGCCGTCCGGTGGCGATGCTCACGCATTTCCTGTTGAAGCGGGCGTCGTAGAGGCGTGACGCGAATCGACTTCTACCGCTACGCCGAGGACAAGCTCCACTTCGCCTGCCGCCTCGCCGCCAAGGCCTACGAGAAGCCGGCCAGGCTGGTCGTCTACTCGCCGGATCGGTCCGTCCTCGCGCGCTTCGACCAGATGCTGTGGACGTACCAGTCGCTCAAGTTCGTCCCGCATTGCATGGCCGGAGCACCGGTCGCGGCCGAGACGCCCGTCATTCTCGCCACCGAAGGCGACACGCTGCCGCACCACGAGGTGATGCTGAACCTGGGCGACACCGAGCCGAAGGACTTCGCGACGTTCGAGCGCCTGCTGGAGATCGTCGGCACGGACGAAGGCGACAAGGCCCGTGCCCGCGAGCGCTACACGTTCTACAAGAAGCGCGGCTACGACATCAAGATCAACGAGGTCGAAGCCTGACATGGCCGAAGACCGCGACGTGCTGAACAAGGCCGATGCGCTCCTGAAGCGCCACGCCGCCTCGCCCGAAAGCGGCGGCATCCCGGTGCTCACCGATCTCATCGAGCCGCCCGCGCCCCCGCAGGCCGATGGCGTGAGCGCCGCCGGCGAGATCTCGCAGGAAGTCTTCACGCGCGTGATGGCCGAGGTGGAAGGCCGCCTCGCCGCCGAGCTGGAGCGCCGCCTCGTGGATCACCTGAAATCCGAAGTGCATGTGGCCGTGTCGAGCGCGCTGGGCGACCTGCGGCAGGACGTGGCGAACGCCATCGGGGACGCCGTCTCCGCGGCGCTCGAGCGGCGGGAATCGAAATAGGAACCATGGAACTAGAGAAAGCATTCGACCCGCACGCGATCGAGGCGCGCTGGTATCCGTTCTGGGAAGACAAGGGCTATTTCAAGGCCACGTTCGACGAGTCGCGTGAATCGTTCTCCATCCAGCTGCCGCCGCCCAACGTCACCGGCACGCTGCACATGGGCCACGCGTTCCAGCAGACGCTGATGGACATCCTCACGCGCTGGCATCGCATGAAGGGCTACAACGTCCTCTGGCAACCGGGCACGGACCACGCGGGCATCGCCACGCAGATGGTGGTCGAGCGCCAGCTCCAGGGCGAGGGCAAGAACCGCCGCGACATGGGCCGCGAGGCTTTCGTCGAGCGCGTGTGGAAGTGGAAGGAAGAGTCGGGCTCCACCATCCTGCGGCAGATGCGCAGGCTCGGCGCCTCGTGCGACTGGTCGCGCACCTACTTCACGATGGACGAGCCGCGCTCGCGTGCTGTGCAAGAGGTCTTCGTGCGCTTGCACGAGCAGGGCCTCATCTACCGCGGCAAGCGCCTCGTGAACTGGGATCCGGTGCTGCAAACGGCGGTGTCGGACCTCGAGGTCGAATCGCAGGAGAGCGACGGGTCGCTGTGGCAGTTGAAGTACCCGCTGGAAGACGGCTCGGGCCATCTCGTGGTCGCCACGACGCGTCCCGAGACCATGCTCGGTGATACAGGCATCGCGGTGCATCCTGACGACGAGCGCTACAAGCACCTCATCGGCAGGAACGTGCGCCTGCCGCTCGCGAATCGCCTGATCCCGATCGTCGGCGACGAGTACGTCGACCGCGAATTCGGCACCGGTGCCGTGAAAGTGACGCCCGCGCACGACTTCAACGACTACCAGATCGGCCAGCGCCACAAGCTGCCGATGATCTCCATCTTCACGCTCACCGCGACGGTGAACGAGAACGCGCCCGAGGCCTACCGCGGGCTCGACCGCTTCGTCGCCCGCAAGAAGGTGCTCGCGGACCTCGAAGCCCTGGGTCTCGTCGAGGGCAAGAAGGCGCACAAGCTGATGCAGCCGCGCTCGCAGCGTTCGGATGCCGTCGTGGAGCCGATGCTCTCCGACCAGTGGTTCATGGACATGCAGGGCATGGCGAAGGCCGGCCTGGACGCGGTGGCCGAGGGGAAGACGAAGTTCGTCCCCGACATGTGGGCGACGGTGTATCGCCAGTGGCTGGAGAACATCCAGGACTGGTGCGTCTCCCGCCAGCTCTGGTGGGGCCACCAGATCCCGGCGTGGTACGCCGCGGACGGCACGCCCTTCGTGGGCCGCAGCTTCGAGGAAGCCAGTGCCCGGGCGAAGGCCGCGGGCAAGTCGATCGCCCCCGAATCGCGCGATCCAGACGTGCTGGATACCTGGTTCTCGTCCGCGCTCGTACCCTTCACCACGCTCGGCTGGCCCGACGACAAGCAGTTCGAGAGGGAGCGGAAGTTCTACCTCCCCTCCTCCGTGCTGATCACCGGCTTCGACATCATCTTCTTCTGGGTCGCGCGGATGATCATGACGACCCTGCACTTCACCGGCCAGGTGCCGTTCAAGGACGTCTTCATCAACGCCATCGTGCGCGACGCCGAGGGCCAGAAGATGTCCAAGTCCAAGGGCAACACGCTGGACCCGCTGGACGTCATCGACGGCATCACGCTGGAGAAGCTGCTGGAGAAATCGACGCAGGGCCTCATGCTCGCCCAGCACAAGGAAGCGGCGACCAAGCGCGTGAAGCGTGACTACCCGGATGGGATCGCGGCTCACGGTGCGGATGCGCTTCGCTTTACCTTCGCCGCGCTCTCGACGCACGGCCGCACGCTCAACTTCGATCTCAAGCGCGCCGAAGGCTATCGCAGCTTCTGCAACAAGCTGTGGAACGCCACCCGCTTCGTGCTGATGAACATCGAGGGGCAGGACACGGGCCTCAACGAAAAGGACCCGGTCGAGATGTCCACCGTCGACCGCTGGATCGTCTCCCGCCTGCAGCGCGCCGAGCGCGAGGTGAACGAGGGCCTGGCGACGTATCGCTTCGATGTCGCCGCGCGCGCCGCCTACGAATTCGTCTGGGACGAGTACTGCGACTGGTACGTGGAGCTGGCGAAGGTCCAGATCCAGAACGGCAACGAAGCCCAGCAACGCGCCACGCGCAGGACGCTGGTGCGGGTGCTGGAGACGGCACTTCGCCTGCTCCATCCGACGATCCCGTTCATCACCGAAGAGCTGTGGCAGAAGGTCGCGCCGCTCGCCGGCCGGGCGGGCGAGAGCATCTCGATCGCGAAGTATCCGCAGCCCGAGGATTCGAAGATCGACGCGGCCGCCGAGGCCGACATTGCCGTGCTGAAGGAGATCGTCAACGCCGCGCGCAACCTGCGCTCCGAGATGAACCTCTCGCCGGCGTTGAAGGTGCCCGCGCTCATCGAGGGCGATGCCGCGAAGCTCGAGCCGCACATGCCCTACCTCGCCGCGCTCGCCCGCCTGTCGGAAGTGAAGGTCGTGGCGAACCTCGGGGCCGCGGACTCGCCGGTGAAAGTGGTCGGCGCCGGCAAGGTGATGCTGGTGGTCGAGATCGATCGCGCCGCCGAGAAGGTGAGGCTCACGAAGGAGCGCGACCGCGTCGCGGGCGAAGTCGTGAAGTGCAGGGCCAAGCTCGGCAACTCCTCCTTCGTCGATCGCGCGCCGGCGAACGTGGTCGACGAGATGAAGAAGCGCCTCGTCGATTTCGAGGCCCTGGTGGTCGAGATCGAGGCCCAGCTCAAGAAGCTGGGTTAAGGAGACCCGTGGCGCTCCCGAGAACGATGCGGGCGCTCGAGTCGCCGATCTACCGGCGCTACTACGTCGGCCAGGCCGTCTCGATGATCGGGACGTGGGTGCAGTCGGTGGCGCTCATGTGGCTCGCCTACGACCTCACGCACTCCACGGCCTTCACGGGCCTGATCGGGCTGCTGAACGGCGTGCCCTACCTCGTGATCTCCCCGATCGCGGGCGTGCTGGGCGACCGCCTGCCGCGCCGGAAGATCCTCATCGCCGTGCTGTCGCTGCTGATGATCCAGGCGATCGTCCTCACGGTGCTCACGGGCCTCACGCTGATCAGGCCCTGGTCGCTCGCGTGCCTGGCGCTCTTCGCCGGCATCTGCAACGCTTTCGAGACGCCCACGCGGCAGTCGTTCTTCGTGCAGCTCCTCGACCGCAAGGAGGATCTCCCCAACGCCATCGCGCTGAACTCGATCCTCATGAACGGCTCGCGGCTCGTGGGCCCCTCGCTGGGCGGGCTCATCATCGCGGGCTTCGGCGAGACGGCCTGCTTCGCCCTGAATGCGATCACGTACCTCGCCGTGCTGGGCGCGCTGATCCGCGTGCGGGTCGTGCACAAGAAGCCACCGCGCGCCGCCTCGCACCCGCTCACCGACCTCGCGGAAGGCTGGCGTTATGCGATGGGCTCCCTCGTCGTGCGGAGGATGCTCTTCACGCTCGCCGCCGTGAGCCTCGCCATCAGCCCGTACACCACGCTCATGCCCGCCATCGCGGTACAGACCTATGGCAAGGGCGCGGAGCTGGTGGGACTCTTCATCGGCGCCGTGGGCCTGGGCGCGGTGATCTCCGCCATAACGCTCGCACGACGCACCTCGATCCGCGGCCTCGGCAAGTACATCGGCATCGCGGCGATGGTGGCCGGCGTGGGCGCCGCCGGCTTCAGCTTCTCGCGCAACGTCGGGCTCTCGTTCTTCTTCATGATGATGGCCGGGTTCGGCATGTTCCAGGTGGGCTCGGTGATCAACACCATCCTGCAAAGCGTGATCGACGAGGACAAGCGCAGCCGCGTCATGGCCTACTTCACGATGTTCTTCATCGGCTCGGCGCCGATCGGGCACTTCAGCGCCGGCTGGATCGCGGAGGTGATCGGGGCCCCACGCACCTTCCTCGTCGGGGGCTGCATCGCGCTCGCCGCGGGCCTGGTCTTCACGCTGCTGCTGCCTTCGTTCCGCAAGCACTTGCGGCCCCTGTACGTGCGGCACGGTATCATCCCCGCCTCCGAGGCTGGAGCACCCACACAATGACTTCCCACGTCCTGCTCGAACGCCGCGGCGCCATCGCGCGCCTCACCCTGAATCGCCCGGAGAAGCTGAACGTGCTCGGCGCCGAGATGGTGTCGGAGCTCCGCACGTATCTCGCCGAGCTGGGGGCCGACCCCGCCGTGCGGGTGGTGATCCTCGAAGGCGCGGGCAAGGCCTTCATGGCCGGCGGCGACGTCGTGAATTTCTACGCCAACCTGCCCCACATGCCGAAGCTGATCCGCACCTGGGCCACGGCGTTCCACGATGTCATCCAGGACCTTCGCAGCATGCCGAAGCCGGTGCTCGCCAAGGTGCACGGCGCCGTGGCCGGCGGCGGGCTCTCGGTGATGATGGCCTGCGACTTGGCGATTGCCGCCGAGGGCACCAAGTTCACGCTCGCCTACGCCAACATCGGCACGTCGCCGGACGGCGGCAGCACGCACTTCCTGCCGCGCGCCATCGGTGCCCGCCGGGCGCTCGAGCTCGCGTTGATCACCGATCCGTTCGATGCCGCGCGCGCCTGCGAGCTGGGCCTGGTGAACTGGGTCGTGCCGGATGCGGAGCTCGATGCCCGCACGACGGAGATCGCGACTCGCCTCGCGAACGGCCCTACCGAGGCCTATGCGCGCACCAAGGCGCTGATCGGCGCCACGTTCGACCGCACGATGGCCGAGCAGCTCGCCGCGGAGGTCGAGTCGTTCTCGGCCTGCGCTGGAACCCACGATTTCGCCGAAGGGGTCACCGCCTTCGTCGAGAAGCGCAAGCCCCGCTTCGAGGGCAAATAGACCGCAACCGGAGAATCCGCATGGCCGCTACGCTGAAGGGAAAGACGCTGTTCATCACGGGTGCCTCGCGGGGCATCGGCCGGGAGATCGCGATCCGCGCGGCGAAGGACGGCGCCAACGTCGTGATCGCCGCCAAGACGTCGGACCCGCATCCCAAGCTGGAGGGGACCATCCACTCGGTCGCTGCGGAAGTGGACGCCGCGGGCGGCAAGGGCCTCGCGATCCAGCTCGACATCCGCGACGACGCCGCGATCCGCGAGGCGTTCGAGAAGGCCGCCAAGCACTTCGGCGGCCTGGACATCCTCGTGAACAACGCGAGCGCCATCAGCCTCACGCCCACGCTCGAGACGCCCGCGAAGCGCTTCGACCTCATGCTCGGCGTGAACGCGCGCGGCACCTTCCTCTGCTCGCAGGCCGCGGTGCCGTTCCTCAAGGAAAGCGCCAAGGCCGGCCGCAACCCGCACGTGCTCACGATGTCCCCGCCCATCTCGATGAAGCCGGAGTGGTTCCAGCACTACGCCGCGTACACGATGAGCAAGTACGGGATGAGCATGTGCACCCTGGGGATGGCCGCGGAGTTCGCGAAGGAAGGCATCGCCTTCAACTCGCTGTGGCCGCGCACGACGATCGTCACGGCGGCGGTGGAGGTGCACTTCCCGGAGGAGATCCTGAAGGCGAGCCGGCTGCCGGCGATCATGGCCGACGCGGCGCACGTGATCCTCACGTCCGACTCGCGCAAGAACACCGGGAATTTCTATATCGACGAGGCGCTGCTGAAGCAGTCGGGGGTGACCGACTTCGACCGCTACGCGCTCAATCCCGGCACCGAGCTCTACCAGGACATCTTCGTGGAGTGAGACCGTCATTCCCGCGAAAGCGGGAATCCATGGGTCCCCGCCTGCGCGGGGACGACGACTTACCGCTTCTTCATGAAGAAGACGAACTCGGCACCCTCGGTGTGCGAGAGGAGCTCGTTGCCCGTCTGGCGGCAGAACGCCTGGAAGTCCTTCACGGAGCCCGGATCGGTGGCGATCACCTTGAGCACCTGACCCGACTGCAGCTCGCCCAGCGCTTTCTTGGCGCGCAGGATCGGCAGCGGGCAGTTGAGGCCCTTCACGTCGAGTTCTCGATCGGCAGTAGTAGCAGTAGTCACTTATATTCTCCGGCGGTCGCGCATTTTAACATTGGGTTGCCGCGTTTCCGAATCAAGGGCTACCATTCGTGCACCGGGGACCCGCAGCCCCCGGCGCCCTCGAGGCAAGACGGTGTCCCGTCCAAGCACTGCGTCCTTCTCATCGAGAGGATCGCCCATGGACACCGTCGCACCCGCCCTATCCGTTTCCGACCTTCGTTCCCACATCGGCTCCGCCCAGGCGCCGCTGGTCCTGGACGTTCGCCGCGCCGAGGCGCTTGCCCAGGATGATGCCCTCATCGCCGGCGCGACCTGGCGTGACCCGTTCACGGTAAAGGAGTGGGCCCGTTTCGTCCCTCGCCACAGGAGCGTCGTCGTGTATTGCGTCCACGGCCACGAGATCAGCCGCAACACGGCCCAGGCCCTGCGCGCGGCCGGCATCGAGGCGTCCTATCTCGAAGGCGGCATCGAGGCATGGCGTGCGTCCAAGGGGCCCACGACGAGAAAGAGCGGCGCGCCCGCGATCCCCTCGGCCACGAATGCGCCCTCGACCTGGGTCACCCGCGAGCGGCCCAAGATCGACCGCATCGCCTGTCCCTGGCTGATCCGCCGGTTCATCGATCCCTTTGCCGAATTCGAGTACGTCGCGGCCGATGCTGTGGCTGCCACGGCCCAGGCGCGCGGGTGGATCCCCTATGACATCCCCGGGGTGCGATTCACGCATCGCGGCGAGCGCTGCAGCTTCGACGCGCTGGTCGAAGACTTTGGCCTCGACGACGCCCCGCTGCATCGCCTGGCGCTCATCGTGCGCGGTGCCGACACGGGCCGGCCCGACCTGGCCCCGCAGTCCGCGGGACTCGTGGCGATCTCCCTCGGCTTGAGCGCGACATTCGCCGACGACCACGCCATGCTGCAGCAGGGGCTCGTGATGTACGACGCGCTCTACGCGTGGTGCCGGCAGGAGGACGCGGGCACCGCCGAGCGCCACACGTGGAAGGCGCCCGCATGAGTGCTCCGCCGCACGTCACGTTCGGGGAAGCCCTGCGGTTCTGGCTCAAGCTGGGCTTCGTGAGCTTCGGCGGCCCCGCGGGGCAGATCGCGATCATGCATCGCGAGCTGGTCGAGCGCCGCCGCTGGATCTCCGAGCGGCGATTCCTGCACGCGCTCAACTACTGCATGCTCCTGCCCGGCCCGGAGGCGCAGCAGCTCGCCACGTACATCGGCTGGCTGATGCACGGCGTGCGCGGGGGCATCGCGGCCGGCGCGCTCTTCGTGCTGCCGTCGCTCGTGATCCTCGTCGCGTTGTCGTGGATCTACGTGCGCTACGGCCAGGTGCCGGCCGTGAATGCCGCGCTGGAGGGCGTGAAGCCTGCCGTGGTGGCGATCGTTCTCGCAGCGGCCTGGCGCATCGGGTCGCGCACGCTGCGCAGCGCTCCGCTCGTGGCGATCGCAGTCGTTGCGTTCGTGGCGCTCGTGGCCTTCTCCGTTCCCTTTCCGGCGCTGGTCGCCGGCGCGGCACTGGCCGGCTGGATCGGAGGCAAGTGGGCGCCCGGTGCGTTCGCGCTGCCGGCGCACGCGAGCAAGGCCTCGGGAGGCCATGCGCCCGCGGTCATCGACGACGACACGCCGACTCCGGAGCACGCGCGATTCTCGAAAGGCCGTCTCGCGGCCGTCGTGTCGATCGCGCTCGCGCTCTGGGGCGCGTCGCTCGGCGCGCTGGTGCTCGCCTTCGGCTGGGATGCGGGCTTCACGCGCATGGGCATGTTCTTCACCCAGGCGGCGCTCGTGACCTTCGGCGGCGCGTACGCGGTGCTGCCCTATGTCGTGCAGGGCGCGGTCGAGCAGCACGGCTGGCTCACGGGCGCGCAGATGATCGACGGCCTCGCGCTCGGCGAGACGACACCCGGCCCGCTGATCATGGTGGTCGCGTTCGTCGGCTTCCTCGGCGGATGGACGCGCGAGCTCCTCGGCGCACAGGCCTTGCTCGCCGCGGGCATCCTCGGCGCGAGCGTGGCCACGTGGTTCACCTTCCTGCCTTCGTTCCTGTTCATCCTCGCGGGCGGGCCGCTTGTCGAGGGCACGCGAGACGACGTGCGGCTGGCACCTCCGCTCACCGCCATCACGGCAGCCGTGGTCGGCGTGATCGCGAGCCTCGCGCTGTACTTCGGATCGCACGTGTTCTGGAAAGGGCCAGGAGGATTCGACATCGGGGCGGGCCTGATCGGCCTCGCCGCGCTCGTGGCGCTCACCCGGTTTCGGGTGGGAGTGATCCCGGTGATCGGCGCCAGCGCGCTGGCCGGCGTGCTCGCCTGGATGGCGGGCGCCTAGCTCGCGCGGAAGTCGCCCGACTTGCCGCCGCGCTTCTCGAGCAGGCGGATGTCACCGATCGTCATGCCGCGGTCCACGCCCTTCACCATGTCGTAGATGGTGAGCAGCGCCACGTTGACCGCGGTGAGCGCCTCCATCTCGACGCCGGTGCGCGCGGTGCACTCCACGGTGACGCGGCACTCGAACGACAAGCCCGCCTCGTCGGCCGTGAACTCGACGGCGACGGATGTGAGCGGTACGGGATGGCAGAGCGGGATGAGGTCCGAGGTTCGCTTCGAGGCCTGGATGGCGGCGATGCGCGCGATGCCGAGCACATCGCCCTTCTTCGCGGTGCCCGAAGCCACCATTGCGAACGTGGCGGGCTTCATGCGGATGCGGCCCGCCGCGACGGCCACGCGATGGGTCTCCGGCTTGCCCCCGACATCGACCATGTGGGCCTGCCCTGCCGCGTCGAAATGGCTCAGTTTTTCCGTCATAATGAACCTGCCCTAACCCCGGCCGTCATAGTAACAGCATGCCCGAGACCGCCGCCGCATCGTGAAACTCCGCGCCCTCGCCGCTTCCCTCGTGACCGTCACGCTCCTCGCATCCGCGCAGGGGCTGCCGGACCTCGGCGATGCGTCCGTCAACGCTCTCTCCGAGACGCAGGAAAAGACGATCGGCAATCGCATCATGCGCGAGGTGCGCGTCGATCCCCTGTACCTGGACGACGCCGAGGTCACGTCGTACATCCGCTCGCTCGGCGAGCGCCTCCTCGCCAACACCGACCCGCCGCGCCGCGAGCTCGAGTTCTTCGTCGTGAACGAGGATGTCGTCAACGCCTTCGCCCTCGTGGGGGGCCACGTCGGCGTCTTCTCGGGCCTGATCCTCCTCACGCAGAACGAGAGCGAGCTGGCCGGCGTGATGGCGCACGAGATCTCGCACATCACGCAGCGCCACCAGGCACGTTCGATGTACGGGCAGCGCGGCGCGCAGATGGCGTCCCTCGCCGCGCTCGCGCTCGCCATCCTCGCCTCGCGCGGCAACAGCGGGCAGAGCGGCCAGGTGACGGAAGCCGCGTTGATGGGCGCCAGCGCCCTCAACATCCAGTCCCAGCTCGACTACACCCGCGAGCACGAACGGGAAGCGGACCGCGTCGGCCTCACGCTGATGGAGCGCTCGGGCCTCGACACGCGTGGCATGGTCACCTTCTTCGAGCGCCTGCTGCGCGCCAACCGCTTGAACGAGTTCAAGGGCGCGCCCTCGTACCTGCGCACCCACCCGCTCACCACCGAGCGTATTGCCGATATGCAGGATCGTGTGGAGCGCTTACCGACTCGCATGGTCCCGGACACGTTCGAGTACCGCATCGCGCGTGCAAAACTCCGCGGCATGAACGGCACGCCGCCGCAGGCCGTCTCGTATTTCCGCACGCAGCTCGCGGAGAAGACGGTGCTGCGCCCGCGCGAAGACGTATACGGCCTCGCGTACTCGCTGCTGCGCGCGCGCGAGTTCGACGAAGCCTGGAAGACCCTCGCACCGCTGCGCGAATCCGGCGTGTCCTATCCCGCGTTCGAGCTGCTCGCCGCGCAGATCCGCGCCGACCAGGGGAAAGCCGACGATGCGCTCGCCATCTATCGCCCCGCGCTGAAGGCCTACCCGCAGTACCGTGCGCTCGCCTACGGCTACCTCAACCTGCTGGTGCAGCAGAGCCGCAGCAAGGAGGCGCTCGCGGATCTCGATGAACGCCTTCGGATCGTCCAGGACGACGCCAAGCTCTACGAGCTGCAGTCGCGCGCGTTCGAGATCTCGGGGCAGCGCCTGCCGCAGCATCGTGCCCAGGCCGAGGCGTATTACCGGCGCGGCAACCTGGCCGCCGCGGTGGACCAACTCGAGATCGCCGTGAAGTTCCGCAACGCCAATTTCTACGAGCTCTCCAGCGCGGAGTCCCGCCTGCGCGAGCTGCGCGTCCTGCTCGAGAACGAGCGCTCCGCCGAGAAGGCCCTGAAGATCAGCTGATGCGAATCGCCTCCTGCATCCTCGCCTGCGCCGCGGGGATGGCCCTCCCGGTTTGCGCCCAGCAAACCCCGGCCCTCGACCTCTTCGTCCGCCCCGACAAGGGCTACTGCATCGCGTGCCACCAATTGCCCGCGGGATCGGGCCCGGCCACTCGCTCCGACCTCGGCCCCGCGCTCGCCGGTGCCCGCATGCGCGAGCTCGGCAAGCCCAGGCTGCGCGAGCTGATCGTCGATCCCACGGTCGCCAAGCCCACGACGGTGATGCCGCCGTACGGACGCCATCGCATCCTCGATGCACGCGAGATCGATCGACTCACGGATTTCCTCCATGCGCTGCCCTGACCGCATCCTCGCCGCCTTTGCGCTCGCGCTGCTCACCTGCGCGGGGCCGGTCCTCGCCGCCGCGGACGCGGTGCGCGCGGAAGCGGCCGCGAAGCTCAAGAGCGACCTTCCTTCGCTGGCACCGGCGGACTATGTGCTCGGCTCCGCCGCCTTCGATGCGGAGCTGCGCTCGCAGCTCGCGGAAAATGCCAACGCCGCCACCACGAGCGGCGTCCTCGAAGCCGGCCGCGCCGCGTGGACCCGCAAGTTCAAGAACGGCCGCACGCTCGCCTCGTGCTTTCCCAACGGCGGGCGGCGCATCGCCGGCGCCTATCCGCAATACGACGCGCGGCTGAAGCGGGTCGTGACGCTGGAGACGGCGATCAACCAGTGCCTCAAGACGAACGCCGAGCCCCTGCTCGACATCGACGACGGCAAGTCGATGGGCGCCGTCACCGCGTACGTGCGCTCGCTGTCGCAGAACCAGAAGGTCGCGGTGCGCGTCCCCGCCGCGGCGGAAGCGGCGTTCGATCAAGGCCGGCGCCTCTACACCACGCGCATGGGCCAGCAGAACTGGGCTTGTGCGTCGTGCCACGTCCAGGGCGCGGGCAAGCGCTACGCCGGGCAGCCGCTGTCGCCGGCGATCGGCCAGGGTGCGAGCAGCGTGGTGATCCGCGGCGGGCAGGCGGTGACGCTGCAGGCCCGCGTGCGCGAGTGCCTCGAGCGCATGGGGGTTGCGCCCTTCGCGGCAGGCTCGGACGAGCTGAACAACCTCGAGTACTACCTCACCTACCTGTCCAACGGCCTCGCGCTGCAGGCGAGCCCCTGGCGGGCCCCTCGCGCTACCAGGGGATGACCTTGGCGATGCCGAGCACGGCACCGGTCTTCGCGTCCATCAGCACGCTGTAGTCCTTCACGCGCCCCTTCACCGGCAGGTAGCGCACGTCCGCGGCGCTGCGGCCGACATCGCGAAGCGCGATCTCCATCTCCGACGGGAAGGTCTTCACCAGGGTGTCGACCGGCTTCGCGCGGCGCAGGGCCTCCGCGGCCATCGACTCGTAGGGAACGTAGTACTGCGGAAACGTCTGCAGGTCCGAGCCGGAGAGCGCCGACTGGATCACGCGGAACTGCTCGTTCGGATCCGAGGGCGTGCGAACCGCGATCGTGCGCGGCCGGCCCCAGGAGACGTCCTTGAATTCAGGGTTCGTGACCTTCGCGACCTCCTCCGGCTTGATGTCGCTCGCCGCGACCAGGTCGAAGCGATCGACCGTGAAGACCATGTAGATCGGACGCACCTCGGCGATCACGGCGATGCCATAGGCGAGCGCCGCGAACTGGATGATGCCGATGATGGTGAAGTCGAGCTTCAGCAGGTGCCGGGCCTTGCCGGGGTTGAAGATCACCAGCGTGATCAGCGGCCCCAGGACCACGTCCACCCCGATCAGGATCATCACGAGGTTGTTGCCCCCCATGGCCGCGAAGAACGGGCCGGGGTACCAGACGAACAGCATGGCGGCCACGACCGCGATCGCGATGGCGGAGCTGAGGGCGAGGTGGATGCCGAAGGCTTTGAATCGGGTCATGGCGGCGTGAAGGATAAACGCAACGGCGGAAATGAAAAAGGGCGAGAGTCTCCTCTCGCCCTTCGTGCTTCCGGTGCTACGGAATTACTTGGCCTGGCGGCAGTTCGCCGGGAAGAACTTGTACTCGGTGGCACCGGCTTCCGTGCCGCACTTCCACGAGGCGATCGAGTCACCGGCAGCGGCAACAACCGACGCGGCGGAATCGTTCATCGCGGTCAGGTAGAGGTGCTTGGCGTCGACCTTGGTGTCGACCTTCTGGATCTCGACGGCGATTTCGCCGTTGGTGACGGCCAGGGTCTTCACGTACTGGGTTTCCTGCGTCGAGCAACCGGCGAAATCGGCGCTGGCGGGGAACGCGTTCTTCGAGGCGATGTACTCGGAGAGCGAGGTCTTGCAAGCGGCGGCGGCGGCGGCGACTTCCGTGATCTTGGAGCGCTTCAGGTAATCCTGGTAGGCCGGGATGGCCACTGCGGCGAGGATACCGATGATGGCAACCACGATCATCAGTTCGATGAGCGTGAAGCCGGCTTGTTTCTTTTGCATGAATGCTCCTGGGTGGGGGGAAATCTCGACCGCTGTGGCGGGCTGCCCTGTTAATGCAACTGCCGTGCCATGACCGGGGTGGTCGATCCGGCTCCGAAGCGGCGTGCGGGGAAAGCGATAATACGCACTGCAATCAGCCGGTTGGGATGCGCCCCGGCAGGGCCGCCGTTTCTGTGCCAGCCCGCGCAACGCGGTATCCAGGCCTGGGAAGGCTCGATTCGGCCCGAATAGACAGCACATGCCGCCCCCCGTCACTCCCCGGGTCCGGCGACGGAAAAAGCAAAAGGGCGAGAGTTTCCTCTCGCCCCTTCGGTGTCGCGTTACTGCGGAATTACTTGGCCTGGCGGCAGTTGGCCGGGAAGAACTTGTACTCGGTGGCACCGGCTTCCGTGCCGCACTTCCACGAAGCGATCGAGTCGCCGGCAGCGGCAACCACGGACGCGGAGGAATCATTCATCGCGGTCAGGTAGAGGTGCTTGGCGTCGACCTTGGTGTCGACCTTCTGGATTTCGACGGCGATCTCGCCGTTGGTGACAGCCAGGGTCTTCACGTATTGCGTGGCTTGCGTCGAGCAGCCGGCGTTGTCGGCGTTGGCCGGGAACGCGTTCTTCGAAGCGATGTACTCGGACAGCGAGGTCTTGCAGGCAGCGGCGGCAGCGGCCACTTCCGTGATCTTCGAGCGCTTCAGGTAGTCCTGGTAGGCCGGGATCGCGACGGCGGCGAGAATGCCAATGATGGCCACCACGATCATCAGTTCGATGAGGGTGAAGCCGGATTGCTTCTTCATGAGTGAGTGCTCCTTTGGGGGTTATTCGGGTCGCCCTCGCGGGGCTGAACGGATAGGAGCAACCCCTGTGCCAAGCGCTCCGAAGCCCTTTGCTACGGCTGAAAGACACCGTGTAGGACTTTACAATCAGTTACTTATACCGGGTTTGGCCTCCGGGCCCGGAGGGACTCCGCCACCCCCGGTTTGGGCGACGCCATTTGGCGACAGCACTGCCGCCCCGGATGGTCATCAGGTGCCGTCCGCCGTCAGTCCGGCGAAAAGAAAAAGGGCGAGAGTCGCCTCTCGCCCTTCGTGCTCCGGTACTACGAAGTTACTTGGCCTGGCGGCAGTTCGCCGGGAAGAACTTGTACTCGGTGGCACCGGCTTCCGTGCCGCACTTCCACGAGGCGATCGAGTCGCCAGCGGCGGCAACGACCGACGCGGCGGAATCGTTCATCGCGGTCAGGTAGAGGTGCTTGGCGTCGACCTTGGTGTCGACCTTCTGGATCTCGACGGCGATTTCGCCGTTGGTGACAGCCAGGGTCTTCACGTACTGGGTTTCCTGCGTCGAGCAGCCCGCGACGTCGGCGCTGGTCGGGAAGGCGTTCTTCGAAGCGATGTACTCGGAGAGCGACGTCTTGCAGGCGGCAGCAGCAGCCGCGACTTCCGTGATCTTCGAGCGCTTCAGGTAGTCCTGGTAGGCCGGGATGGCGACGGCGGCAAGGATGCCGATGATGGCCACCACGATCATCAGTTCGATCAGGGTGAAGCCCGATTGTTTCTTGGTCATGAGGTGCTCCTGTCGGGGTTGAAAATGAAGAGGGCCGCCCTTGCGGGCTGCTCGCGATAATGCAACGCGCATGCCAGCTGGAGGGGTTGGCGGGCCCCGCCGGGTTCAATGCCCGAAACGGAGTTTTCCAACTAAAAATCAATTACTTGGACGGATCCTGCGAGGCGAGGCGAGGCTCACGGATCGCGATCCGCGCTCCATGCCCGCTGTGTGGCGCTGTTTGGCGACGCCCTCGTTGCCCCGCAGTGTCCGCAGGTGCCGTACTTCGTCACTTCGGTGTCGCGGGTGTCGCCGGGGCCGCGGGCGCCCCGGTGACCGGTGCAGGTGCCCGGGCTTCCCCGAGCTTCGGGATGTGGGCCAGGATGACTCGCGTTGTGAATGCGTTGCTGACCTGCCGCGGAATGAGCTCACGGACGGACTCCCAGAGGGCACGGGCTCCGGCGAGATCACCTTCGAGCACGCGTACGCAGACTCCGGTCAACGCGATCACCGCGAGGTCGTCGGGCGACCAGCGGTGAGGCATGGCCGCGAGGCGATCCGAGACCTCGCGCATCGCTTTCGCGTCGTGATAGGCGAGCGCGCGATAGAGCTCGATACGCCCCCGCTCGGCGGCGGGCAGCTTCTTGAAGCAGGGAGAATCCCAGATCTCGCCGAAGATGCGATCGAGCACCTTGCCGCGAAGCGCCTGCGCGATCGCCCGGGTGGTGCCCTCGATCGCATCGGCCCACAGCGAGGGATCGATCTCGCACTGCTTCAAGCCCGCCCGGGCCAACGCGATCTGCGTGCGCGAAGAAATTGGGACGCGCGCGGCCTGGTCGCTGGCGCCGGTCAGGAAGAAGTCGGCGAACCCCACGGCGATCAGCGCATCCTCGATGCGGTTCGAGCTGTAGGGGCGCTTGCGCTCGAAATCCTCCAGCGTCACGCGCGCGTCGCCGTCGACCAGCGATTCGAACGGCACGAACGCGCGCGGGATCTCGGCGATGTCCCCCGCCGACGAGCGGCGAAAGCGTGCCCGCGAGGCGTTCAAGTCGACGACGGGGAAGTAGTCCGAGTTCGCCGGATAGCGCGTCTGCTCCACCAGCGGCTCGATCACGCGGCGCGAGGCCACGCGATGCAACACCAGCTCGTTCAGGGAACGTACCCCGAGCCGCTCGAGCGAGGCCTTCATCGCGGGCGTGCGGAAGAGTGCGTCGCTCGGCGGGGGAACCCGGCCGTGCTTCACGGCGAGCACGAGGATGTCGCCCGACTGGGGGGTGTAGATCACGTAGTCGCTGAAGTTGCGCCCCAGGGCCTTCAGGATCGACCCCATGATGTCGATGTCGGTCTCGTAGTAGTGCACCCACTGCACGAGCATGCCGTTGTCGTTGATGTGCCGGCCGATGCGCGAGTAGAACTCGTCGGAGAAGAGCGTCGCCACGCCGCTCACCCACGGATTGGATGGCTCCGAGACGATGACGTCGTAGCGCGCCTGCGTGGAGGCGAAGAAGGTCTTCGCATCCTCGATGCGGATGTGGCTCCGCGGATCGGTGTAGGCGGAGCTGTTGCGCGGCTCGAAGACACGCGCGCCCTCCACCATCGCCGGCTCGATCTCGATCGTGTCGACCAGGCGCAACTTCGGCATGTTCAGCATCGTGGCCGTGGTGAGGCCCGAGCCGAAGCCGATGTTCGCGGCCGTCTGGAGCTCCGGATTGAAGGCGAACGACAGGGCGCCGGCGACGATCATCGTGCTCTCGTCGGCGGCCGGCAGCTTCGCCGGGTTCATCTGGATGCCCGCGTCCGGCTTGCCGTTGGTGCGGATCGACCGCAGCGATCCATCGGAGGTGACGGAGATGGTCGCCGTCCTGCCATCCTTGTAGAACTCCACCTTCGATGCCTTCGGATCGAGGAAGCTGCCGTGCCGGAAAACGCCCGAGGCCATCTTCAGCTGGTCGAGCGGGAAGCTCGCGAACGCGATCGCGGACGCGATGGCGATGCCGCCGAGCGTCGCGGCCGTGCGCATGCTGAAGCCGGCGGAAGCCAGGATCGCGACCAGCGCGCCCAGCGCGATGTCGAATCCGGCCCCCAAGCCCGTGAGTCCCTTCACGCCCAGCAGCTCCATGCCGGCGTGGGTGGCGAAGGCCGCGCCGAAGATGCAACCCGCCGTGTTCGCTGCATACACGCGCCCGATCGAGGCCTCGCCGCCGCCTCGACGGATCAGCGCCGCGGTGGCGAGCGGGAGCGTCATGCCGGCGCAGAAGGCCGCCGGGAACATCAGCAGCATCGAGACGAAGAGGCTCGACACGTTGTACAGCGCATAGCCTTCGTCGGAATTGCGCAGGCCCATCATCAGCCAGCCGATGAGGTCGAGGACCAGCGTGTACGCCCCGATCGCGAGGACCGCGAGGATGCCCTTGGCGACGAGGACGCTGCTCAGCCACTTGAGGTCGCTGTCGCCGCGCGGCGCCTTCACCGCGAGCACGAACCCGCCCAGCGACATGCCGAGGATGAAGGCCGAGAGCATGACCTCGAACGCGTGGCTCGAAGCCCCGAGCCCCAGGCTCAGCATGCGGATCCAGGCGATCTCGTACATGAACGAGGCCGCGCCGGTGAAGAACGCGAGGATCTGGATGCCCCGCACGATGCGCAGCGACGTGCCGCCGGTCTTCGGCATCGCATCGGCCGGGGCCTCGATGTCGCCGACGCGCTTGGAGAGCAACCAGACCACGGCGGCGAGTGCGCAGTTGAGCAGCCCCGCGGTGAGGATCGTCCCGGGCAGGCCCAGCCGCTCGAGCAGGAAGAAGCCGCTCGCGAGCACGCCGATCGAGGCGCCGAGGCTGTTGGTGAAGTAGAGCCACGCGAGCGTGCTGCTCGATTCGCCCGGGAACGCGCGCATGATGCCGGCGCTCATCAGGGGGAACGTGGAGCCCAGCAGCACGGACGCGGGAAGGATGAGCAGCGAGGCGAGCGACCATTTGAAGAGGGTGATGAGCCCCGGGCTTCCCAGCGCCGGCAGCACGGTCTCGAAGCTCCAGTTGCTCGCCGCGACGAAGGTGGCGTGGAAGATCACCGCGAGCAGGCCGATGCCGAGCTCCGCGAGCGCATAGCCCAGCAGGAGGTTGCGCACGCGATGCGTGAACCGGCTCACCAGCCACGAGCCCAGGGCCATGCCGCCCATGAAGATCGCGAGCACGAGCGTCTGCGCGTAGGCCGCATGCCCCAGGAACAGCTTGAGGTAATGGCTCCAGATCGATTCGTAGATCAGGCCCGCGAAACCCGAGACCGTGAAGAGCGCGAAGAAGACACCGACGGGGATGCGTTTAGTCATGGGAAGGATCTAGAGCAGGATTCATGCCTTACCGGGGAGACGCGGGACTGCCGGCCGGCGGCGCATTGGCCTGCTGCAGCGCTTGCGCGACGACGAGCCTCGTCAGGATCTGTTTCGACTGGCGTAGCGGAATGCGGTGGGCGTGGATCCGCCAGATCTCCAGGGCCGCGGGCCCGGGGTTCGAGGCGAGCGTGCCGACCATCGCGTTGAGGACGATGAGGGGCGCGACCTCGGGACGCAGGCCCGGAAGCGCCAATGCCTGCGTGGCGAGCTCCGCCATGCGACGGCCGTCGCGGGCGTTGACCGCACGATGCAGGTCCAGCTGCAGGCGCTGCGCGGCGGTCAGCTTCGAAGCGCAGGGCGAGCGCTCGATGGCCGCGAGCGCGAGCTCGCCCTCCTCGCGCGCGAGGCGCGAGATCGTGAGGCGCAATACCTCGTCGGCCGCCCGGAACCACTCCTCGCGGTCGATCGTGCAGTCGCGCAGCCCTTCGTGCGCGAGGCGGAACGAGGCGCGGCTGTCGGCGGTGACATCCGGGGTGCGGGCCGCGCTCCCCTCCAGGAAGAGGCCCAGGGCCTCGGCCGCGATCTCGGCGTACGGGCGCAGCGGATGGCGCGAGCCCAGCCGGTCGCGGAGCGCGGCGCGGGTCACGCGCAGGTCGGACTCGCGCAGCGGCACCGCGGGGACGTACTGCATCGGCAGCCACGTGATCTCGGCGATGTCTTCGTTCATGAAGCGCGCGAGCGGAGCGCGTTGCTCGAGCACGGGAAAGTAGTCGGAGTTGGCGACACGGCCGAAGAAGAGTGGCTCCAGCGTCGCCCGCGACCCGATCAGCGTCGCGCGGATGTCGTCCACGCCGGCGAAGCCGAGCCGCTCGAGGTCGCCCCGCAGGCCGGGAAACTCCAGCACCTTCGGGTCGATGTCGGGCACCTTGCCCTCCTTCACCGCGACGATGATGAGGTCGTTGGCGTTGGTGCGGAAGACGCGATAGTCCGCGAACTGCGAGCCCAGCGCCTGGAACACGGTCGAGGCGAGGTCGATGTTGAGCTCGTACTCCTGCAGCCACTGGACGAAGAGCCCCTTGGGCTTGAGATAGCGGCCGACCTGTGCGTAGAACTCCTGCGAGAAGAGCGTGGCGACACCGCTCACCCAGGGATTGGACGGCTCGGACAGGATGAGGTCGTAGCGGGCGGCTCTCGCGGCGAAGAAGGTCTTGGCGTCCTCGATCGTCACGTGGCTGCGCGGATCGGAATAGGAGCGCTCGTTGTGCGGCCGGAAGAGCTTCGCGGCCTCGACCATCGCGGGCTCGATCTCGATCGTGTCCACCGACTGGATCACCGGGCTACCCAGGAGCGCGTTCGTCGTGAGACCCGCTCCGAAGCCGATCACGGCCGCGGTCTGCGCATCCGGCTTGATTGCGAGCGGCAGCGCGCCGATCAGCAGCATGGTCGACTCGTCGGGCGAGGGTTGCGCGTTCGGCTTCATCTCGACGCTCGCGTCGGGCTTGCCGTTGGTGCGGATCGAAAGCCCCGTACCCTGCCGCACCATCGAGACGGTCGCGGTCTTGCCGTCGCGGTAGTACTCCACGTTCGCGGCGCGCGGGTCGAGGAACTTGCCGTAGCGGAACACGCCGGAGCTCATCCGCAGCTGGTCGGGCTTCACGGCCACGACCGCCGCCGCGCCCGCGGCGAAGAGCAGTGCCAGCCCCGCGATCCACGCGGCGCGATGCCGCGGCGCGGCGACGAAGGCCGCGACGAAGACGGCGAGACCGAAGTCCAGGAGCGCTCCCGCGGCGGTGAGCCCCTGCACGCCGAAGGCTTCCATGCCGACGTGCGTGGCGAGGACCGCGCCCACGATGCAGCCGGCCGTGTTGAAGGCGTACACCTTGCCGATCGAGGCTTCGCCGAAGCCGCGCGCGGTCAGGGCGTGCGTGGCGAGCGGGAGGGTCATGCCGGCGCAGAACGCGGTGGGCAGCATGAGCAGCGCCGAGGCGACGAAGCCCATCACGGTCATGATCACGTAGCCCCCCGCGGTGCGGGAGGTGGCGCCCATCGCGAACTCGACGACGCCGAGGACATCGCTGTACACGCCGATCGCATACACCGCGAAGGCCGCCTTGGCCGCCAGCAGCACGGCGAGCCATGCCATGTCGCTGCCCGGGCCGGGCATTCGGTTGCGAAGCGCAAATGCGCCCAGCGACATGCCGAAGATGAAGGCCGCGAGCATGACCTCGAACGAGTGGCTCGAGGCGCCCAGGCCCAGCGTGAGCATGCGGATCCACGAGATCTCGTAGACGAACGAGGCGGCGCCCGTGATCATCGCGACGCCGAGGACGGCCCGGTAGAGCCCGGAGCCTCCCGTGCCGCCACTTACGGGCACCGGCGCCGCCATTGGCTCCCCGACGGGCACCATTTTCTTCGCGAGCCCCCACACCACGGTAGCCAGCGCGACGTTCAACAGGCCCGCGGTGAGGATCGTGCCCGGCAGTCCGACGAAATCGATGAGGAAGAAGCCGCTCGCCAGCACGCCGACCGCGGCGCCCAGGCTGTTGGTGAAATAGAGCATCGAGAGCGCGCGGCCGCCGGATTCCGGATAGAGCCGCATCAACGCGCCGCTCATCAGCGGAAAGGTCGTCCCGAGGAGGACCGAGGCCGGGAGGATGAGCGAGGTCGCCAGCGCCCACTTGAAGGGGTCGACCGCGCCGCCGCCGCCCAGGGCCGGCAGCACCGAGTCGAAGGCCCACGCGGTGATCGTGCGGAAGAACCCGTCGAAGACGATCGCGAGGAGGCCGATCGCGAGCTCGGCGATCGCATAGCCGCGCAGGAGGTTGTGCAGCCGTCCCGTGTAGCGGCTCACGAGCCACGAGCCCAATGCCATGCCGCCCATGAAGATCGCCAGCACCAGCGTCTGTGCGTAGGCCGCGTGGCCCAGGAACAGCTTGAGGTAGTGGCTCCAGATGGATTCGTAGATCAGCCCGGCGAAACCGGAAACCGTGAACAGGGCAAAGAAGATTCCGACGGGAACTCGAGTCGTCATGGGTGAACCAGGTGGGGGAGCGAAGGGGAAGCTAGGGTTTGTAGCCCGGGATCAGGCGTTCGTCGACGTCGTCGATCTGCTCCGGATCCAGGAACTCGCGCGCGTAGCGCAGGTATACCTTCTCGCGCACGAAGATGTCGAAGAGGTCCGGATCGATGTGGCCGTTCTCCTTGAAGCGCCCGAGGATGCCGAGCGATTCGGACAGCGTCTTTCCGGGCTTGTAGGGGCGGTCCTTCGCGGTGAGGGCCTCGAAGATGTCGGCGATGCCCATCACGCGTGCCTGCACGCTCATCTGCTCGCGCAGCAGGCCCTTGGGGTAGCCCTTGCCGTCCATGCGCTCGTGGTGGCCGCCGGCGTACTCGGGCACGTTGGTGAGGTGCCGCGGCCAGGGCAGCGCCTCGAGCATCTTGATGGTCGCGATGATGTGGTGGTTGATGATCTGGCGCTCGTCGGCGTTCAGCGTGCCGGCCGGGATGTTGAGGTTGGTCTCCTCGTCCTTGGAGAGGAAGCGGTCCTGCTCGCCGCGGACGTTGCGCCAGGTGTAGCGCGCGATCTGCGAGACGCGCGCCTGGTCCTCGGGCCTCATGCGCTCGCCGCCGACGTTCATGCGGCGAAGGAATTCGCGGTCGGCGTCGTACTGCGCGACCTTCTTGAGGAACGCTTCCTCGGCCCGGAGCGCGCTTTCCTCGTCGTCGGCGCCCAGCGCGCGCTGCTTGCCGTGCAGCATCTCGATCTCGGCGTCGCGCTTCAGCACCTCGAAGCGGGTGTCGACCATCTCGATGCGGTCGCAGATGGTCTGCAGCTTGGTCGCCTTGTCCACCACGTGCACCGGCGTCGTAATCTTGCCGCAGTCGTGCAGCAGGCCCGCGATCTTGAGCTCGTAGCGGTCCTTGTCGCTCATGCGGAAGTCGGCGAGCGCGCCGCCGGCCGCGTGGGCCGCCTCCGCGAGCATCATCGTGAGCGTCGGCACGCGCTTGCAGTGCCCGCCCGTGTAGGGGCTCTTCTCGTCGATCGCCGTGTTGATGAGCTCGATCAGGGATTCGAACAGCACCTCGAGCTGCTGGATCAGCAGGCGGTTGGTGAGCGCGATGGCGGCCTGGGAGGCGAGCGACTCGGCGAGGCGCTGGTCCTCCTCGGTGAAGCTGGTGACCTTCTTCGTCGTCGGGTCCGTGGCGTTCAGCAGCTGCAGCACGCCGATGATCTCGCCCTCGTGGTCCTTCATCGGCACCGTGAGGAACGAGGTCGAGCGGTAGCCGGTGCGCTTGTCGAAGTTGCGCGTGCCGGAGAAGTCGAAGCCTTCTTCCGTGTACGCGTCGGCGACGTTCACCGTCTTGTGGTTCAGCGCCGCGAACGCGGCGATCATCGTCTTGTTGGGATTGCCGTCCTTGTCGTGCAGCGGGATGGGGTAGAACGGCACCGGGTTGCCCGAGGTGCCGCCCATCGCGATCGACAGGCTGTCGGTGCGCACGATCTCGAACTGCAGCTTGTCGCCCACCAGGCGGTAGAGCGTGCCGCCGTCGGCGCGGGTGAGGTTCTTCGCCGCGACGAGGATCGTCTCCAGCAGGGTGTTGATGTCGCGCTCCTGGGAGAGCGCGATGCCGATCGCGTTGAGGTACTCGAGCTTGGAGAGGAAGTGCGTCTCGAGGGACCGGCCCAGCTCGGCCGGCGTGGCCCCGGGCTTGGCCGGGAACGCCGGGATCCCCGACGACTCGGGGAGGAGCGAGCTCTCGGCGTTCTCTCGCGCGGTCACTTGATGCAGACGGTCCGGACCTGGAACATGTCGGTCACCCCCTGCAGCACCTTTTCCATCCCGTCCATCTTCAGCGTGAGCATGCCGTCGGCGAGCGCCTGTGTGAGGAGCTGCGCCACGCGCGCGTGCTCCTGGATCAGCTTCTTCACGGCATCCGAGCCCACCATCAGCTCGTGCAGGCCGACGCGGCCCTTGTAGCCGCTGCCGCTGCACGCGTCGCAGCCCTTCGGCTTGTACAACACGTAGTCGGCCTTGCCGAAGCCGTAGTCGGCCTGGAAGCGGTCGAACACCTTCTTGTAGCCGGCGTTCACGTCCTTCTTGAACTCCTCGGTGTTCTTCAGCTCGTCGCAGTACTCGGTGAGGAAGTGCTTCACCTCATCGGCCGACGGCTTGTACGCCTCCTTGCACTTGCACAGCCGCTTGGCCAGGCGCTGCGCCAGGATGCCCAGCAGCGCGTCGGCGAAGTTGAACGGGTCCAGGCCCATGTCGAGCAGGCGGATGATCGATTCCGGCGCGGAGTTCGTGTGGAGCGTGGCGAACACCAGGTGGCCCGTAAGCGAGGCCTCGATGCCCATGCCGGTCGTTTCCTTGTCGCGCATCTCACCGACCATGATGATGTCCGGATCCGCGCGCAGGAACGACTTCATGGCCACGGCGAAGGTGAATCCCGCTTTCGGGTTCGTTTGGCACTGGCGCAGGCCCTTCTGCGTGATTTCGACGGGGTCTTCAGCCGTCCAGATCTTGGTGTCGACGTTGTTCAGGTGGCCCAGCACGGAGTGCAGCGTGGTGGTCTTGCCGGAGCCGGTCGGGCCACAGACGAAGAAGAGGCCATAGGGCTTCGAGATGCACCCCTTGAGGCGCTCCATGTTGAGCGGCAACACCCCCAGCTTGTCGAGCGGGATGGGCTCGCCCGCGGCGAGGATGCGCATCACGATATCCTCGACGCCGCCCGCGGTCGGGATGGTCGCGACGCGAAGCTCGATGTCGAGCGGGCCGTACTTCTTGAACTTGATCTTGCCGTCCTGGGGCTTGCGCTTCTCGGAGATGTCCAGGTCGCACATGATCTTCAGGCGCGTGACCAGCGGCGAGCGGTAGGCCGCCGGCACCTCGATGTAGTTCGACAGCGTCCCGTCCTTGCGGAAGCGGATGCCCACCTTGCCCTTGCCCGGCATCGGCTCGATGTGGATGTCCGAGGCGCCCTGGTGGTAGGCGTCCACGATGATCTTGTTCACGAGCTTCACCAGCTCGTTGTCGGCGGCCGCGGAGACATCATCGACGCCGCCGGACGCAACCAGATCCTCTTCGTCGTCCAGGCTCGAAAGCAGGTCGCCGATCGACTCGTTGCTACCCCCGCCCAGCATCTCGGCGCCGAAGTAGAGGTCGAGCGTGAGCTTGAAGTCCTTCTCGGTGGTGACCTTGTAGACCACCTTGGAGCGCGGGAAGACGTTCTCCACCATCTTCGAGTTGCGCACTCGCTCGGGGTCGGTGGACATGATCACCACGCCCGCCTTGGAGTCCTCGAGCGGCAGCCAGTGGTTGCCCTCGCAGTAGTCGCGCTTGATGTTCTTCAGCAGGTCCGGCGGCTTGATGCGGTCGGATTTGTGCGGCTCGTACTCGCAGCTGAAGAACTTGGCGAGCGCGGCACCGATGGCCGCGGGCTTCACCTGGAACTCGTCGACGAGGATGTCCTCGACGTTCTTGTTCTTGCGCCGCGCCGTGCGGGTGGCGAGCTCGAGCTCGCCGGCGGCGATCACGTTGTCCACCACCAGGTACTCGAACTTCGACTGGATCGAGCCCGGCATCTGCTGGCGGACGCGGAAGGCGATGGCGAGCGTCTTCGCGAGCTCGGCCACGCCCTCGTCGTGCAGCGCGTTGAACGGCTGGCCGGAGAGGTTGTTGATGAGCTGGAGAACGCCCATCAGCTCCGAGCCCGACTCGCCGCCCAGGATCGGGGCGATCAGCATCTGCTTCGAGCGGTAGCCGGTGCGCTGGTCGACCGCCTTCAGGAACGTGAGGTTGGGCGAGAACTGCTTCAGCTCGGCGTCGTCGTAGACGTCCTTGATGTTCATGTGGCGCTTGTTCAGCGCGCAGTAGCCGGCGAGCGACGACTCCGAGATCGGGAGCTTGATGTCCTTGAAGGAGTTCAACCCCGTCTTCACCTTGGAGACGATCGAGCTCAGGTCCTCGCTGATCGTGTAGACCGTCATGCGGTCCGCCTCGAAGAGCTGGCAGATGTCGCGCGACACGTCGAGGATGATCTCGTCGATGTTCGCGGTCGAGTGGATCCGGTTCGTGACGACCTGGATCTTCTTCGAGAACGCGAGCTTCGCGCTCATGTCGGCCACGTTGGCCGCGGGTTGCATCTTCGGTTCGAGCACTGCGCTCATGGGTGCACCTGCCTTTTTCCGTTTCCGGGGTTGCTAGAGCAAGAATTCCTGGTTGTTCTCGAGCATGCGCGGGCGCCAGCGCCCGGCGTGCTCGTTCACTTCCTTCATCGTGAGCGCGCCCTCGCCCGGCTTCAAGTGCGTGATGAAGACCTCGGGCTTGGCGCGCATCTTCTCCAGCTCCGAGGCGAGCAGGCTGGGGTACATGTGCTTGGAGGCGATCGCGATGTCCTTCTCCTTGTTGGAGAAGGCCGTCTCGATGATGAGGTACTTGAGGTTCTTGGCGCCGTTCACCACGTCCCAGAGCGCGTCGTGGGGGGCGGTGTCGCCGCTGTAGACCAGGGAGGCGCGCCCGGAGTCCACGAAATAGCCGACCGCGGGAACGGTGTGGTTGGCCGGGATCGCCGTGATGCGCCGTCCGTTCAGATCGACCGTCTCGCCGGGCTTGATCTCGCGGTAGATCATGAACGGGTGGTCCCCATCGGGTATCTGCGTGAAGTCCGGCCAGAGCTTCCAGTTGAACAGGTGGGTGCGCAGGATGTCGAGCGTCTCGGCGATGCCGTAGACCACGATCGGGCTGCCCCGCATCCAGCACACCGAGTCCACCAGGAACGGGATGCTGCAGACGTGGTCGAGGTGCGAGTGGCTCACGAAGATGTGGTCGATCTTCGCGAGGTTCTCGAGCGCGAGATCGCCCACGCCGGTACCCGCGTCGATCAGCACATCGTCATCGACGAGCAGGGACGTCGTGCGAAGGCTTCCGCCGATGCCGCCACTGCAGCCGAGCACACGGATCCTCATGGGCGGATTATCGGGCAAAACGCCCTGCCGGCGGTGTGCGGAAGACCACAGAATTCACCCGCACAATCCAGCGTCCCAGCCATGGGCAAGGGCCGCCCGGGCTCAGGGCTTGTAGAAGAACTCCATCTTCACGCCCGCGATCTCGATCAGGTCGTGGTCGTTCAGCATGTGGGCCTGGGCGCCGAGCGAGGTGCCGTTCAGCGTGGGGTACGTGGCGCCCTCGACGTGGGTGATGAAGTACCCGTTGGGGCGCTTCGTGATCACGGCCACCTGGAGGCCCGGCTTGCCGATCGTGGTGAGGTTCTTGGTGAGGTCCAGGGTCCGGCCGGCGGCTGCACCGGACAGGACCTGGATCGCGGCCTCGCGCAGCGGGGTCGCGGGGGCCGCGGCGGGGGCCGCGGGCGCCTGGGCCTGCGCGGCAGGCGGCGGGGCCGGAGGCGGGACGCTGGGGTTCACCGGCCGGGTCGCGTCCGACTGCTGGAAGGCCTTCATGCCGGTCGAGGTATCGCCGGCCGCATCCCGGGGCGCGGGCGCCGGGGCGGGAGCCGGGGCGATCTTGGCCGGGTTGCGGATGATCATCGTCTTCTCGAAGTCCGCGGCGGTGGCGGCCTGCGGCTGGTCGTTGAAGTACTTGAGCTTGTGCTTGCCGATCTCGACGACGTCGTTGTTCTGGAGGAAGTGCTTCTTGACCGGCTTCCCGTTGACCATGGTTCCGTTGGTGCTGCCCAGGTCCTCGATGAACGAGTCGTTCAGGATCGTGATGATCGCCGCGTGCTCGCCGGAGATGGCGAGGTTGTCGATCTGGATGTCGTTGTGCGGCTTGCGGCCGATCAACGTCCGCTCCTTGTTGAGCACGTGCTCCTTGAGCACTTGCCCGTCGACACTCACAATCAGCTTGGCCATGGTCGTTTTCCTTGCGCTCTTGCGCAGCGTTACTTACCGGAAGAAAGCCTTGAAGCGGGCGAGCCAGCCGCGCGGCACGCCATAGGGCGAGGTCACGTGGATCAGCATGGCCGAGATGTTGTCCCGGCCCCCGTTGTCGTTCGCTGCCTGGACGAGCTGCTGCACCAACAGGCTCGGGTTGCTCTTGAGCGTGATCAGTGTCAAGCGGATCTCCTCGTCGTCCACCATGTCGCTCAGTCCATCGGAGCAGAGCAGGTAGACGTCGTCCGGCTGCGTTTCGTAGACGTGCAGCTCGGGCTCGACCATCGGGTCGATCCCCAGCGCGCGCGTCACCAAATTCTTGTTCTGGGACAGCTTCGCTTCCTCCGGCGTGATGAGGCCGGAATCCAGTTGCTCCTGGAGCAGGGAGTGGTCGCGCGTGACCTGCTCCATCTGCTCGCCCCGCAGCCGGTAGAGGCGCGAGTCGCCGATGTGCGCGACGGTGACGAAGTTGTCGTAGAAGAGGCATACGACGAGCGTCGTTCCCATCCCCGCGCATTCGGGGTTGTTCTGCGAAGTCGTGAAGATCGCGGTGTTGGCGCGGCCGATCTGCTCTTTCGTGAGCTTCTCGGACAGGCCCATCGCCTCGCCGCGGCCCAGCTTGTCCACGTCCTTGATCTGCCACGTTTCCTGCAAGCCGTCGGCGATCAGCGAGGTCGCCATGCCGCTCGCCACTTCGCCGGCGTTGTAGCCGCCCATGCCGTCGGCAAGGACGTACAGGCCGATCTCGGGACGCGACTCGATGCAGTCCTCGTTGTGGTCGCGCACTCGCCCCGGATCCGTCAGCGCGGCGAAGAGGAGCGCCTCGGGAAGGCTCAAGCGCGCCTCCGGCGATGACCCATGGCGGGGCCGACGATGGTGGCCGCGCCCTTCTCCCCTGACTTCTGCGCCCTCGTGCTCATATGACGGTTCTTTTTTGTCGCTGTCCGTTGCGTGCTCTCGCCCGCCCTTGGCGGGGCCCTGCCGGGTCGTTTCGCCCGGATCCCTCGCACTCCCCCTGCCCAGACCCGCAAAAACTCGGATTTATAATAACTTAAAATGCTTTTCTGAGAAACAATCACGTTTCCCGCCCGAAATGCCTGATTTCTAAGCACACTTTAGGGTCCGGTGGGCCGGTTTCGACCCTGCTTTCCGCTGCAACGCCGGCCATTATACGATTGCGATTCACGGAGACCTCCCGTGAATCTTCCCGCAGTCCCGCTCACCCCTTCCCACCGCCACCAAGAGCACATCGCCATGGACCGCCTGCAAGACGTCGACCCGCTGGAAACCCGCGAGTGGGTGGATTCGCTCGACTCCGTCATCGAGGTCGAAGGACCCGACCGCGCGCACTTCCTCCTCGAGCAACTGGTCGAGAAGGCGCGCCGCTCGGGCGCCTATCTGCCCTATAGCCCGAACACCGCCTACCTCAACACGATCCCGCCAAGCCTCGAGGAGCACTCCCCGGGCGACCACGAGATCGAGAACCGCCTGCGCTCGATGGTGCGGTGGAACGCCGTGGCCATGGTGCTGCGCGCCGGCAAGAAGGACCTCGACCTCGGCGGCCACATCGCGAGCTTCTCGTCCGCGGCCACCCTGTACGACGTGGGCTTCAACCATTTCTGGCATGCGCCCACCGAGGAGCACGGCGGCGACCTGATCTATTACCAGGGCCACTCCTCGCCCGGCGTGTATGCGCGCGCCTTCCTCGAGGGCCGGCTCACCGAGGCGCAGCTCGACAACTACCGCCAGGAAGTCGACGGCAAGGGCATCTCGAGCTATCCGCACCCGTGGCTGATGAAGGACTTCTGGCAGTTCCCCACGGTGTCGATGGGCCTGGGCCCGCTGCAGGCGATCTACCAGGCGCGCTTCCTCCACTATCTCCACGACCGCGGGCTCGCCAAGACCGAGGGCCGCAAGGTGTGGGCGTTCATGGGCGACGGCGAGATGGACGAGCCGGAATCGCTCGGCGCGATCGGCATGGCCTCGCGCGAGAACCTCGACAACCTGGTCTTCGTCGTGAACTGCAACCTGCAGCGCCTCGACGGCCCGGTGCGCGGCAACGGCAAGATCATCCAGGAGCTCGAGGCCGATTTCCGCGGCGCGGGCTGGAACGTGATCAAGGTGATCTGGGGCTCGTACTGGGACCCGCTCATCGCGCGCGACCACGACAATCTCCTCCTGAAGCGCATGGAAGAAGCGGTCGACGGCGAGTACCAGAAGTTCAAGAGCCGCGACGGCGCGTATGTCCGCGAGCATTTCTTCGGCAAGTACCCGGAGCTGAAGGCCCGCGTGGCGAGCATGAGCGACGAGGACATCTGGCGCCTGAATCGCGGCGGCCACGATCCGCACAAGGTCTATGCGGCGTATGCCGCGGCGGTGAAGCACAAGGGCCAGCCGACCGTGATCCTCGCCAAGACCGTGAAGGGCTACGGCATGGGCGCCGTGGGCGAGGGCAAGAACATCGCGCACCAGCAGAAGAAGATGCCGCTGGAAGCGCTGAAGCAGTTCCGCGACCGCTTCAACATCCCGATCGCCGACGACAAGATCGCCGAGCTGCCGTACTTCAAGCCCGCCGAGGATTCGCGCGAGATGAAGTACCTGCGCGAGCGCCGCGCCGCGCTGGGCGGCTCCATTCCGCAGCGCCGCGCGAAGAGCGCCAAGCTGGAGGCCCCGAAGCTGGAAGCCTACAAGGCGCTCACCGACGCCACCGGGGAGGGACGCGAAGTCTCGACCACCATGGCCTTCGTGCGCATCCTCACGATGCTCGTGAAGGACAAGAACCTCGGCAAGAACATCGTGCCGATCGTGCCGGACGAATCGCGCACCTTCGGCATGGAAGGCCTCTTCCGCCAGCTCGGCATCTACTCGCAGGTGGGCCAGCTCTACGAGCCGGAGGATTCCGACCAGCTGATGTTCTACAAGGAAGACAAGAACGGGCAGATCCTGCAGGAAGGCATCAACGAGCCGGGCGCGATGTGCTCGTGGATCTCCGCCGGCACGGCGTATTCGCACAGCAACGTGCCGATGATCCCGTTCTACATCTACTACTCGATGTTCGGCTTCCAGCGCGTGGGCGACCTCGCGTGGGCCGCGGGCGACAGCCGCACGCGAGGCTTCCTCCTGGGCGGTACCGCCGGGCGCACGACGCTGAACGGCGAAGGCCTGCAGCACGAGGACGGCCACAGCCACATCCAGGCGGGCCTCATCCCGAACTGCCGCTCCTACGACCCGACGTTCTCCTACGAGCTCGCCGTGATCATCCAGGACGGGCTGCGCCGGATGGTGGAAGACCAGGAAGACGTCTTCTACTACCTCACCGTCATGAACGAGAACTACGCGCACCCCGCGCTGCCCGAAGGGGCGAAGGCCGGCATCCTCAAGGGGATGTACAAGTTCTCCGACGGCGGCGAGGCGAAGGGCCCGCGCGTGCAGCTGATGGGCAGCGGCGTGATCCTGCGCGAGATCATCGCGGGCGCCGAGCTGCTGAAGAAGGACTGGGGCGTCACCTCCGACGTGTGGAGCTGCCCCAGCTTCAACGAGCTGCACCGCGACGGCATCGCGGCGTCGCGCTGGAACATGCTGCATCCCACCGAGAAGCCGCGCGTGTCGTACGTCGAGCAATGCCTGGCGCCCACCAAGGGACCCATCATCGCTTCCACGGACTACATTCGCGCCTTCGCCGACCAGATTCGCGAGTTCGTCCCGCGCCGCTTCAAGGTGCTGGGCGCGGACGGGTACGGCAGGAGCGACTCGCGCGAGAACCTGCGGCGCTTCTTCGAGGTGAATCGCTTCTTCGTCGTCGTGGCCGCGCTGAAGGCGCTGGCCGAGGACGGCGAGGTGCCCGCGGCGAAGGTGGCCGAGGCGATCAAGAAGTACGGAATCGACGCGAACAAGCCCGAGCCCTGGACGGCCTGAGCGCAGGACAACCGCAATCCCACAAGAAAACTCACGAGGAGCAGCGCGCGTGGCAGCCATCGAGGTGAAGGTCCCTGACATCGGCGACTTCGACGAGATTCCCGTCATCGAAGTCCTGGTGAAGCCCGGCGATACGGTCAAGAAGGACGACTCGCTGGTGACGCTCGAGTCGGACAAGGCGACGATGGAAGTGCCGTCGCCCATCGCCGGCGTGGTGAAGGACCTGAAGGTGAAGGTCGGCGACAAGGTGAGCGAGGGCAGCCTCATCCTCACGCTCGATGGCGCCGGCGCTGCCGCGGCACCCGCTGCTGCAGCGGCGCCCGCGAAGCCCGCACCGGCTCCCGCACCCGCGGCGTCCGCGAAGCCCGCTCCGGCCCCTGCAGCCAAGGCCGCGGCTCCGGCCGCAGCCGAAGCCCCGGCCGCCGCACCGTCGGGACCCGCGCCCGCCAGCCCCGCTCCCGTCACCGAGGCCCGCACGCTCCAGGCGCCGCCCCTGCCCCCGCTGTCCCAGGCACCGGGCGTGGCCGCGCATGCAAGCCCCGGCGTCCGGCGCTTCGCGCGCGAGCTGGGCGTGGACGTCGCACGCGTCACGGGAAGCGGACCGAAAGGCCGCATCCTCAAGGAAGACATCCAGGGCTTCGTGAAGGGCGCGCTCGCAGGTGGCGCTGCTTCCGCGGCCGCATCGAGCGCGAAAGGCGGCGGTCTCTCCGACCTCGGCCTGCCCGCGTGGCCCAAGGTCGATTTCGCGAAGCACGGCCCCATCGAGCTGAAGCCGCTCTCGCGCATCCAGAAGATCTCGGGCCCGGCGCTCGCGCGGAACTGGATCGTGATCCCGCACGTCACCCAGTTCGACGAGGCGGACATCACCGAGCTCGAGGCCTTCCGTTCGAAGATCAACGAGGAGAACGCGAAGGCCGGCATCAAGGTCACGGCGCTCGCGTTCTTGATCAAGGCGGCGGTCGCGGCGCTCAAGAAGTACCCGATCGTGAACAGCTCCCTGGACGGCGACAACCTCGTCCTGAAGAGCTACTGGAATATCGGCTTCGCGGCGGACACGCCCAACGGCCTGGTGGTCCCCGTGGTCAAGAACGCGGACCAGAAGGGCGTCGTGGAAATCGCGAGGGAGACGGCCGAGCTCGCCGCCAAGGCGCGCGAGGGGAAGCTGGGCCCCGGCGACATGCAGGGTGGAACGTTCTCCATCTCTTCGCTCGGCGGCATCGGCGGCACGATGTTCACGCCGATCGTGAACGCGCCCGAAGTCGCGATCCTCGGCGTGTCCAAGTCGGGCATGAAGCCGGTGTGGGACGGCAAGCAGTTCGCCCCGCGCCTCATGCTGCCGCTGTCGCTCTCGTACGACCACCGCGTGGTCGATGGCGCCCTGGGCGCGCGCTTCACGGCTTATCTCGCGCAGGTCATCGCCGACATGCGCCGCGTCGTTCTCTAGGGGCGCGCCATGGCAACCATCGAGGTAAAGGTCCCCGACCTCGGGGATTTCGACGCCATCCCCGTCATCGAGATCCTGGTGAAGCCCGGCGACACGGTCGCCAAGGAGGATTCACTCGTCACGCTCGAGTCCGACAAGGCCACCATGGAGGTGCCGTCGTCGCACAGCGGCGTGGTGAAGGCGATCCAGGTGAAGGTGGGCGACAAGGTCTCGAAGGGCACGGCGCTGCTCACGATCGAGACGAGCGCCGAGGCATCTGCGCCCGCGGCGGCGCCGAAAGCCGCGGCGCCTGCTCCAGCACCCGCACCCGCCGCGGCAGCACCGGCGGCAGCAGCACCCGCCAGCGCGGCGCCCGCTCCTGCCGAGCCCAAGCGTTCCCCGGCGGAACTGCGCGCCGAGCTCAAGTCCACGCTCGCGAGCCTCGATGCCGACCTGCACGCGGAAGTGCTCGTGCTGGGATCAGGCCCCGGCGGCTACACCGCCGCCTTCCGATCCGCGGACCTCGGCAAGAAAGTCGTGCTGGTCGAGCGCTATCCCGTGATCGGCGGCGTGTGCCTGAACGTGGGCTGCATCCCGTCGAAGGCGCTGCTGCACGCGGCGAAGGTCATCGCCGATGCCGAGGAGATGGAGGACCTCGGCGTCACCTTCGGCCACGCGAAGATCGATCTCGACAAGCTCCGCAAGTTCAAGGACGACGTGGTGGGCAAGCTCACCAAGGGCCTCGCCTCGATGGCGAAGGGCCGCAAGGTCACCGTCGTCACCGGCAAGGCGGCGTTCGCCAGCCCGCACACGCTCGAGGTCCAGACGGCGGAGGGCAGGAAGACCATCTCCTTCGACAACTGCATCATCGCCGCCGGCTCGCAGTCGGCGCAGATCCCGGGCTTCCCGTACGACGACCCGCGCCTCATGGACTCCACCGGAGCGCTGGAGCTGAAGGATGTTCCCAAGCGCATCCTCATCATCGGCGGCGGCATCATCGGCCTCGAGATGGCGACGGTCTACGACGCGCTCGGCTCGAAGGTCACGGTGGTGGAGTTCCTCGACCGCCTCATTCCCGCGGCCGACCCGGACATCGTGAAGCCGCTCCACCGACGCATCGAGAAGCGCTACGAGAAGATCCTGCTCAAGACCAAGGTCGCGAAGCTGGAGTCCACCGACGCCGGACTCAAGGCCACGTTCGAGAGCGCGGACAGCGGCACGCCCGCGCCGGCCGCGGAAGTGTATGACCGCGTGCTCCTCTCCGTCGGCCGGCGGCCCAACGGCAAGAACATCGGCGCGGACAAGGCCGGCGTCACCGTGAACGACCGCGGCTGGATCCCCGTGGACAACCAGATGCGCACGAACGTCGCGCACATCTTCGCGATCGGCGACATCGTCGGCGAGCCGATGCTCGCGCACAAGGCCACGCACGAGGGCAAGCTCGCCGCGGAAGTGATCGCGGGCATGAGCCACCACGTGTGGGACGCGCGCACGATCCCCAGCGTCGCGTATACCGATCCGGAAGTGGCCTGGATGGGCCTCTCGGAAGCCGACGCGAAAGCCCAGGGCATCGAGTACGACAAGGCCGCGTTCCCGTGGGCCGCGAGCGGCCGGGCCCTGGGCATGGCGCGCTCGGAAGGCCTCACCAAGGTGCTCTACGCGAAGGACACGAAGCAGATCCTCGGAGCCCACATCGTCGGCGTGAATGCCGGCGAGCTGATCGCGGAGACGGTGCTGGCGCTCGAGATGGGCGCGGACGCCGAGGACATCGGCCTCACGATCCATCCGCATCCGACGCTGTCCGAGACGGTGTTCTTCTCCGCCGAGATGGCGGAAGGCACGATCACGGACATGATGCCGGCCAAGAAGGCGTAGCGCGCCGCTACGCCTTCGGGCGGCGCAGGCGCCCGGTGTAGACCGAGGCCGCCGGGATGGCGCAGCCCGAGGCGATCGCGAGCAGCGCCCACGCCGAGCCGCCCAGCGTGAGCCAGCACGCGGCCGACCAGCACGCGGCGCCCGCGAACTCCAGCAGGTTGACGCCGATGTCCTGCTTGCGGCGCTTGAGATCGCGCCCGCCGCCCGGATCCGCGAGCATCACCTGCACGATGCCGCTCGCGAACGACGCGACGGCGGCGAATGCGGCCACCGCCAGCGCCACGCCGATGGAGCTGAGCGCATACCAGGCGACGAACGGAGCGACGATCACCGCCACCGGCACCAGCGCGGCCATCACCTTGAGGCGCAGGGCCTGGCTCGCGGACACCGGAGCGCTGCCGATCAGGTCGGGCGCCTCCTCGCCGCTCGCGGCGATCCACGCGAGATTGCCCGAGAGGCTCGAGGCGAGCAGCACGAGCGCGGGCGCCACCAGCAGCGCCACGTCGTGGCCGCGCGAGAACACCAGCACCAGCGGCAGCGCATAGAGCGCCTGCAGGAAGGTCATGCCGATCAGCGCCGGGTCGCGCGCGATCAGCGTGAGCTCTTTCATGACCACGAGCCGCGTGAAGCTCGACGTCCGGAAGGCGCGCGCCGGCCTCGATCCGCGCGACCGTGGCGCGGACGTCACCGCCTGTGGCGCCTCCTGCACCGCGTGGATGAACGCGCGCTGCGTGAGGCGCACGGTCAACGCGAAGAACCCCACGCCAAGGACCACGATCACCAGGAGCGGCAGGAGCTCGCCGCCGAACGCGCGGAGCGGCCAGCCGAGCGGGCTGTCGGGAAGCAGCAGCGCGGCGAGCGGCGAGGCATCGATCCAGCGCGCCACCTCCGCCGCGCGCTCGCGCCCGAGCATTTGCGGGATCTGCATGCCGAGGATGAGGGACACGCCGAGAACGGCTCCGAGCACCTGGGCCACCGTCCGTGCGCGCCGCAACCCGAGCAGCCTCACGAGGCCGAGCGTCCCCGCGAGCGCGACCGCCGCGCAGGCGAGGCCGAGCGAGAGCATCACCGGATAGGCCGCGAGCAATCCCGGATGCCCCGCGAACGGTCCCATGTTGGCGAGCGGCACCCACGCGATCGCGATCACGCCGACGGAGCCCAGCGCGATCGCGATGCCGCGCACGGCGTAGATCGTCGCCGCAGGCACGGGTGCGGCCAGCATCAGGTCGTAGTCGCCTCGCTCGAGGATCGCGCGCACCGCGAGCCCGAACGCGACCGAGACCTGCGTCGTGAGGATGAAGAGCAGGCCGAGATACACGGTGAGCGGCAGCCGGTGGAGGATCTTGTCCGCGTCGAATCCGCGCGCCATGAAGTAGGCGGCGAAATGGCCGGCGATCACGAGGAGGCCAAAGAGCACCCACATCACCTTGGAGCGGATGCTGCCCGTCGTGCGCCAGCCGATGCGCAGCTCGTGGGCCAGCAGCCAGGGCCAGCCCGGCGGCTCAAGCAGGCGCATCGCCCGGCTCGCGCGTGAGCGCGAGGAAGATGTCCTCCAGCGTCTCGCCCTCGCCCGAGCGCGCGCGCAGCTCCGCCATCGTCCCCTGCGCCGCGATGCGCCCGCGCGAGATGATGCTGATGCGCTCGGCGAGGCGCTCGGCGATCTCGAGGATGTGCGTGGTGAGCAGCACCGTGCCGCCGGCGCGCACGCGCTCCAGCAGGAGGTCCTTCACCAGGCGCGCGGCACCGGCGTCCAGGCCGGTGAGCGGCTCGTCGAGGATCAGCAGCTCGGGCTCGTGGATCAACGCGCCCGCGAGAGCGAGCTTCTGGCGCATCCCGCGCGAGAAGGCATCGGCGCGTTCCCGGCGGCCCTCGAGCCCCAGCATCGCGAGCAGCTTCTCCGCGCGCTCCCGGGCCACGGCCGCATCGACGCGCCACAGGCCGGCAACGAACTCGAGGTACTCCATCGCATCGAGCTTGCCGTAGAGCTGCGGGTCGTCGGGAAGGAAGGCCATGCGGCGCTTGGCTTCCATCGCGTCGTCGGCGATGTCGTGGCCCAGCACCGTGACGCGTCCGGCGTCGGCGCGGGCGAGGCCGGCCACGATGCGAAGCGTCGTCGTCTTGCCGGCGCCGTTCGGGCCGAGGAGCGCGTGGAACTCGCCGCGCGGAATCGAGAGGTTGAGGCCATCGACCGCGACGTTGCCGCCGAACTGCTTGTAGAGCGTCGTGATCTCGAGCGCGCCGCTCAAGGCAGCACCGCCGGCACCACGAGGGCGAGCGCGGCGATCACCGTGAGGCGGGTCGCGTTGAAGAAGCCTTTCGGCTTCGCCTCGACGTCCACGATGCCGGCGACGTCCTTCGTGCTGTCCAGCACCGGCACGCACGCCTCGGACTGCACGCCGTCGTCGCAGACGTAGAAGCCGCCGCCCGCCTCGACGTGCTTGGCCACGTCGTCGATCACCGTGGCGCGGCCGGTCAATCCCACCGTCGCGTTGGTGCTGCGCTCGGCGAACTCGCGCGTGAGCGGAAACTCGGCGCGGCTCGGCCGGCCGATGTACGAGAGCTTCACGAGCACCGGGATGCCCGCGGCATTCGCGCGGCGCTGGTAGATGCCGATCCAGTCGGCTCCGGTCGTCTCCTGCACGCGCTCGATCAAGCGCTCCATCAGCGCGAGCCGCCGCGTCGTCTGGTCGCTGCGCCCGCCGAGGATCCCGGTGAGGTCATAGGGAACCGGGGCCAGTTGGTCCACGATCGAGCAGGTGCCGTCCTCGGTGAGCATGGGCACGGGATAGGTATAGAGCGATGCGGCCGAGCCGATGTCGACCTTTTCCGTCATCGCCTCCAGCAGGTCGCGGATGGCGAGCTCCACGTCGCCCACGCGCCCTTCGATCGATTCGAGCCCCGCCATCCGCAGGTAGGCGGCGATGCGCTCGCGGTTGGTGTCCATGCCCATCGTCAGGTCTTCGCGGTTTGCGGTTGGACGGCCGCGAGCGCGGGACGTTCGTCCCACACGATGTCGAGATTCCGGGAGCGCATCCAGTCGGCGACCGCGAGGCCGGTGGCGCGCCGCCAGGGACGCAGCTCCGCGGGCTTGTAGCGCTTGTACTCGGCGAGCTCCGGGCTCAGCTTCACCGTGCCGCGCGTCACGACGTGATAGCAGAGCATCACCTCGTTCTTCCGCTCGAAGATGTAGTTGCCGATGATGTTGGCTTCCACCACGTCCAAGTCCAGCTCCTCCTTCACCTCGCGGGCCACGCCGGCCTTCGGGTCTTCACGCGCCTCGAGGTAGCCGGTGACGAGCGCGAACCAGCCGTCGGGCCAGCCCTGGCCCCGCGCGAGGATGATCTCGCCCTCGTGCTCGACCAGCGCGCCGACCGCGGGCGTGGGATTGCCCCAATGGACGTAGCCGCAGGACTCGGCGGGGCAGGCGAGGCGGTCGATCAGCCCGGCATCGTCGGCAATGGGACGCCGGGCGAGCTCGGTGGCGCAACGGGGGCAGAAGCGGAATTCCATGGCGCCATTTTCTCATGGCCGGAGCCCTCCTCCAGCACCGCGACATAAGCCGCCACCATCGCCTCCAGCGAGTGGTCCGAGTGCACCCGTGACTGGGCACGGGCCGCGCGCCGGCGGCCTTCCCCGAGGTCGGCCATCGCGGCGAGCATCGCCTGCGCCAGATCCCCCGCCGAGACGTCCTCCGCGAGAAGCCAGCCCGTATCGCCGTCGCGGACCACCTCGCCCGTGCCTCCGCTCGCGTTCGCGATCACCGGGATTCCCGCGGACATCGCCTCCAGTACGGCATTGGGCGAGCCCTGGTGCGTGCCGAGCACCACGATCGCGGTCCAGGGCTCGGCGAGGCACGCGAGGTCGAAATCGGCACTGCGGAAATGCACCGGAAGGCCTTGTGCCAGCGACGCGATGCGGCTTCCGTATTCGGCATGCCGCGGCTCGACCGGTCCGACGATGTGAAGCTCCACGTCCGCGTGGCGCTGCGAGACGTGCCGCAGCGCTTCGATCACGACCTCGAGCCGCTTGCTCGGGGCGATGCGGCCGTTCACGAGGAATCGCGGAGTCTCCGGAACGGGGCTTGTCGCCGGCGCGCGTGCAACGCCGTTGGGAATGACGGCGACTCGCCGGCAGGGCGGATGCGTCGCCGCATCGTGCTTGAGCACCAGCGCATTCAAGCGGCGGTAGTACGCCAGCGCATCGAAGTCGTGCGCGCGGGCGACTGCATCGCAATCGTCGAGCTCCTCGAACGCGTAGGCGCCCGGGCTCACGTCCACGATGCGAAGCGCCGGCGGCGCGAACTTGGCGACGAGGAGCTTCACGCCGGGCGCGGCGTTCCAGAAGCAGAGCGTGCGCGCGCCGCGCCGCGCGGCCTGCGCGAGCAGGGACTCGGCGATCGCGGCGTCATCGCGATCGAGCGTGGCGCGAAAGCAATCGACGCCCGCTGACATCAGCTCCATCGCGAAGGCCGAGTGCGTCGACTCGCCGCACACCGCGACGGCGAACGCATGGCGTTCGCGCACCCGATCTGCGCGCAACGTGCGTACGAGATTGACCAGCGAGCGCTGGGCGCCACCGGCGTTGAGGTTCGCCGTCACGAAGAGCGTGTCGATCGGCGCCACCGGGCGCTCGCGATGCGTGAGCGACAACGATGCCGCCCTGGGCGCACGCGCGAACGGACTCGGCTGCAGCCGCTCGCGCACCGGCAGGACGGCGAGGCGCGCCGCGAACTCGCGGACGCTCGCCCGCGCCGGCAGCAATTGCAGGCCGGCGTGATGGATCTCGGACTGGCCGCCCACGTCGGTCGCCACGACGGGCAGCCCCGCCGCGAGCGCTTCCTGCGCGGCGATCGACAAGCCCTCGAAGCGGCTCGTGTTGAGCAGCGCGTCGCTCGCGGCGAGATAGGGCGCGATCGAGTCGACCCACCCGGGGAGCCGAAGACGCGCGGTCACGCCACGTTCGAGCGCGGCATCGAGCACCTCGTCCAGGACCTCGAAGCCGCGAGGCTCGAGGACGCCGCCGAGGACGACGAGGTACGCATCGCGCGAGCGCGCGACTTCGACCAGGACCTCCACGGCGCGGGCATGGTCCTTCTGCGCCTTCAGCGCGCCCACGGCCGCGATGACGAAGGCCCCGGGCGGAAGGGCGAGCGCCGCGCGAATCTCTCGGCGGACGGCTGGATCGCAGGCCGACGGGGGCACGCCCGGCCGGTGGCGGATCGTCACGATCGGGACGCGGCACCCGGCGGCGCGCATCTCGTCCTGCACGCGTTGCGCGCATGCGACCGCCCGGGGGACGTTGGCTTCGGTCCACGACGCAGGGTCGTTGCGCCAGCCCTCACGCGCGTTGTGCACGGTGGGCACGGTACGAACGCCCGCGGTCCACAAGCGGGCGAGCAGCACATCGGTGACGAGGTGGACCGAGACGGGAGGCCCGCCGCGCCAGTCGCTCGCGAGCGCGTCGAGGAAATCCTCCGGGGATTCACGGCCGCGCGTGCGTACGCGGATCGCGGCCGGCGGAGCAAGCGCGTGGCGCCGCCCGTGCAGCACGGCGAGCTCGATCTCGCGCCCTCTTTCCGCTTCGGCGGCGAGCCACTCGATCACGATGCGTTCCGCGCCGCCGGGAGCGAGCGAGGCGATCAGGACGCGCAGCACTCCGCGCGCATCGTCCACCGGCAGGAGGCCGGGGACCGCAGCCGCAAGCGGAAGTACGGCACCGTCCATCTAGTAGCTCGAGCTGGTGCTCGTGCTCGTGTCCGCGGCTGCGGCTGCGCCCGAGCTCGTGTCGCTGCTCGTGTCGGTGCCGGTGCTCGTGGACGTCGAGTCGTCCCAGCTCCCCGACGCGCCGCCTCCGTCGAAGGTGCCGCCTCCGCCAACCGGCGCGGGGCTCACGCCGTCATCCCGCGAGGTCGAGAAGGAATGCGAGGACGAATCGGAGCTCGAATAGCTGGAGTCGGAGTCGTGGGCGTCGGCCAGCGGTGTCGCGAACGCCCAGCCCTTCTTCTGCGACCATTTGAACTCGCGGCGTGGATGCCAGTAGCGAACGCGCGGGATCTTGTCCATCACGTTCACCGTGAGCTTGCCCTCCCCGACCCGCAGCACGCCGCCCTCGGGAATCTCGTCGTAGAGAAACTGGCCCAGGAGCGCGCCGGACTCGTCTCGCATCTTGTACGGCACGCGAAGGTGGCCCGGCTCGATTTCCACGGCATGCACGCCGAGGCCCGGGGGATTCTTCCAGGTCGCGGAAGCGGTCCGGGAAGCGGCGGCCCGCTTGCCGGAGCGCTGTGCGCGCACGAATTCAACGAGGCGTTCGGGATGGAAGTGAGGCTGGAGGTCCGGGAACATCGAGACGAAGAGCGCCTCGTCGCGCCGGCTCGACTTCCCGCGCCGCGCAACCCCGGCGATCTTCCCGACGACGCTGTAGATCCAGGCCCCGATCGCCAGAAGGATCGCGGCCATGACGAGATATCCGACCCAGGTCATCGCGAGCGGCCCTCCCCGGCCGCGCGTGCTGCCGCTACAGGCGCTGCTCGACCCAGTCCCTCACGGATTCGAGCGCCGCCGGGAGCGCGGCGGGGTTGGTGCCGCCCGCCTGCGCCATGTCGGGCCGCCCGCCGCCCTTGCCGCCGACCTGCGTGGCGACGAAGTTCACGAGCTCGCCCGCCTTCACCTTGGCGATGAGGTCCTGCGTCACGCCCGCGATGAGGCTCACCTTCTCGCCCTCGCTCGCGGCGAGCACGATCGCGCTGCTCTTCAGCTTGTTCTTCAGCTGGTCGAGCGTGTCGCGGAGCGTCTTCACGTCCGCGCCATCGAGCTTCACGGCCAGGACCTTCACGCCCTTCACGTCCACCGCGCTGTCGGCGAGGCTGTCGCCCTGGCTGGACGCCATCTTGCCCTTCAGCTTCGCGAGCTCCTTCTCGAGGACCTTCACGCTCTCCATCACCTGCGCGAGCTTGAGCTCGATCTCCTGGGGCTGCGACTTGAGCGCCTCGGCCACGTGGGCCACGCGCTCGCGGTCCTGCTGCGAAAGCTGCACCGCCACCGTGCCCGCGACGGCCTCGACGCGGCGGATGCCGGCCGCGACGCCGCCTTCGGAGACGATACGAAAGAGGCCGATGTCGCCCGTGCGCGCGACGTGCGTGCCGCCGCAGAGCTCGCGCGAGGAGCCGATGCCGAGCACGCGCACTTCGTCGCCGTACTTCTCGCCGAAGAGCATCATCGCGCCCGACTTCTGGGCTTCGTCGATCGGCATCACCTCGGCGGTGGTCGCCTCGTTCTTGAGGATCTCCGCGTTCACCAGGCCCTCGACGCGGCGGATCTCGTCCGCGGTCATGGGCTGGTTGTGGCTGAAGTCGAAGCGCGTCTTGTCCTCGTCGACGAGCGAGCCCTTCTGCTGCACGTGGTAGCCCAGCACCTCGCGCAGCGCCTTGTGCATCAGGTGCGTGACGGAGTGGTGGCGCATCGTGCGGGCGCGCTTGTCGAGATCCACGTTGGCGGCGAGCGTGTCGCCCACTGCGAGCTCGCCCGTGGTGACCACGCCGTGGTGGCCGAACACCTCGGGCTGGATCTTCTGCGTGTCCTGCACCTGGAACAGCGTGAGGCAGGCGCCGCCCTTGGTGAGCTCGCCGCGGTCGCCGACCTGGCCGCCGGATTCCGCGTAGAACGGCGTGCGGTCGAGGACCACGATGCCTTCCTCGCCCTGCGAGAGGCGCTCGACGCCGCTGCCGTTGCGATAGAGGGCCACGACGCGGCCTTCCTCGGACATCGACTCGTAGCCGCGGAACGCGGTCTTGGCGCCCTTGTAGTCGAGCGCGGCACCTTGCTTGAACTTGGAGGCGGCCCGCGAGCGCTCCTGCTGCGCGGTCATCGCGGCATCGAACGCCTTCATGTCGATCTCGAAGCCGCGCTCGCGCCCGATGTCGGCGGTGAGGTCGACCGGGAAGCCGTAGGTGTCGTAGAGCTTGAAGGCGGTGTCGCCGTCGAGGTGCTTCGCATCCTTGGCGAGCGCCGTATCCAGCATCGCCATGCCGTTCTCGAGCGTCTCGCCGAAGCGCTCCTCTTCCTGCTTGAGCGTGGCGATGACTTTCGCTTCGGCTTTCGCGAGCTCGGGATAGGCCTCGCCCATCTCCTTCACGAGGTCGGCGACCAGCTTGTAGAAGAACGGCTGCTTCCGGCCCAGCTTGTAGCCGTGGCGCATGGCGCGGCGGGCGATGCGGCGCAGCACGTAGCCGCGGCCTTCGTTGCCCGGAATGACGCCGTCGACGACGAGGAAGGCGCAGGCGCGGATGTGGTCCGCGATCACGCGCAGCGACGGCAATGCGAGGTCCTTCATGCCCGTCTCGCGGGCTGCCGCCTTCACGAGCGACTGGAAGAGATCGATCTCGTAGTTCGAGTGCACGTGCTGCAGCACGGCGGTCAGGCGCTCGAGGCCCATGCCCGTATCCACCGACGGCTTCGGCAGCGGATTCAGCGCCCCCGACTCATCGCGGTTGAACTGCATGAACACGAGGTTCCAGATCTCGATGTAGCGGTCGCCGTCCTGGTCGGGAGAGCCCGGGGGGCCGCCCGCGACGCCGGGACCGTGGTCGTAGAAGATCTCCGAGCACGGGCCGCAGGGGCCGGTGTCGGCCATCTGCCAGAAGTTGTCGCTCTCGTACTTGCGGCCACCCGGCTTGTCGCCGATGCGGATGCAGCGCTCCTTCGGGATGCCGATCTCGTTGGTCCAGATGTCGAAGGCCTCGTCATCCGTGTGGTAGACCGTCGTCCAGAGCTTCTCCTTCGGCAGGCCGTAGTGGACCGTGAGCAGCTCGAACGCGTACTTGATCGCGTCGCGCTTGAAGTAGTCGCCGAAGCTGAAGTTGCCGAGCATCTCGAAGAACGTGTGGTGCCGCGCGGTGTAGCCCACGTTCTCCAGGTCGTTGTGCTTGCCGCCAGCGCGGAGCGACCGCTGGGCCGTCACGGCGCGGTTGTAGGGACGCTTCTCCTGGCCCAGGAAGACGTCCTTGAACTGGACCATCCCGGCGTTGGTGAACAGCAGCGTCGGGTCGTTGCCCGGCACCAGGGGGCTCGAGGCCACGTGGGTGTGGCCCTTCGAGACGAAGTAGTCGACGAACTTCTGGCGGATTTCTTTGGTTTTCATGAACTTACGGAAGGCATCGCGGGGTGCGAGGCAATCCGTAAGGATACCAAGGTCGCCGTCCCAAAGGGACTGGGGAAAGAACTACGGAAAAGCACCAACACAGAGGACACAGAGGGGGCACAGAGGACACAGAGGACACAGAGGACACAGAGAAAAGCAGCCTTGGATCAAGACGGTGACGTGAATGACACCCACGACCCTGAAGAGCCTTGGTTTCTCCGTGTCCTCTGTGCCCCCCTCTGTGTCCTCTGTGTTGAGGCTTTAGTGGGTATTACTTGAGGGCGTAATCGAAGTCGTAGAAGTGCTTGCCCTGCTCGATGCGAATACCCAGGGCTCCCTCGAGCCCAGCCAACTCGCCGGTACCGGAGTCGGGAACGACCTTCACTTCGAGCGAAGCGGCCCCACGATTCATCACGCCCGTGTGATGCAGCATGAATGTGCCGGGCTTGCCGCCCAACGTCCCCGCGACGCGCTCGACCGCTACGTACGCCGCCGAGCCTTTCGTGCTCGTCATCGCAGTGAGCATCTCGCCGACGCTCGTGGCCTCGAGCTCACCTCGATACTGCTTGTCGAGCGACATGCGCCCGAGGCCGGCGCCCGCGTCGCCCTTGTCGCTCGCCTGGGGCGTGATCTTCACCTCGAACTCGCCCGAAATCTTCACGTTTAGCGGGAGAGCTGGCTGACCTGGACAGGAGCTACGGCGGTGCGGATCGCGGAAGGCGACTCGGGCAGCAGGGTGATTGCCAGCGCGGCAACCAGCACGCCGATCGACACGAGGTTCTGGGTGCGGGGACTCATGGGAAGGTCTCCATCTGCTTCAGGAAGCGGAAGATTTGGTCGAGGGGGAAGCCGCGTCCCTGCAGGAAGCGCACCTGCCGGGCTTTGTCCTGCTCATCGCCAGGCAGGTCGCGGAAGCGCGAGCGCCAGATGCTCTCGATGTTGGAGACACCGTCGGCACCCGCCGCCTTCACGCCGGCGGCGATGATCTCGTCGGCGAGGCCGCGGCCGCGGAGGTAGTGCGCGAGCTTGAGCGGGCCATAGCGGCGCGCCTTGGCTCGCGCCGCCATCTCCGCGAAGCGCGCATCCGAGATCCAGCCCCGGGCCGCGAAATCGTCGAGCAGGACCGTGACATCCTCGCCCTCCGCCGCGTGGGCCGCGAGCTTGCGCCGCAGCTCCTCGCGCGAGTGCTCCCGCCGCGCGACGAGCCGAAGCGCCCTCGCTCGAAGCGACGGTTCGGACTTGGTTGCCATGAAGGCCCAGGCCATGGACAAGAAGGCAGACTCGGTGCCGTTACTCGGCGTCGGCGGCGTTCGCGTCCACGGGCATGCCGCCCGCGATGCCGATGGCCTCGCGGATCTTGCGCTCGATATCGGCGGCGACGACCTTGTTGTCCTTCAGCCACTCGCGCGTGTTGTCCTTGCCCTGGCCGATCTTCTCGCCGTTGTAGGCGTACCAGGCCCCGGACTTCTCGATGATGCGGTGGTTGACCCCCATCTCGATGATCTCGCCCTCGCGGGAGATGCCCTCGTTGTAGAGGATGTCGAAGTCGGCGGTCTTGAACGGGGGCGCGACCTTGTTCTTCACGACCTTCACGCGCGTCTCGTTGCCGATGACCTCTTCACCGCGCTTGATGGAGCCGATACGGCGGATGTCGATGCGCACCGAGGCGTAGAACTTGAGCGCGTTGCCGCCCGTGGTGGTCTCCGGGTTGCCGAACATGACGCCGATCTTCATGCGGATCTGGTTGATGAAGATCACGAGCGTGTTCGAGCGGCGGATGTTGCCGGTCAACTTGCGCAGCGCCTGGCTCATGAGGCGGGCCTGCAGGCCCATTTGCGGCTCGCCCATTTCGCCCTCGATCTCGGCCTTGGGCGTGAGCGCGGCGACGGAGTCGATGACGACGCAATCGACCGAGCCGCTTCGCACCAACATATCCGCGATCTCGAGCGCTTGCTCGCCGTTGTCCGGCTGCGAAAGCAGGAGCTCGGAGATATCCACGCCCAGGCGCTGGGCGTACTGCGGGTCGAGCGCGTGCTCCGCGTCGATGAAGGCGGCGGTGCCGCCGAGCTTCTGGATGTTGGCGATCACCTGGAGGGTGAGCGTGGTCTTGCCCGAGGATTCCGGACCGTAGATCTCGCACACGCGGCCGCGGGGAAGCCCGCCGATGCCGAGCGCCATGTCGAGGCCGAGCGAGCCCGTGGAGACCGCCTGGACGTCGTTGGCGATTTCGTCGGCGCCCATCTTCATGATGGAGCCCTTGCCGAACTGCTTCTCGATCTGCGAGAGCGCGGCGGCAAGCGCCTTCGACTTGTTCTCGTCCATCTTGTCCGTCTTGGAGTCGGAGGGAGGGGTGGAGATGACTTTGAGCATTGGAATTATCCCATTCGTTGAGTTGAAGTTTCCGCCCAGGTTCAGCGCGTTCTGCGCGCCAAACCCGCCATCACACCGAAAATCTCCAGGCCGCCACGAGGACGGATGACCGGATAGGCCTTGTTCGCGGGCTTCAGGACGAACTGGCTCTTTTCCCGATCCAGGTACTTCACGGTGAATTCGTTGTCGACGATGGCGACGACGATGTCGCCCACGTTCGCATTGGGTTGCTGCTCGACGACGATGAGGTCGCCGTCCTTGATGCCGGCGTCGATCATCGAGTCGCCCTTCACTCGCACGAGCGAGGTCTTGGAGGGCAGGCGGACGAGGTAGTCGTCCAGGGTGATCAAATCGTAGCCATCCGAGATGGCGGGGTTGGGCAGGCCGGCCTGCACCGGTTGGTCCGTGAGCCGGCGCTCGAAGAAGCGCGGGCCGGGCTTCAGCTGCTTATCGGGCGTCCAGTCGAGGATGCGGGCTTCTTCCAGGCGCTTCACGATCTGCGACACCCAGGATTTCGCCGAGACGCCCCACAGCGTGGCCAGGACCGAATACGACGGGATGACCTTGTGCTCGGCGTAGTAGTCCTGGAGCTTCTCCAGGTACGCCGGGTCGACCGTCGGTTTCAGGGGATTCAACGCCACGCTTCGCCTCGCAGATGACAGAACGCCGGGGTTTGACAGAACAATCGTTCTCAGAACGAATGTTCTGCAAATTACCGAACGGTCGTTCTGTTGTCAAGCGTTTTGCTACTGCGGCGTCTTTTCGAGGGCGTTCAGCAGGCCTTTCAGTGCAATTTCAACGGCTTGGCGGCGGACGGCCTCCCGATCCCCGGCCAATTGGTGGGACTCCACCCGGGCCGCCCCACCCCGGACGCACCAGGCAAACCAGACGAGGCCGACCGGTTTGTCGCGGCTCCCCCCATCGGGGCCGGCAATCCCGGTGACCGCGGCGGCGGTATCCGCCCGGCTCCAGCGAAGCGCGCCCAGCACCATCTCGCGCGCGGTGGCCTCCGAGACCGCGCCGTGCGTGAGCAGCGTCTCGACCTTCACGCCGAGCTGCTCTTCCTTCGCGGCATTGCTGTACGTGATGAAGCCGCGATCGAGCCACGCGGAGCTGCCCGGAATGCGCGTGATTGCTTCCCCCAACCCGCCGCCGGTGCACGACTCGGCCAGGACCAGCATGCGGCCGCGCAGCTTGCAGACTTCGCCCACCTGGCGGGCGAGCGCGGTGATGCGGTCCTCGCTCAACGGCGCTCTCCCTCGCGTCCCCGGTACCAGTAGAGATACTGCTCGGTGAATCCGAACGCCTTGTAGAGCTCGCGTGCGGGCGTGTTGTCGCGCTCGACCTGCAGGTACGCCGTACGCGCGCCGTCCTGCCACGCACGAGCGAGAAGTGCAGCGACCAGCCGCCTCGCGAGGCCGCGCCGGCGTTGCGAGGCGTGCACGACGATGTCGAAGAGGCCCACGCAGTTGTCCTCGAGGATCGCGAGCCCGGTCGCGACGGGCGTTCCGCCCTCCACGATCGCGAGCGGGTGCATCGGAAGCAAGCAGGCCTCGAGGCGCGCGTAGTGGCCTGCGCGCTGCTCGCCCGACGAGCCCCGAAGATCGCCCACCGCACCCACCCATTGGGACAGGCCCATCGGCTGTGCGCCCTCGCCGGCCGCCGGCGCCGTGGCAAGCGATGCGCTCTCCACCGCGGTGTAGTCGAACGTCCCGTAGCCGCGCCGCTCGAGCTCGGCATCGAGGCCGGACGGCTCGCTGAACGGCGTGATGCGGAAGATCGCGGGCAGGCCCGACGTTCCGTACAGGCGCTCGCAGTAGGCGATCTTGTCCGCGAGCGCGATCGTCGAGGGATAGACCGCGTTCACGGAGCGCGCGCGCTTGGCCTTGCCGGGCTGCAGGCGCAGCAGCCAGCCGTCATAGAGAAGTTGCCCGGGAGGGGCCGAGGAATTGAGGGAGAGCTCCTCGAGGCGCCGTGCCTCGAGGCTCATGGGCGCAGCCGCTTGCCCGTCGCGGAATCGAAGAAGTACGTCTTCCCGGGCATCGCTGCGACGCCGAGGGCCGAGCCCGGCTCCGGCGTGGCGTGGCCGTCGACGCGAACCACGAGCGTGTGGCCCGCGAACGCGCAGTGCAGGAGGGAATCCGCGCCGAGGGCCTCGACGGTGTCCACCTTGAGGTCGAAACCCGCGCCGGGGACGAGGTGCTCGGGGCGCACGCCGACCGTGATCGCCTGCGGTGCGTTCGCCTGCAACGCGGCCGGCAGCGCGACGCGTACGCCCTGGCCGACGTCCACCTCGTTGCCCGTGCGCTGGCCGGGCAGGAAATTCATCGCCGGCGAGCCGATGAAGCCGGCCACGAAGAGGGAATTGGGATCGTCGTAGACGTCGATCGGGCGGCCCACCTGCTCCACCACGCCGGCGTTCATCACGATCATGCGGTCGGCGAGCGTCATCGCCTCCACCTGGTCGTGCGTGACGAAGATGCTCGTGGTGCGAAGCTCCCGGTGCAGCTTCTGGATCTCCAGGCGCATCTGCACGCGAAGCTTCGCGTCCAGGTTGGACAGCGGCTCGTCGAAGAGGAACGCGGCCGGCTCGCGCACGATCGCCCGGCCCATGGCCACCCGCTGGCGCTGGCCGCCGGAGAGCTCGCGCGGCTTCCTCTGCAGCAGCGGGCCCAGCTCGAGGATCTTGGCGGCGCGCTGCACGCGCGTCTCGATGTCGGCCTTGGAGAACGAGCGGATGCGAAGCCCGTAGGCCATGTTGTCGTACACCGTCATGTGCGGGTAGAGCGCGTAGTTCTGGAACACCATCGCGATGTTGCGGTCCTTCGGCTCCACCTCGTTCACGCGCTTGCCGCCGATGGCGATCTCGCCTTCGGTGATGGGCTCCAGGCCCGCCACCATGCGCAGCAGCGTGGACTTGCCGCAGCCCGAGGGCCCGACGATCACGATGAACTCGCCGTCGGCGATCGCCACGTCCACGCCGTGGATCACCTGGACCTTGTTGGCGTAGGTCTTCCGTACGCCCGAGAGCTTGATGTCGGCCATCTATTTTTCCGTGTCCACGAGGCCCTTCACGAACCACTTCTGCATGAGGATCACCACGGCCGCGGGCGGCAGCAGCGCCAGGATCGCGGTGGCCATGATGAGGTTCCATTCGTTCGACGCGTCGCCGCCGGCGATCATTCGCTTGATGCCGATCACGGTCGTGTACATCGACTCTTCCGTGGTGATCAGCAGCGGCCAGAGGTACTGGTTCCAGCCGAGGATGAAGAGGATCACGAAGAGGGCGGCCATGTTGGTCTTCGACAGCGGGACGACGACGTCCCAGAAGAAGCGCAGCGGCCCCGCCCCGTCGATGCGCGCGGCCTCGGCCAGCTCGTCGGGGATGGTGAGGAAGAACTGCCGGAAGAGGAACGTCGCCGTGGCCGAGGCGATGAGCGGCAGGATCAACCCCGGGTAGGAGTTGAGCAGCCCGAGATCGGAGGCGACCTTGTACGTCGGGATGATGCGAACCTCGATCGGCAGCATGAGCGTCACGAAGATCATCCAGAAGAAGAACGTGCGGCCGGGGAAGCGGAAATACACGATCGCGAAGGCCGAGAGGATGGAGATCGAGATCTTGCCGAGCGCCACGCACACGGCGACCACGAAGCTGTTGACCAGCATCGTCGAGACCGGCGCCGACGAGCCCTTCTGCGACCCGGCAGTGAGCACCTGCGAATAGTTTTCCCAGAGCTGGTCACCGGGGAGCAGCGGCATTGGCACCGTGACGATCTGGTCGTAGGTGAGCGTGGAGGCGACGAACGTCACGTACAGCGGGAAGGCGACGACGATCACCCCGAGGATCAGCACGAGGTGCTGGAAGGCGCGCAGCAGCGGGCGGTTTTCGACCATCTAGTACTGCACCTTCTTCTCGACGAAGCGGAACTGGATCACCGTGAGCGTGATCACGATGAACATGAGGATCACGGACTGCGCTGACGAGCTGCCGAGGTCCTGGCCCTTCACGCCGTCGTGGTACACCTTGTAGACGAGCACCTGCGTGGCCGCCGCCGGGCCGCCTTGCGTGGTCGCGTCGATCACGCCGAAGGTCTCGAAGAACGCGTAGACGATGTTCACCACGAGCAGGAAGAACGTGGTCGGCGAGAGCAGCGGGAAGACGATGGTCCAGAAGCGGCGCGTGGGGCTGGCGCCGTCGATCGCCGCGGCCTCCATCAACGCGCGCGGGATGGACTGCAGCCCCGCCAGGAAGAACAGGAAGTTGTAGCTGATCTGCTTCCACACCGAGGCGATCACGATCAGCAGCATCGCCTGCTGGTCGTTGATGATCCAGTTCCAGTCCACGCCCATCTTCTTCAGCAGGTAGGTCACGATGCCGATGGAGGGTGCGAACAGGAACGCCCAGAGCACACCCGCGATCGCGGGCGCCACGGCGTAGGGCCAGATGAGGAAGGTCTTGTAGGCCATGGCACCGCGAACGACGCGGTCCGCGGCCGTGGCCAGCAGCAGCGCGATCGAAAGCCCCGACACCGCGACCAGCAGGCTGAAGACGATCGTGACCTTGAACGACTCGATGTAGCGCCCGTCATGGAACAGCTCGGTGAAGTTCTGGAACCACACGAACTGCGAGCTGGTGCCGAACGCGTCCTGCACGAGGAACGAGTAGTACACGGCCTGCGCCGCCGGCCAGAAGAAGAAGATCACCGTGACGGCGATCTGCGGCGCCAGCAGCGCGTACGGCAGCCATTTCGACTGGAAGACGACGCGCTTTTCCACGGGGGATCAGCCTTTGTTCGCGGCCTCGAACTTGCGCAGGATCTCGTTGCCGCGGCGCACCGCTTCGTCCAGCGCGGCCTTCGGCTCCTTCTTGCCGGTGAGCGCGCCCTCGATCTCCTCCTCGATGGCCTCGCGGCCCTGCACGAAGTTGCCGAAGCGAAGGCCCTTGGAGTTGGCCGTGGGCGGCTTGTTGGTGAGCTGCTTCACCGCGATGTCGGCACCCGGGTTCTTCTCGTAGTAGCCCTGCTTCCGCGTGAGCTCGTAGGCGGCCTGCGTGATCGGCACGTAGCCGGTGCTCTGGTGCCAGTCGGCCTGGACTTCCGGCTGCGAGAGGTAGGCGAAGAATTTCGCCACGCCCTTGTACGAGTTGTTGGTCTTGCCACCCATGGTCCAGAGCGAGGCTCCGCCGATGATCGAGTTCTGCGGCGCGCCCTTCACGTCGTCATGGTAGGGAATGAAGTTCACCGACCACTCGAACTTGGCGGTGCGCTTGATGTTGGCCTGCGCGCCCGAGGACGAGGTGAGCATCGCGCACTCGCCGCTCGAGAACTTGGCTTCCGCCTGGTTGCCGCGGCCGGCGTAGGTGAAGAGGCCCTTCTTCGCCATGTCGGTGAGCATCGTGAGGTGGCGCACGTGCAGCGGCGAGTTGATCTGGAACTCCGTGTCCAGCCCCGCCATGCCGTTCTCCTTCGAGCCGATCGGCACGTTGTGCCAGGCCGAGAAGTTCTCGATGTGCATCCAGGACGGCCAGCCCGAGGTGTAGACGCAGGATTGGCCCGCGGCCTTCAGCTTGTCCGCCGCGGCCTGGAACTCCTTCCACGTCTTCGGCGGCTTGTTGCCGTCGAGGCCCGCCTTCTTGAAGGCGTCCTTGTTCACGTAGAAGACGACCGTGGAGCTGTTGAACGGGAACGAGAGCATGTTGCCCTTCGAATCCGTGTAGTAGCCGGCGACCGTGGGCAGGTAGACCTTCGGGTTGAACGGCTCGTCGGCATCCTTCATCACCTTGGCGATGGGGATGACGGCGCCCTTGGCGGCCATCATGGTGGCGGTGCCGACCTCGAAGACCTGCAGGATGTGCGGGGCGTTGCCGGCGCGGTAGGCGGCGATCGCGGCCGTCATCGACTCGCCGTAGCTGCCCTTGTAGGTCGCGACGACCTTGTATTGGGTCTGCGTGGCGTTGAACTTGGTGGCGAGCTCGCCCACCTTGTCGCCCAGGGCGCCGCCCATGGAGTGCCAGAACTGGATCTCGGTCTGCGCGGAAGCGCTCGTGGCGGCCAGCGCCAGCGCGGCCAGGATGAACTTGCGGAACATGGGGAATCTCCTCGGATTGCAGCGATTGCGGCGGGTGTTTTTCGGCCGATTCTACATCAGGCGAAACACGCACTTGTCACGAAAAACCCCGCCGGAGGCGGGGTTTGGGGGAATCAGTCGTCGTCCTTCTTGATCAGCGACTTGAGCGAGCCGAAGAGGCCCTTTTTCTCCTCCGGCGGCGGGGGCGGCGGCGCGGCGGCCGGACCGCGCGCATGCGGCGGCGTGTACGGCACCTGGACCTGCGGCTTGGGCTTGGGCGGCGGCGCGGCGGGCCGTACGTTCAGCACCGACTTCTTCACCATCTCCGGGAACACCGTGGGACGGCCGATGAAGAACTTGGCGAATTCCTCGACGGCGCCCTCGACGAACTCCTGCGCGGTCAGGTTGAAGAGATCCACCTCGAACGCGGCGACGTTCTTGGTGACGATCTTGATCTTGCCCGTCTCGTGGTCGCCCTCGATCTTGCCCTGGACGCGGAAGTCGCAGACGACCTTGAAGATCTCGTGCGTGATGACCTTGCGCTGGTCGCGGAACTGCTCGCCCTTGTGCTCGATGTTGTTGGACCAGAGGAAGTCGCGGAACTTCTCCATCTCGTCCGGGCCCTTCTTCACCGTGAGCACCTTGTCGGACCACACGCGGTAGCCGACGTGGACCTCGCCGTAGTAGTCCTTGTCGATGAAGTGCTTCGAGCGGAAGTCGCAGTGGAAGTCCTTCACCACGAGCCCGGTGATGTCGGCCAGCGTCGGGATCTTGTAGGTGAACGGGCATGGCATCTGCACGACGTTGAGCTGCTTGCCCAAATCGTTCAGGTAAAGGAAGTTCCGCCGCAAGGCGAGGTCCACCGCGACCGCGTTTGCACGGAGGCTCTCCGTGCGGTCGGTGTCCTGTGCCTTGAGGGCGTCTGCCTGTTTCTTGAGGTCGTCTAGAAGTCCCACGGAACCCTCCTGCGATTCCGGATTAGCAACGCGAATCTTAACGTATCATCGCCGCAAAATCTTGCCCGTCCTCCATGAAGGCCGTTCTCGCCCTCGACCAAGGCACCACGAGCTCTCGCGCCATCGCCTTCGGCCATGACGGGCGCATCCTCGCTTCCGCCCAGCAAGAATTCCGCCAGATCTTCCCGCGCCCGGGCTGGGTGGAGCACGACGCCCTCGAGATCTGGAGCACCCAACGCGACGTCGCCGCGCTCGCCCTGGGCCGCGCGGGCCTTTCGGCAGGCGAGATTTCGGCGATCGGCATCACCAACCAACGCGAAACGACGGTGCTCTGGGACCGTCGCACCGGAGCGCCCGTCGCCAACGCGATCGTCTGGCAGGACCGCCGCACCGCGTCCGCATGTGACGCCCTGCGACAGGCCGGACACGAGCGCCTCTTTGCCGAGCGCACCGGGCTCGTGCTCGATGCGTACTTCTCGGGAACGAAGCTCGCGTGGCTGCTCGACAACGTTCCGGGAGCGCGTGAACGCGCCGAGCGCGGCGAGCTCGCCTTCGGCACCGTGGACACGTGGCTCGCGTGGAACCTCTCCGGTGGCGCCGTCCACGTAACCGACGTGAGCAACGCCTCCCGCACGCTGCTCTTCGACATCCACGCGCTCGCCTGGGACGAGGAGCTGCTCGGCTTGCTGCGCATTCCCCCGCAAGTGCTTCCCAAGGTCATCGACTCGAGCGGCATCGTCGCGCGCACGCGCTGCGAGGGGCTGCCGGAAGGCTTACCGGTCGCGGGCATCGCCGGCGACCAGCAGGCCGCGCTCTTCGGGCAGGCCTGCTACACGCCCGGCATGGCGAAGAACACCTACGGCACCGGCTGCTTCATGCTGATGAACACCGGCACCACGGCGCCCGCGTCGCGCAATCGCCTCCTCACCACGGTGGCATGGAGGAAGGCGGGCGAGGTGCGCTATGCCCTCGAAGGCAGCGTGTTCATCGCGGGGGCGGCGATCCAATGGCTGCGCGACGGCCTGGGCCTCATCGGAAAGGCGAGCGAGATCGACGCGCTCGCGGCGAGCGTGCCGGATGCGGGCGGCGTGCACTTCGTGCCCGCGCTCTCCGGCCTGGGCGCCCCGTACTGGGATCCTCGAGCCCGCGGGACGATCGTGGGCATCACGCGCGGCACGACCCGGGCGCACCTCGCTCGGGCGACGCTGGCCTCGATCGCGTTCCAGAGCGCGGAGCTGCTGGAGGCCATGACGGCCGACTGCGGCCTGCCGCTCAAGGAGCTGCGTGTCGACGGCGGCGCGACCGCCTCGGACCTCCTCATGCAAACGCAGGCCGATCTCCTCGGCGTTCCGGTGGTGCGGCCGAAGGTCGTCGAGACCACTGCGCTGGGCGCCGCCTACCTGGCCGGGCTTGCGACGGGGTTCTGGAAGGACGAGGCCGAGATCGCCTCCCTGTGGGCTCGCGACCGCGTCTTCGAGCCCACTCGCTCGCGCGAGGAAGCCGGCCGTCACCTGGCCGAGTGGAAGCGCGCCGTCGAGCGCTCGCGGGACTGGGCCCGCGACTAGGCCATGCGCAGGAAATGCTCGCGGTAGTGCCGCAGCTCCGCGATCGATTCGTGGATATCGGCGAGCGCCTCGTGCTTGCCTTCCTTCGTGAAGCTCGCGATCACGTCCGGGCGCCAGCGCTTGGCGAGCTCCTTCAGCGTCGACACGTCGACGATCCGGTAGTGCAGGTAGGCCTCGAGCTCGGCCATGTAGAGCGCCATGAAGCGGCGGTCCTGGTGCACGGTGTTGCCGCACAGCGGGGCCACGCGGGCGGCGACGAAGGGCTTGAGGAAGTCGACGAGGATGCGCTCGGCCTGCGCTTCGTCCATCGTCGAGGCCTTCACCTTGTCGATGAGCCCCGAGCGGCCGTGCGTTGCCTTGTTCCAGGAGTCCATGCCCTCGAGAACGGCGTCGGACTGGTGGACCACGAGGACGGGTGCCTCGCCGAGCACGTTCAATTCGGCGTCGGTGACCACCATCGCCACCTCGAGGATGCGCTCGCGTTCGGGAACGAGGCCCGACATCTCCATGTCTATCCAGATGAGCGGGGTCTTGTCCAGTGCCATATGATCTCGATGAAATGAAAATGAAAACGTCGCGGCGATTGTTTCACATTCCTCCTTGAACGGGTTCGCAGCGCTCTTCCTCGCCTTCGCGCTCGGCGCCCTCGCCTGGCGGTGCTTCCTTGCCTGGCGCCAGGCGCGGCACGTCGCCGCCCACCGCGACCGCGTCCCGCCCGAGTTCGCCGAGCTGATCCCGCCCGAGGCGCACCGCAAGGCCGCCGACTACACGCTGGACAAGCTGCGCTTCGGCGTCGTCGAGGCGGTCGTGATGGATGGCGTCGTGCTGCTCCTGCTCACGCTGGGCGGCGGGCTCGCGATGATCGATTCCATCGCCGCCGGCTTCTTCGGCGAAGGGGCTGCGCGCGGCCTGGCCACCGTCTTCGGCGTGCTCGCCGTGACCGCGCTGAACGCCCTGCCCTTCGACCTCTGGCGCACCTTCGTGATCGAGGAACGCCACGGCTTCAACAAGACGACGCCGGGCGTCTTCTTCATCGACCTGCTGAAAGGCGCGGTGCTCTCGGCCGCGCTGGGCGTGCCGCTGCTCCTCGCGGTGTTCTGGTTCGTGGCCGCCGCGGGCTCGTGGTGGTGGCTCTACACGTGGGCCGCGTGGATCGCGTTCACGCTGGTCCTCGCCGTCGTGTACCCGCGCTGGATCGCCCCGCTCTTCAACCGCTTCACGCCGCTCGAGGCGGGCGAGGTGCGAAGCCGCATCGAGGCGCTGCTCGCGCGTAGCGGCTTCCGCGCCGAAGGCCTCTTCGTGATGGACGGCTCGCGCCGCTCGAGCCACGGCAACGCGTACTTCACCGGCTTCGGCAAGACCAAGCGCATCGTGTTCTTCGACACGCTGCTGGAGCGCCTCACGCCCTCGGAGATCGAGGCCGTGCTCGCCCACGAGCTGGGCCATTTCGCGCGCGGCCACATCCCTCGCCTGCTGGTGGTGCGCTTTGTACTCGCGTTCGCGGTGCTGGCCCTCATGGGCTGGCTGCTCCACGAGCCCGCCTTCGCCGCCGCGCTCGGCCTGCCGCAGCGGCCGCACATCGGGGCCGCGCTCGCCGGCTTCGCGCTCGTGATCCCCGCGTTCCTGTTCCCGTTCCAGCCGCTGTCCAGCCTCTTCGCGCGCCGGCAGGAATTCGAGGCCGACGCCTTCGCCGCGGAGCACGCTTCGGCGAACGATCTCGTGGCCGCGCTCACCAAGCTCTACCGCGACAACGCCTCGACGCTCACGCCCGATCCGCTGCATTCGCTGGTGTATGATTCGCATCCCCCGGCGGCCATCCGGATCGCCAACCTCAAAGGCGTGGTGCCCTGATGAACGATCTCGCACGCAAGAAGTGCGTTCCCTGCGAGGGCGGTGTGGCTCCCCTCACGCCCGACCAAGTGAAGCCGCTGCTGAAGGGCCTCCCGGGCTGGGCGCTCGAGGGCGGCATGATCGCCAAGACGTTCACCTTCAAGAACTACTTCGAGACCATGGCGTTCGTGAACGCCGCGGCCTGGGTGTCGCATCGCGAAGACCACCATCCCGACCTCGTCGTGAAGTGGGGCGAATGCAAGGTGAGCTACGTCACGCACGCCATCGACGGCCTCTCCGAGAACGACTTCATCTGCGCGGCGAAACTGGACGCCCTGTTCGAGACGTGAGCCCATGACGACCCGGCGCGAACGGGAGCAGCAGGTCGTCGTCGAGGGCCGCGTGGTCGCGGACTTCGGCCGCGAGTTCCTCGTGGAGCTGGCCGACAAGCGCCAGCTCGTCTGCACGCGCAAGGGCAAGAAGCAGGACGCCGCGTGCGGCGACTTCGTCGAGGTGAAGCTCACCGGATCGGCCCAGGGCTCGATCCTTCGCGTCGGCACCCGCAGGAACCTCCTCTTCCGCTCCGACGAATGGCGCGAGAAGACGCTGGCCGCCAACGTCGATCAAGTCGTGATCCTCCTCGCACCGAAGCCCGCGTTCAGCGAAGCGTTCCTGAACCTGAGCCTGGTCGCGTGCGAGGCCGCGCGCATTCCGGTCGTGATCGCGCTGAACAAATCGGATCTTCCCGAGCATGCGGCATCGCTGAAGAGCCTGGCGCTCTATTCGAGCATCGGCTACACCGTGATCGCCATGTCGGCGAAGGGCGATATCTCCGCGCTGAAGCCGCTGCTCGAGGGCAAGCTCTCGCTGCTGGTCGGCCAGAGCGGCATGGGCAAGTCGAAGACGGTCAACGCGCTGGTGATGACGGACGTGGCGCGCGTCGGCGAGCTCTCGGCCTCGCTGGGCTCCGGCACGCAGACCACGACCTTCTCGCGCATGTACCGGCTCGACCGCGACACCGCCATCATCGACACGCCGGGCTTCCAGTCCTTCGGCCTCTTCCACCTGACCGAGGACCAGATCGGCGAAGCGATGCGCGAATTCCGCCCGTTCCTGGGCACGTGCAAGTTCAACGACTGCGCGCACCGCAACGAGCCCGGCTGCGCGGTCATCGCCGCGGCCACGGCCGGCAAGATCAAGGCCGAGCGGCTGTCGTTCTACCAGGTGCTGCTCGAACAGCACCGCGAGCTGCACGAAAACCATCCCGACTGGATGGACAAGTAGCACCCCAAAACCCGGGTCAGAGTAGAGTTTTCGGTCGGCCTGCTATGACCGCCGCGCGTTGGTATGTCCATCCAACCCGAGGTCCATCCACATGCCCCGAAACGCTCGCTGGTTTGAGTCGGGAACGGCCTTGCATGTCATCCAGCGAGGCAACGATCGGTCGCCGTGCTTCCGATCCGTGGAGGACTACCGAAGCTACCTGGAATGGCTCTCCTTCTATGGTCAAGCCTACGACTGCCCCCTCCATGCGTATGTGCTCATGACAAACCACGTTCACCTCCTGATGACAGCTGGCAGTCACGAAGGCCCTTCGCGGCTCATGCAGGCGCTCGGGCGCCGCTATGTTCGTCACTTCAACCAGAAGCACAGCCGCACCGGCACGCTTTGGGAAGGGCGCTTCAAGGCTCACCCCGTGCAGTCGGACCATCACCTCCTCTGCCTTTACCGCTATATCGAAACGAATCCTGTCAGGGCTGGCATGGTCGGCAACGCCGCTGCCTACCGATGGTCGAGCTTCGGGCGAAACGGGCTCGGCGCTTCCGATGCGATGCTCTCGGACCATCCGCTGTATGCGGCGTTGGCCGAGAGCAAGGACGCACGTCACGCCGCGTACCGTGCCTTGTTTCAAGAAGAGCTGGACCAGGAAACGCTCGATGCGATCCGTGCCGCCGCGCAATGTGGCCGGCCGTGGGGTTCGCCTGCATTCGTGACCGCCCTGTCCCAGTCATTGTCTCTTCCACTCGCGCGAAAGAACGGCCGGCCGAAGAAGGCGACCGACTTGGAGACGAAGGATCTTTTCGCCGCGGATCAAGTCTCCGCGAAAACTCTACTCTGACCCGGGTTTTGCCTTACCTTCCGATCGTGAGCGGAATCCTGCGCCGTCCGAACTGAGTGGCGCGCTCGAAGGCCTCGAAGTGCCCGGCGATCGCCGTGCCGCAATCCGGGCAGTGGCCGTCCGGGGTGAGCCGGTAGCCCTCGATGCGATGCCAGTCGCGCTCGATGAGCTTGGCCGAGCAGTTCGGGCAAAACGTCGTGCCGCCCTCGCGGTCGTGGACGTTGCCGGTGTACACGAACTGCAGCCCCTCCTCCATCGCGATGCGCCGCGAGCGTTCGAGCGTCGCCGCGGGCGTGGGCGGCAGGTCGGTCATCTTGAAGTCGGGATGGAAGGCCGTGAAGTGGAGCGGGACGTCGAAGCCGATCTCGCGCGCGATCCACTTCGACATCGCGCGGATCTCCTCGGGGGAGTCGTTGCGGCCCGGGATCAGCAGCGTGGTGATCTCGAACCACACCTCGGTCTCGTGCTTGAGGTAGACGAGGGTATCCAGCACCGGCGCCAGCCGGGCACCCGTGAGCTTCACGTAGAACTCGTCGGTGAAACCCTTCAGGTCCACGTTCGCCGCATCCATCTTCGCGTAGAACTCGCGCCGCGGCTCCGGGCTGATGTAGCCCGCCGTGACCGCCACCGCGAGCACGCCCACCGCGTGGCACGCATCGGCCACGTCCATCGCGTACTCGGCGAAGATCACCGGGTCGTTGTACGTGAAGGCCACGCTGCGGCAGCCCGAGCGCACGGCCGCCTGCGCAATCGCGCCCGGCGACGCCTCGTCCATGAGGCGATCCATGTCGCGCGACTTCGAGATGTCCCAGTTCTGGCAGAACTTGCACGCGAGGTTGCAGCCCGCGGTGCCGAACGAGAGGATCGCGCTGCCGGGCAGGAAATGGTTGAGGGGCTTCTTCTCCACCGGATCGATGCAGAAGCCCGACGAGCGCCCGTAGGTCGTGAGTACCATCGCATCGCCCACGCGGGCTCGAACGAAGCAAGCACCGCGCTGGCCTTCGTGCAGGCGGCACTCGCGCGGGCAGAGGTCGCACTGCACGCGGCCGTCGTCCAGCGTGCGCCACCAGCGTCCGGGATGCAGTGGGCCCTCGACGGGATCAGGAGCCCGGTCGTTCATCGCGGAACTTCTCGACGGTGTAGCGCGAGAGCTTCACGTCCGGGTGCCAGAAACGCGCGGAGAGGCCCGCCTTGCGCCGCAGCTCGGCGAGGAACACCCGCGGATCGGGCAACGACTCCCACACCTGCGGCAGGAACGTCGCGCTCGCCGCGCCGTACTCGAAATAGACGCCGTCGATGCCGGGGCGCAGCTTCGAAAGCGCATCGGCCTCGCTCGTCACGGCCACGGGCTCGCGTGCCGAGAGCAGCGACACCTCGACATCCAGTGCATCGACCTCGTCGCGCGCGACCGGCGGGAAGCGAGGGTCGCTGAACGCCGCCGCACGCGCGTTGTGCGCAACATCCAACCCCATTGGCCGGCGCGCATCGAGCGAGCCGATGCAGCCGCGCAGGTCCCCCTGCTCTCGCAGCGTCACGAACGTTGCGGCCGGCTGCAGCAGCCAGGGCTCGTGCCGCTCCGTGACGCGCGCCAGCCCGAGATGCTCGCGGATCGATTCGCGCGCGATGTCGACGAGAACCGCCCCGTCCACCGGCTCAGTCACGGACCGCCTCGTGGAAAGCGAAGGCCGCGTAGCCGACCACGCGGTCGCGGCTGCCCGCCGTGTCGCCGGAATTGCGCAGGTCCACGAGGCGCGCCGACAGGCCGCGGCGGCGGGCGATCTCGAGCAGCCCGTTGATGGGCGCCGCCCCGCACGCCTCCTCGGGATCGAGGCCGGCGTCCAGCCGCAGGATGCGATCGGTCGTGTGCCGGTCGATCGCCCGGGCTTCGTCGTACGCGTGGTAGTGCGAGAGGTCCGAGCTCACCACGACGAGCGTCTCGTCGCCGCCCCAGAGGACCTCCAGCACGCGCGCCATCTCCTCGCGCGTCGCGTCGCCCACCACCAGCGGCACGATCGAGAAGTCGTCGAGCACCGATTGCAGGAACGGCAGGTGGACTTCCAGCGAGTGCTCGAAGGCGTGGGCCCGCGGGCTCACCTCGATGAAGGGCAACGCGCGGAGCGTCGCGATGGCGGCGCTGTCGACGGGCACGCGGCCGAGCGGCGAATCGAAGGCCTCGACACCCGGCACCGCGATGCCGCGCACGTAGACGCGGTGCGCAGGCCCCGCGAGGACCACGCGCCGCACCACGCCTCGCAACGGCGCGATCCGTGCGTAGGCGCGCGCGGCGACGGCTCCCGAATACAGGTAGCCCGCGTGCGGGGCGATCAGCGCCTTGGGTGCGGGACCCGTGTCGCCCGCGGGAACCTCAGCGAGGTACGCCGCGACTTCGGTGGCGAGGTCGGTCGGATCACCGGGGTAAAACGTACCTGCGACGGCGGCACGGCGAATCGAGGACATGGCGGCCCTCCGTGGTCCACGGAGAAGGTCAGACTAGCACCCCTCAGAGGAGTTCGACGCTGCCCTCGGCGCGGCCGGCGCGCTCATGCCGCGCGACGAGCTTCACCCGCGTGCCCTTGGGCGCACGCACGGTCCATTCGACCTGGCCCCGGTCCGCGGTGACGTGGAGGTCGGGCAGGAAGGCCTGCAGCGAGACCTTGTTCGCGCGTCCCTCGAGCTGCGCGCCCTCGACGCGGGCCTTGCCCCCGACCAGCGTGGCGCCGGGCGGAAGCTCGATCTCGTAGACGACGCCGCGGCTGATCTTGCGCTCGAGCGCCCGCTTGGAGACGTAGCTCGGCAGGTAGCCGCTGTTCTGCACCGAGAAGCGCACCCGCCACGTATCCGCGCCCAGGGGCTCGGCGGTGGCCTTCAGCGTCTCCAGCTTGGGCAGCGTGAGCGCCTGCCAGATCACCCATTCCGGGAAGCGCTTCACCTCGCGCTCGATGTACTTGGCCGGCGGATTGCGGAACGTGGCGAGCTTGTTCCAGCCACCCAGCTCCACGCGACCGAGCTGCGGATGGTCGAACGGATACCAGGCGATGTAGCCCTCGCCGTTCAGCTCCTTGTCGCTCCAGGCGAGGAGCTTCAGGTCGTCCGCGGGCGGATGCTCGCGGTACCAGTCGATGAAGTGGTAGCTCTCGACACCCGCCTCCTTCACCGGCGCCCAGATCTCCACGGTCCAGAAGAACGCGCCCTGGTGCTCGTAGAGCCAGTCGAAGGCGCCGGTGATCACCTGCTTCGGGTGGTACTTGAAGTCGTGGAAGATCGAGATGTTCGGGTAGCCCGTGGTCTCGGTCGCCTTCTTGCCGAAGAGCTTGTAGAGCCACAGGTCCTCGGCGTGCATCTCGTCGTCGGACTGCCCCGAGAGGGGGCGCAGGATCACGCCGCTATGCGTGTGGAACGAGATGCCGCCGCCGATGTTCGGGTGCTTCACGATGAAGTCCACCACCGCGCGCACTTCCGGCTCGGAGGTCGGGTACGGTCCCGCGCCGAACTGCTGGTACTCCTGGCGCCAGTCGACCGGGAAGTTGCGGTTGAGGTCGAGGCCTTCCTTGTCGCGGTTCACGCGGATGTCGATGCCGTCGTAGTTCACGACCGTGCCCTCGGGCACGATGCGCCAGTACTGGCCGCCGGATTCCGCGGGATCGCGCGGCGTCATCAGGCGCGCGTCGTCCGGGTGCGCCTTGTACGCACCGTGCGGATCGGCGATGCGCATTTGCAGGATGCGCCCGTCGCCGTCCACGTCCTCGACGTTGAGGCCCTCGACCGGGTCCTCGTCGAAGGGATAGGGGCGCGTCGAGGAGCGGATGTACTTCGGCTTGTCCGCGAGCGCCCATTCGGCGCCGTCGGGGTTGATGCGCGGCACGATGTAGAGCGCGCGCGTATCGAGCAGCCGCGTCACGTCCTCGCGCTTGCCGTAGAGGTCTTCGAGCGTCTTGAGGATATAGAAGCACGCGGTGGATGCGGTGAGCTCGCCGGCGTGGATGTTGCCGTCGAGCCAGAACGCCGGCTTGTCGGCCGCGGCACCGGTCTTCGGGTTCGTGGCCGTGAGCAGCCAGATGTCTCGGCCCTCATGGCTCTTGCCGAGGCTGTCCAGCGCGAAGATCTCCGGACGCCGTGCGGCGAAGGCCTTCAGGTGCTCGGTGAGATCGGGGTAGCGGTAGAAGCGGTCGAAGCGCAGCTCAGGATGACTTGGCATCTTTCTTCTTGAGGAAGCGCGCCAACCACGGCGCAAGGAGGATCAGCACGGTGAGGCCCAGCAGCACGGCGGAGATGCCGTGCGTGACGAAGATGCTCCAGTCGCCCTGGCTGATCGAGAGCGAGCGGCGCATCTGCTCCTCGGCGAGGGGGCCGAGGATCATGCCCACGATCACCGGAGCCGCGGGGAAGCCGTACCTGCGCATGAGGAAGCCGCCGAGGCCGATCGCGTAGAGCAGGAAGACGTCGAAGGCCGACTGGCGCATGCCGTACACGCCCATCGTCGCGAAGACGAGGATGCCGGCGTAGAGCTGGGGCTTGGGGATCTCGAGCAGCTTCACCCACAGGCCCACCAGCGGCAGGTTCAGCACCAGCAGCATCACGTTGCCGACGTAGAAGCTCGCGATGAGGCCCCACACCAGCGCGGAGTTCGTCTCGAACAGCAGCGGGCCCGGCTGCAGGCCGTATTGCTGGAACGCCGAGAGCAGGATCGCGGCCGTGGCCGAGGTCGGCAGGCCCAGCGTGAGCAGCGGCACCATCGTGCCCGTCGACGAAGCGTTGTTCGCGGCCTCGGGTCCGGCCACGCCCTCGATCGCGCCCTTGCCGAATTCCTCGGGGTGCTTGCAAAGCTTCTTCTCCATCGCGTAGGAGAGGAAGGTCGGGATCTCCGCGCCGCCCGCGGGAATGGTGCCGAACGGGAAGCCGATCAGCGTGCCGCGGATCCACGGGCCGAAGGAGCGCTTCCAGTCGTCCCACTTCATCCAGATCGAGCCGGTCATCTGTTCCAGCTTCTCGTCGACGGTGCCCAGCTTCGAGGCGGCGTAGATGGTCTCGCCCACCGCGAAGAGGCCTACCGCGATCGTCACGACCTCGACGCCATCGAGCAGCTGCGGGATGTCGAACGCGAAGCGCGCCTGGCCGGTCTGGTTGTCGATGCCGATCAAGCCGATGGCGAGGCCGAGGAAGAGGCTGCAGAGGCCGCGCAGCGTCGACTCCCCGAGCACCGCGGAGACTGTCGTGAACGCGAGCACCATCAGCGCGAAGTATTCGGGCGGACCGAACTTGAGTCCCAGCTCGACCACCAGCGGCGAGAGGAACGTGAGGCCGACGGTCGCGATGGTGCCCGCGACGAACGAGCCGATGGCGGAGGTGGCGAGCGCCGGGCCGGCGCGGCCGCGCTTGGCCATCTGGTTGCCCTCCATCGCCGTCACGATGGTGGCGCTCTCGCCCGGCGTGTTGAGCAGGATCGACGTGGTCGAGCCGCCGTACATCGCGCCGTAGTAGATGCCCGCGAACATGATCAGCGCGCCGCTCGCTTCGACCTTGGTGGTGATGGGCAGCAGCAGCGCCACCGTCACGGCCGGGCCTACGCCGGGCAGCACGCCCACCGCGGTACCGAGCAGGCAGCCGATCAGGCAGAACATCAGGTTCTGGAACGTGAGTGCGACCGCGAAGCCCTGCAGCAGTTGTGCCCAGATGTCCACGCGGCTCTCCTAGGCGGGAAGGACGAACTTGAGGAGACCGGCGGGCAACGTGAGGCCCAGGCCGTAGTTGAAGATCGCGAACACGAACGCGGCGAGGGCAAAGCCGACGACGATGTTGAGGATCCAGCGCCGGCTGCCGAAGCTGCGTGCGACCAGGACATAAAGCACGGTGGAGGCGAAGACGAAGCCCACGCGCTCCACCATCAGGCCGTAGAGGATGATCCCCGCGGAAACCCACGCAAATGCGACCCAGTCCATCGGGATGTGCTTCTCGGCTTCCTCGTCCACGCCGCGGAAGCCGCCGGTGAGCACTTCACGCAGCAGCGCGATGCCGAGGAGGATGAGCCCGACGCCGACGAACTTCGGCACGACGCCGGGACCCACTTGCGCGTAGCCCGCGCCGGCGGGCAGGTAGAACGCCCCGGAGAGGATCGCCACGCCGATCGACAGGATGCCGACCGACAGTGCGAATTGGCCGCCGGGCCCTTTCATGGCGCTACTTCTTGCCCAACCCGAGCGCGGCGAGGATGTCGGCGATGCGCTTGTTCTCTTCGTCGATGTACTTGCCGAAGGCGTCGCCGGAAAGATAGAAATCCTCCCAGTCGTTCTTCTTGAGCGATTCCTTCCAGGCGGGGGACTTCACGCCCTTCTCCACCGCGGCGATCAGCTCGTCGCGCTGCGGCTTCGTGATGCCGGGGGCACCCCAGATGCCGCGCCAGTTGGCCAGCTCGACATCCACGCCCTGCTCCTTGAGCGACGGGATGCCCTCGATCGCCTTGGGCGACGAGACGGCGAGCGCGCGCATCTTGCCGGACTTGATGTGCTGGGCGAACTCGGAGAGGCCCGAGACGCCGGCGGTGACGTGCCCGCCGATGATGGCGGAGACGGCTTCCCCGCCGCCCTTGAACGGGACGTAGTTCACCTTGGTGGGATCGGCGCCGATCGCCTTGGCGATGAGGCCCGCGAGGATGTGGTCGGTGCCGCCGGCGCTGCCGCCGCCCCAGGACACGCTGCCCGGGTTGGCCTTGAACTTGTCGAGCAGCTCTTTCAGGGTCTTCGGGCCGTTGGCGGGCACGACGATCACTTCCCATTCCGACGTGAGGCGCGCGAGCGGCGTCACCTGGTTCAGCTGCACGGCGGACTTGTTCGTGATGAGGCCGCCCACCATGACCAGGCCGCCCATCATCGCGGCGTTCGGATCGCCCTTCGAGGCGGTCACGAACTGCGCGATGCCGATGGCGCCCGCGGCGCCACCTTTATTGTCGAACTGGACGTTCTTCACGGCCCCGGAGGACTGCATCGCCTTGGCGATCTCGCGGCCGGTCGTGTCCCAGCCACCACCCGGGTTGGCGGGAATCATCATCTTCAGGGAATCGACAGCGAGGGCCGGGAAGGAAAGGGCGACCGCGGCAGCGGCGATCGCGATGCGGGCGCGAGTAATGGCGTGCATGGAATGAATCTCCTCAGGGTGTGATCTTGGCCGCCGGCGATGCGACGGGTTTTGACCGAGTGTACCGGAACGGATGCGGCGCGGTGGACGCCCGCTTTGGCTATCCGACGCCGTGAATCGCGGCCGCCAGCAGGAAGACCACGAGCCAGAGAACGAGCGCGCGCCAGAGCAGGCCTTCGAGGCTCGCCAGCGTCTCTTCGCGGGCCACGTCGCCCGTGCCGAGCGGGGGGCGGTCGACGAGCGTGCCCGCCACGGGCACCGGATCGCCCAGGCGCACGCCGAGCGCTCCGGCGCCGGAAGCGAGCACCAGGCCCTCGTCCGGGCGGATCCATTGCGCGGCCTGCGAACGCGCGCAGACCAGCGCGTCCTCGAAGTTGCCGACGACGGCGAATGCGAACGCGGTGAGGCGCTGCGGGATCCAGTCGATCACGAAGAACGTGCGCGCGGCGAACCAGCCGAAGTCCTGGCTGCCGGGCTCGATACCCTGCTCCCAGGACCGGGCCGCGCGATGCGCGAGGGGATAGAGCACGAGCCCCAGCGGCCCCGGCAGCACGAGGAACCAGAAGAGCGGCCCGAAGGTGCCGTGGTGCGCATCGCGCAGGGCCTGCTCCGAAGCCAGGCGGGCGACCGCCGATGCGTCGTCGGCCTCGATGGGAACGCCCTGCCACTCCGACAGCAGGTTCGCCGCCGCGGCGGTCTCGCCCGCGCGAAGCTTCGATTCGATCGCGGCGAGGCTTCGCGTCGTGGCGAGGAAGCGCAACGTCCCGTAGAGCATCACGGTGTCGAGGATCCAGAGCACGAAGGGATGCACCGCCGCGAGGGCCGCGCTCACCAGCGCCAGCGGCACCAGCACCACGGCCAGGAGCGCGATGCCCGCGAGGATCCCCGAGTTGCGGTCGCCCGCGTCGAGGCGCTTGGCGGTCGAGACGCAGAGGCGCCCGTAGAACGCGAGCAGGGGATTGCGGCCCGCGATGGGATAGGCATATTGCGCGAGAAGCGCGATCAGGAGGGCTAAGAGGCTCACGTCGCCTGATTATAATGGCGGGTCGGCCGCGCACCGGGCCCCCCGGCCCCGCGCGACCCTTAGCCGGCTTCCAGAACGAAACCGAGGAGAGAAGACTCATGATGAAACGACTGCTGGCCGGCCTCGCGACGGCCTCGCTCGCCTTCGCCGCCGTGGCGCAGGACTACCCCAACCGCGCGATCACCATCACCGTGCCCTTCGCGGCCGGAGGTCCCACCGACACGGTGACACGCCTTGTCGGACAGTCGATGTCGAAGACGCTGGGACAGCCGATCATCGTGGAGAACGTCGGCGGCGCCGGCGGCACCATCGGCGTGGAGAAGGTCGCGCGCGGCAAGCCCGACGGCTACACGCTGCTGCTGATGCACATCGGCATCTCGACCAGCCCCTCGCTCTACCGGGCGCTGCGCTACGACCCGGTGAAGGACCTCGAGCCGATCGGCCTCGTGACCGACGTGCCGATGACCTTCGTCGCGAAGAAGGACTTCCCGCCGAAGGACATGAAGGAGCTCATCGCCTACGTGAAGGCCAACAAGGACAAGGTCACCTACGCCAACGCCGGCGTGGGCGCGGCCTCGCACCTGTGCGGCATGCTCTTCATGAGCGCGGTCGGCGTGGAGCTCACCACGGTTCCCTACAAAGGCACCGGCCCCGCGATGACCGACCTCATGGGCGGCCAGGTCGACTTCATGTGCGACCAGACGACCAACACCACGCCGCAGATCAAGGGCGGCAAGGTGAAGGCCTACGCGGTCACCACCAAGACGCGCGTCGCCTCGCTGCCGGACCTGCCGACGATGCAGGAGTCGGGGCTCGCCGGCTTCGAGGTCGGCATCTGGCACGGCATCTGGGCGCCGAAGGGCACGCCGAAGCCGATCATCGACAAGCTGGTCGCCGCGCTCCAGACCGCGCTCAAGGATCCCAACGTCATCGCGAAGTTCGCCGAGCTGGGCACCGAGCCGGTCTCGCAGCCGCGCGCCACGCCGGGCGCGCTCGACGCGCATCTCAAGTCCGAGATCGCGAAGTGGGCGCCGATCATCAAGAAAGCCGGCATCTACGCCGACTGAGCTGCGGATTCACCCTTGAAAATGCCCGCCTCGCGCGGGCATTTTCATTTCCGCTGCGCGAAGGCGAGCCCCGCGAGCGCAACGCCCGAGGCCGAGGCGATGGCGGCCATCGCGCCGAAGAACGCGGCCGGGCTCATCTGGCTCCACCACGTGCCCACGTAGCCGCCGAGGAAGTTGCCGGCGAAGGCCGCGAGGAACCAGGCGGCGATCGCCGTCGCCGTGAAGCGGCTCGGGCTCAGCGTTGCGAAGAGGCTCAAGCCGATGGGCAGGATGTAGATCTCGGCGAGCGTATAGAGCAAGAAGAACGCCACGACGATGCCCCAGTGCACGAGGCTGCCGCCGGCCATCGCGATGAGGCCGCAGAGCAGCGCGTAGGAAAGCGCCACGCCGAACGCACCGAGGGCCATGCGCCGCAGGGCTTTCGGTCGGTAGCCGTGCAGTGACTTGTCCCGGCTCCACCAGGCGACGATGAGCGGCGTGAGCGTGAACACGAAGAGCGGATTGAGCGACTGGAACCAGGTCGCCGGAATCGTGAAGCTTCCGGCCACGCGATCGACGCCCTGGTCGATCCACAGTGCGAGCGCATTGCCCGACTGCTCGTACGCGCTGCGAAAGACGATCACTGCGAGGCCGACCAGGAGCAGCATCCGCCACGGAAAGGGATCGTCGCTCGCTTGCGGCGACGAAGCCGCGGGGGCCTCGGCGCTGTCGTTGCGCGGCAGGTAGCGGCTGCCCGCAAGGTAGATCGCGAGCCCCACGCACATCCCGATCCCCGCGGCCCCGAAGCCGTAGTGCCAGCCGTAGACCTCCCCGAGCGTTCCGCAGACGAGAGGCGCGAAGAAAGCGCCGAGGTTCACCCCGAGGTAGTAGATGCTGTACGCGGATTGGCGGCGCGGATCGTCGCGCTCGTAGAGCTGCCCGATCTGGCTGGGCAGGTTGGGCAGGAAGAGGCCGTTGCCGACCGCGATGGTGGCCATCGCGACGTAGAGCAGCGGCTCGAAGGCCATGAGGAAATGGCCGACCGCCATCGTGAGGCTGCCGATGATGATCGCGCGGCGCTTGCCGAGCCAACGGTCCGAGATGTACGCGCCCACGATGGGCGTGAGGAAGACGACCGCCGCGTACGTCCCGTACACCATCGACGCGAAGCCCTGCTCGAAGTGCAGGTGCTTCACCATGTAGTACACCAGCAGCGCCCTCATCCCGAAGAACGAGAACTTCTCCCACATCTCCGTGAGGAAGAGGACCGTGAGGCCGCGCGGCTGGCCGAACCAGGTCTGCATCGCGAGTCCTAGAACTGGCTGTAGAACTTGAGCATCCCGTAGTTCCACCCGAGCCAGACCAGCATCGTGAAGGCGAACAGGATCGCCGCGCTCCATGCGATGCGCTTCCAGCCGAGGCGGCCGCGCACGTCGAGCACGAGGTTCCAGGCGGCCACCAGCCAGCCGCCGAAGAAGGCCACGCAGGCCAGCGCCTGGCTCGCGAAGAGGAACGTATCCAGCTTCGGCGTGAGGTTCTGCAGCGCCATCACGAAGAGGGCCGCCCACGCGACGAGCGCGCCGAGCGTGAGGATCGCGAAGACCCGGCCCGCGCGGATCGCCAGCACTTTCGGACGCGAGAAGACGCGAGGGTTCGCGGCGGCACGCAGCGCGGTGGCACGGATGGGCCACGCGAAGAGCCCGAGGAGGATCAGCACGACCGCAAGCCCGACCAGGGGAATCGCCAGGCCCGCGCCCGCGAGGCCGCCCTGGGGCTCGAAGGAGAACGCGAACGCGAGCATGTCCGTCGTCCACGACACCACCTTGCCGTCGACCACCGTCGCCTGCAGCTTGTCGTGCCCGCCGATTTCCTGCCACACGAACGGCTTCACCTCGCGGTAGCGGACCGGGAAGCCCAGGATCGAATGCGAGATGGTGTCGTCGGCATTGGCCGTGAGCGTGACCACGCCGGCCAGCGTGGCGAGCGAGATGAACGTCGAGTCGGCGCGGCGCGACGTCTTGTAGCGCCCCGCGATCATCTGCGCGTGTTCCTTCGCGGTCTTCGCGTCCACCGGCGTGAAGGTCTCGGCGCGCGGGAAGTAGCGGTCCGCGAATTCCGGGACGATGAAATAGCGCGCGCGTGCGCCCATGCCGCCGCGCCCGCCGCCGTTCACCGACATGAAGAGGCCGACCTTCTCCGCCGGGAAGAGCAGGAGCTCCGAGTGGAAGTAGACCGTGTCGCCGCCGTGCGCGATCGCGCGGCGGCCGTTGATGGTTTGCTCGTAGAAGCCCAGCGCGTTGCCGTTCAGCTCCGGGAACGTCCGGAACGAGAACTCGTGCATCTGCTTCGCGGTCTCGGGCTTGAGCAACCCCGCGCCATTGTTGAGGTGCGCGATCATGAACTTCGCCATGTCGTCGGCGGTGGAGGTGAGGCTGCCCGCGGCAGGCATGCTGATGATCTCGAAGCCGTCGCCCTTGTTGTCGACGTCCTTGTAGCCGACGGACATGTTGGCGCGCATCGCCTCGGGCAGCGGCTGGCGGAACGTCGAATTCTTCATTCCCAGCGGCACGAAGATGTGGCGCTCGAGGTACTCCTGGAACGGCTCACCCGAGACACGCTGCACGATGTAGCCCGCGAGCGAAGTCGCGTAGTTGGAATAGCCCGCCACCGTCCCGGGCGGGTAGATCCGCGGCGGGATGTACTTCTTCACGGTCTGCTCGTCCGTCGGTCCCTCGCCCGTGAAGGTGATGAGGTCCTTCACCACCTCCTCGAAGCCGGTGCGGTGCGTCATGATGTTGCGCAGCGTCAGCGGCTTGCCGTCATACGCCGGGATCTGGAAGTCGAGGTACTTGTTCACGTCGGCGTCGAGGTCGAGCTTGCCGGCTTCCACCTGCTGCATGACCGCCGTCCACGTGAAGAGCTTCGAGACGGAGCCGGGACGGAAGAGCGTCGTGCGCGCATCCACCGGCGTGAGCTTCTCCATGTCGGCGTAGCCGTAGCCCTTCTCGAACAGGACCTGGCCATCCTTCACCACCGAGATCGTCACGCCCGGCGTGCCGGTGATCTTCAGCGTGGTCGGCATGACGCCGTCGAACCAGGCTTCGAGGTCGGCCGCGGTCAGGGGCTTGGCTTCGCGCGCGGGCTGCGCGAGAGCAGCGCCGGTGAACGCAAGGCAAGCCAGGCCAGCGGCGATCCGAAGAAGTCGTGCGGTGAGGATCCTGATCATGGGGTCTCCTTGGGTTCAATGCCTGAAGCGATCCATGGCGAGCGCGTCGTAGCGCACGCCGAGAGTCTTCTCGTCGATCGGCGGCGCCTCGCCGCAGGCGAGCGCCGCCGCGATCCGACCGAGTGCCGGTGAGGTCTGGATTCCGTAGCCGCCCTGCCCCACGAGCCAGAAGAAGCCGCGAGCCTCGTCGTCGAAACCCAGCGCGGGCGTGCGATCGCTCGTGAAGACGCGAAGGCCCGCCCAGCGGCGCGTGACGCGCTCCACTCGCAGCGACGTGGCGCGCTCGAAGCGGTCCACGGCGATGGCGACATCCAGCTCCTCGGGCTGCACGTCGCAGGCCGGGCTCTCGTGCTCGTCGGCGGGCGACAGCAGCAGCGCTCCGGCGTCGGGCTTGAAGTAGAACTCCTCGTCCACGTCGACCGCGGCGGGCCACGGGGAGAGCTCCGCGCCGGTGGGGGCCTCGATGCGCATCGCCGTGCGGCGGCGAGGCTGCAGGCCGATCGGGCGCACGCCCGCGAGCCGCGCGAACTCGTCGCCCCAGGCGCCCGCGCAATTGACCACGACCGGCGCCGTGAAGGTGTCCTGCCTGGTTGCGATGCTCCAGAGATCACCCGTCCAGCGCGCCTCGCGTACCGCGGCGCCCAGCTCGATGCGTCCCCCGAGCGAGCGCGTGCGGCGCAGGTAGGCCTGGTGCAGTGCATCCACGTCGATGTCCGCGGAGCCCGCGTCGAGGGCGGCGGCATGGACATAGCCGGGCTTGAAGATGGGAACGAGCGAGGCCGCGCGGACAGCGTCGACGAGCTCGGTCCCGGCCTTCACGTCATCGTCGCTGCGCATCCGCTCGAGCGAGGCCATCTGGTCCTCGCGGGCGAAGTAGAGCGTCTGGCGCGGCGAGACCAGGGGAACGGAAGAGAAGTCGGCAGACGGCTCGAACAGGAACTCGCGGCTCGCCCGCGTGAGTGCCCGGATGGTCGCGTTGCCGTAGATCGCCGAATAGAGAGCCGCCGAGCGTCCGGTGCTGTGGTAGCCGGCGTGCTCTTCCATGTCGAGCACGGCGACCGAGCCGCGCGAGGCGAGCGCCGAAGCGACCGACGCGCCGGCGATGCCGGCGCCGACGACGACGAAATCAACCGGGTGGGATTGCGGCATGCGCGGGCTCGAAGTGCACGGCGCATGTTATCTCAAATCAGAAAGTTTTTTCCAGTATGGAAACTTTTATGATTTGCGCGCCTTCGCCCGGCGCGGCCTGGGCGGCGGCACTTCCTGGTTGGCGGCGTGCCGCTCGGAAGCGCCCATGAAGGTGTCCAGCACGCTCTCCTCCCGGCCGCGCGGGGAGCAGGCGCACACCAGCGTGCAGGGCGGGTCGGAGGCATTGAGGTAGGCGTGCCCCATCTCGCTGTCGAAGTACATCGAGTCGCCGGCCGCGAGGCGCAGCGGCGCGTAGAGCTCGCTGTGGAACTCGAGCTCGCCGGTGAGCACGTGCACGAACTCCTCGCCGGGATGGCGGATCAGTCCGCCGAATTCCTCGCGGAACTCGTCCAGCGTGCGGGCGCGAAGCTCGACGACGATGGGCGCCATGCGCTTGTGGAGCAGCTCCGTGGCGAGGTAGACCTGGCGGTAGCTGCGCGTCTCCACGAGCTGGCCCTCGCCGGCACGCTGCACCACGCGCCGCCCGCGCAACGGGGCGGACGAGCCCTCGTGATGCGGAGCGGGCTCGATCAGCTCCGCCATGTCCACGCCCAGGGCCTTGCTGATCGACAGCAGCTTGTCGAAGGAGAGCGACACGCGCCCCTTCTCGAGCTTCGAGAGCGTGGAAACAGCCATGCCGGTGCGCCGGCCGACCTCGTTCAGCGTGAGGCCGAGCTTCTTGCGGATGGCGCGGATGGTGTCGCCCGGCGTGGACCGGGATTCCGTCTCTTTCGGGGTAGCGGGGCGGGCGCTCATGCGCGAAGTCTACCCTTTAATGCCGCGGCAATGGGTTGCGGATTCGATGTTGTAATTTCCAAAGAAGAAATTTACTATCCACAAGAGAAATTTCACCCCAGGAGGAGTTATGGCCCACCGTCGCTTCGATGTCCGTCCGGCCGGCTTGCGCCGGTGCCGCCCGCTCCTCCTTCCCATGCTCGTCGCGGCCGCGGCCGCGAGCCCCTACGCCGCGGCGCAGACGCCGCCGTCGGCCGATCCCACGGCGCCCGCCGCCGGGAAGAAGGACAAGGAAGCGCCCCAGACGCTGGAGGTGCTCACCATCACCGGCACGCGCCGCCGCGAGCCGGTGCGTGACGTCCCCGTCCAATTGAACACCGTGCCCGCGGAGAAGCTCGAGGAGTCTGGCGCGCGCACGCTCTCCGACTATCTCGCGACGCAAGCCGGCCTCGACCTGAAGACCGGAGGCGGCCCGGGCATGGGCAGCGTCACGATCCGCGGCATCTCCACGGGCGACCTGACCATCGCGACCGTGGGCGTGTACGTCGACGACGTACCCTTCGGCTCCAGCACCGCGTACGCGATCGGCTCCGGCACGGCACTCGACATGGGCCTGCTCGATCTCAACCGCGTCGAGATCCTCCGCGGACCGCAAGGCACCATCTATGGCGCGAGCACGATGGGCGGACTCATCAAGTACGTCACCAACGATCCGGACACCACGCGCTTCTCGGGGCGCGCGATGGTCGGCGGCGCCACGGTCAAGAACGGCAGCGCCAACAACACGCTGAGCGCGGTCCTCAACGTTCCGTTCCAGGAGAACACGGCGGGGCTGCGCATGGCGGCCTACCGTGAGCACGCCGGCGGTTTCGTGGATGCGGTCGGCGACGCCGCGGGCAGTGACGTGAACACGGGCAACACCGTCGGCGGCCGGCTCGCGTTTGTGGCCAACCCGCTGTCGAACCTGCAGTTCAAGCTCTCCGCGACCTACCAGGACATCAAGCGCGAGAGCCAGGACACGGTCGACTACGACGCCGCCACCGGCAACTCCGTGAATGGAGACCTCACGCGCAAGCTCGCCGTGCGCGAGCCCTATGAGATCAAGAACGGCGTCGCGGGCCTCGAGATCGACTGGGACATGGGCTGGGCGCGCCTCAATTCGATCACCTCGGGCCAGAAGACCGACAACACGAGGCGCCTCGACGCGACCTATGTGTATGGACCGCTACTCGCCGGCGCCGGCCTCGACCTCGATCGCGTGCCCATCGACTACAACGTCACCGTGCGCAAGCAGGTGCAGGAGCTGCGCCTCACGTCCCCGCGTGGCGTCTTCGAATGGCTCGCGGGCTACTTCTACGCCCACGAGAAGAGCACCAACGACCAGCGCGTGACCAGCCGCTTCACGGGAGGCGCGGCCGGGCCCGAGCTCGCGACCGTCGCATTGCCCGCCGACTACACCGAGAACGCGCTCTTCGGCGACATCACGTGGAATCCGTCGCGCGAGCTGTCCCTCACGGGCGGCATCCGCAGCTCGAAGAACAAGCAGAACTTCAGCCAGATCAGCGACGGTCCGCTCGCAGGCGGGTCGACCAATATCCACGGCGACTCGGACGAGACCACGCAGACCTACCTCGCCACGGCGCGCTACGCGCTCACGCCGACCAGCAACATCTATGCACGCGCCGCAAGCGGCTTCCGCCCCGGCGGTCCGAACGCCGTGATCAACGATCCGGCGACCGGCCAGCCCCTGGCACCTCCCACGTTCAAGAGCGACTCGCTGTGGAGCTACGAGGCCGGCTACAAGGCCGACCTGATGCAGCGCACCCTCTCGGTGGAAGCCGCCATCTACAACATCCAGTGGAAGGACATCCAGCAGCCCGTGGCCGTGAACGGTTTTGGCGTGATCGCCAACGCGGGCCGCGCGAAGGTCGACGGCGCCGAGATCGGCCTGCGCTACCGTCCCAGCGCGCAGTGGAGCCTCGACGCGGCCTATTCGTATATCAACGCCAAGCTCACCGAGGATGCGCCGGGCCTGGGGCCGTCGGGCACGCGGCTACCCAACAGCGCGAAGAACTCCGCCAACTTCGGCGCGACGTATTCGTTCTCCGCGGGCGGCTACTCGTCCAGCGTGGGCGCGGACGTGCGCTACGTGGGCGAGCGCAATGCGGGATTCGAGGGCAGCGCCTCGGCGCCCAACTACAAGCTCCCGGACTACACGCTCGTCGATGTGCATGCGACGATGGACTTCCGTGCCGTCCAGGTGGGACTCTATGTGCGCAATCTCGCCGACAAGCGCGCGCAGCTCGGCGCCGCGACGAACTTCGTTCCGCTGGGCGGCTACGTGCAGGTGAATCCCGCGCAGCCCCGCACCATCGGCGTCACGGTGAGCGGGAACTTCTAGCCCCTTGCGCGTCTTCCTCGCGGCGCTCGCGCACGAGACCAACACCTTCTCGCCGCTGCCGACGACGCGGGAGTCCTTCGCCGAGGGCCTGCTGCACCGTCGCGGCGATGCGGCGACGCTCGACAAGGCCCGGCAGTTCTCGGGCTACAGCGACGTGCTGGACATCGCCCGCCACCGCGGCGACGAATGCATCGCGGGGCTTTGCACGTGGGCACAGCCCGGGGGACCGCTGCCGCAGGCCGACTACGAGGCGCTTCGGGACGAGCTCCTGGACGACCTGCGCGCCGCCGGCAAGGTCGACTTCGTGTTCCTCGTGCTGCACGGCGCGATGGTGGCGCAAGGCGGCTATCCGGATTGCGAAGGCGACATCCTGCAACGCGTGCGTGAGGTGGTGGGCGCGACGATTCCGGTCGGCGCACTGCTCGACCTGCACGGCAACGTCTCCGAAGACATGGTGGCGAGCGGCGCGATCCTCGTGGCCTGCAAGGAGTATCCGCACGTCGACTACCCGCAGCGCGCCGAGGAGCTCTATGGACTGCTCGCGCGCGGCGCGCGGGGCGGCCTGCGAACGCGAACCGCGATGCGCAGGGTGCCCATGGTCGGAATCATGGGCACCACCGAAGAGCCGATGCGCGGCTTCGTTCGCAAGATGCAGGCGCGCGAGCGCAAGCCCGGCATCCTTTCGATCTCGGCCATGCACGGCTTCCCGTGGTCCGACACGCCCCACACCTCCGCCGCGATGCTCGTGGTGCACGATGCAGACGATGCGCGCGCCGGCGACGATGCCGAGCGCATCGCACGCGAGCTCGCCGCGGAGTTCTTCGGCCTGAGGACCACGGCCATTGCCCGGCGCCTGCCCGTGGAAGAAGCGCTCGACGCGGCGCAACACGCAAGCGAGCGCGTGCGGAACTGGCCGGTCGTGATCGCCGACGGCTCGGACAATCCCGGCGGCGGCGCGCCCTGCGACAGCACGTTCCTCCTGCGCGCCCTCCTCGACCGCGGCATGTCCGGCGCGGCCCTGGGCATGATCTGGGATCCGGAGGCGGTGCAGGTCGCGCAGCGTGCCGGCGTGGGCCGCGAAGTGCGGCTGCGAATCGGCGGCAAGTTCGGCGCCATGTCCGGCGAGCCGATCGAATCGATGGCCACGGTGCTCTCCAGCCGCGACGACGCGAGCCAGCGCAGCTTCGGCGAGCTGCGCGACGAGCTGGGCCCGGCCGTGGCCGTGCGGATCGGCGGCGTCGACGTGGTCGTGAACAGCCTGCGCCAGCAGGTGTTCTCTCCCGACTGCTTCACCCAGATGGGCATCGATCCCGCCACGAAGCGCTTCGTGGTCGTGAAGTCGACACAGCACTTCCGCGCGCACTTCGATCCGATCGCGGGAGCGACTGTCTATTGCGATGCGCCGGGTGCGCTCAACGCGAACCTCGCCGCGCTGCCGTACCTCAACGTGCGCCGTCCCCTGTGGCCCCTCGACAGGAACGCGCGGCTCCCGCAAGAAGCGACGTAATCTATTCCCTGGGCAATTGCCGCAAATTCCAGCTCGCATAGAGCGTCGGCAGGCATCCGAACAAGCTGATGTTCAGCATGAGGGCCGACGACGCGACGCCCACGCTGTATCCGGTCTGCCAATGCTGCCCGTGGGACAGGATCATGAGGATGGGTTGGCCCACGCAGTTGAGAGCGGCGAGCAGCCCAAGGCAAAACAGGAAGGAGTCCTTCCTGAGCGCCGCCTCGCGCTCGTCATCTTCCAATGAAGGCTTTCCCAACGGCCCGCCCAGATGGATGGCGGGCAACATGGCCAGCAGGCTCACCTGCAGCCCGACGAAAACAGCGCCCAGCCGCACCACGTCCAGCTCCGGCGGCGAGATGAAGAAAAGGACGAACACCGCGCAGGACAACGCGATCGGCAGGATCGGGATCCAGCGCAGCGGCCGGTGCTTGCGATCTGCCGATGGAGCGTCGGACATCTCATCGGCGACCCGGGCGTTCATTCCGGTCCACCGCACCGTGCCATCCAGCTTGGCCAGGAATGTTTCTCGGAGGGGCTTCATTCATCTTCTCCTGCACGCTTGAGCGTCATGGCAATGGGTTCGAAGCGCTCGAACGAGAAAAGCATCTCGACGGCCACCCCGAAATGACGCGCGATCTTCAGGGCGAGCTCCAGGCTGGGCTTGTAGTCACCGCGCTCGAGATAACCAATGGTCTGGTGGTTGACCCCGACTGCGTCGGCCAATTGCCGGCGGGAGACGCCGCGCTCCGCCCGGAACACCGAAATTCTGTTGTATAAACTCACGTGATTGTCGTTAATCCTTACGAGTCATTGTGATTACACAACATATCGGCCCCAAAAAATAGCCCCTCCCGTTTCGGGGAGGGGCAAACCGCTCTCGGAGGAGAAACGCCGGCACCGAAGCGCCGGCGTAGTTCTTATTGCAGGGAGCGTGCCAACTTTTCGCGGGCGTGATTTTCCTGGTCAATCAAGGATTTAGCATCTGCGTACGGCGGTGTTTGTGAAATCCGTCACGCAACGCGCTGGTGCACGCGGGCACCAAAGCGAATCAGCGGGGGTGCTTGCCGTGGATCGGACGGAAGTGCGCCTCGACGCGATCGCGATCGGCCTCGACGTCCTCGCCCGGTTCGATCGTCGGGCCGAGCCGCACGCATTTGTGGCCGTAGTCGAGCGCGACCAGGACGACCGGCACGCCCGCGCCGCGCGCGATGTGCAGGAACCCGGTGCGGAAGTGCTCGACGCGCCTGCGCGTGCCTTCGGGTGCGATGACGAGCACGCGTTCGCCCGCGGCCCTGAAGGCGCGCACCGACTCCGCGACAACGCCTTGCGCCGCGGCCCGGTCGATCGGAATGCCGCCCATCCAGCGCAGCACCGTGGAGAACGGCCAGACGAAGATCGTGTGCTTGCCGATGAAGGCGAGGCGGATGTCGAGCGCGAACATGGTCGCGGCGCCGAACACGAAGTCCCAGTTGGAGGTGTGCGGCGCCACCGCGATCACGAACTTGGTGAGGTTGGGCAGGTCGCCCTCGATGCGCCAGCCGAAGGAGCCGAGGACCGTGCGCCCCACCCAACGCCAGAACGGGCTCTCCCGGCGCGGTACCCGCTCCGGAAGGACCGGCAGGTGCATCAGGCCGCGAGGAGCTTCGAGACCGCCGGAAGGTCGGCGTTGCCGCCCGAGAGGATGATGCCGACGCGCTTGCCGCGCACGTCGCCGGGATGGTCGAGCACCGCGGCCGTCGCGAGCGCTCCGGTGGGTTCGACGATCATCTTCATGCGCTCCCAGAGGAAGCGCATCGCGTCGACCAACTGCGCGTCGGACACCGTCACGATGTCGTGCACGTGCTCGAGCACCAGTGAGAGCGTGAGCGCGCTCGGCGCCTGCGTGCGCGCGCCGTCGGCGATGGTGTCGGGAACGCCGATCGAGACGATCTTCTTCGCGCGGAAGGACTGCTGCACGTCGTTGCCCGCCTCGGGCTCGACGCCGATCACCTTGATGCCGGGCGAAAGATGCCGCGCCGCGATCGCGCAGCCCGAGAGCAAGCCCGCGCCGCCGGTGCACACGAAGAGATAGTCGAGCGCACCGACTTCCTCGATGAGCTCCTTGGCGCTGGTGCCCTGGCCGGCGATGACATCGGGATGATCGAAGGGCGGCAGGACCATGCTGCCGCGCTCGGCGGCGAGGCGCGCGGCGATCTTCTCGCGGCTCTCCTCGGCACGGTCGTAGAGCATCACCTCGGCGCCGTAGCCGCGCGTGGCGGCGACCTTCACCGAGGGTGCATCCTTGGGCATCACGATGGTCGCCGGCACTCCGAGCAGCTTGCCCGCGAGCGCGACGGCCTGCGCATGGTTACCCGAGGAGAAGGCGACCACGCCCTTCTTGCGTTGCTCGGGGGTCAGCTTCGCCAGGCTGTTATACGCGCCGCGGAACTTGAACGCGCCCATGCGCTGCAGGTTCTCGCACTTGAAGTACGCCTGGCAGCCGGCGAGCTCGTCGAACTGCGTGGACGTGGCCACGGGCGTGCGGTGGGCCACGCCCTCGATGCGCGCGGCCGCGGCTTCGATATCCGCGTACGTGACCCCGGCGCTCATTCGAGCGAAATCTTGCCGTCGAAGGAGACGGAGAGCGCCACGCCTTCGATGGTGAGCGTCATGCGCGCGGGCAGCGACTCGCCGCCCTTCAGCGTGCCCGCGGCGATCGCGCCCTGCACGGCGGTCTCGATCTCGCGCTGCGACTGCACGCCGACCATCTTCAGGAACTTGCGGATGCTCATGTTGAGCGCTTCGTCGTTCATGGCCGCCTCACTTCGCGCGCGTGATGGAGCGCAGTGCGTCCTTCAGCGTGTCTTCGGGAAGGGCGTTCACGTTCTCGGCGAGGATCTCGGCCTCGGTGGCCACGGTGCCGGGGAGCTTGTTGCTCTCCAGGACGGCCACGAACTGGGCCGCGGCCCCGGCCACCTTGAGGAGGTGCTGGCGCTCCGCCATGAGCATGTCGATTTCCTTGCTGAGCATGAACGTGCCCGTGTTCTGCGTGGAGGCCGTCATCGGTGTTTCCTTAGGGGTTCGGAGGTGAAACGGAACCTCAATTCTAACCCGCGGCGGCGAGCGGCAGATTCAGCAGCAGGTTCTGGGGCTTCATCTTCAGCGTGCGATCGGAGCGGAAAGCGAGCCCCAGGTACACGGGCCGGCCGCGCGCCTCGGACACGGCATCGGCGGGATCGCGAAACTCGAGGCGAAAGAGGAGCGCCAGGCGCGCGAGCGCGTCCTCGCCGGGTGCTTCGCCGCGATAGAGCGCGTTCAGGATCTCGCTCGCCTCCGCATCCAGGCCCACATGCCAGCGCCAGCGGTCGTCTTCGATCTTCGCGAGCGGCTCGATCGCCACGCGGGCGCCGGTGAAGTGCGCGACCCATCGCTCGAGCACGCGCGCGAGCGCCGCGGCGCCTTCGGTGCCGGGCGTGAGGTCGACCAGGAACCCGTGCAGCTCGTCGCGCAGGAAGTAGAGCGCGGCATTCTCGCGCGAGAGCACGTCCATCTTCGGCACGATCATCGCCGTGTTCTGCTGCCGCAGCAGGCGCCCCATGTTGCCGAAGCCCCCGCTCTCTTCATACGCCTCGATGGTGGCCGCATCGGCGGCGAGCACGCGGCCGTCCTCGGTGCTCACGCGCTGGCGGCGGAAGAGGAGCTCGGCGGCACGGCAGAGCCAGGCGTCTTCGGTCCCGTCGAGGATCGAGCGCACGATGGCCTGCGCGAGCGCGTCGACGAAGACCGGTGCCACGTCGACGGGGCCGCGGAAGAGGCTCGCGTAGCAGGCCTCGAGCGTCGGGTGCGCCAGCACGCGGTCGCGGAAGCGCAGGAAGTGCGTCCAGTTCTCGCGCGCGTCCGCGTCTTCCACCGCATCGAGGTCCGCGCGCTCGAGGGCGAGCCGCGGCTTCGCCGCGAGGCGTGCATGCAGGTGGCGCTCCGCCGGTCCTGCCTCCGGCGGCGGAAGAAGCTCCTCGCGATCGAGGAAGCGCGCGAGCCAGGCGTCGGTGGCGACGAGCCCGCCCTCCGGGCTGCGGCCGAGGTCGCGATACCCGCTGGAGGCCCAGAAGTCCTGCGCCACCGCTAGTCGATGCTGATCTTCGCGTCCTTGCCGAGCTTGCCGTACTTGGTGAGCTCCGACTTCAGGAACGCTTCGAACTCGCCGGGCGTGCCGCCACCCAGCTGCGTGCCGATGTCCACGAGCTTCGCGCGCGTCGCCGGATCGTTCATCGCCTTGTTGATCTCGACCGAGAGCCGGTTGACGATGTCCTTCGGCGTCTTCGACGGCGCGAACACGCCGTACCAGTTGGTGACGTCGAAGCCAGTGATGCCCGATTCGACGAAAGTCGGAAGATCCGGGAGCTGCGGCAGGCGCTTCGGCGTGGAGATGGCGAGAGCGCGGATGCGGCCGCCCTGGATGTGCGGAAGCACCGGCGGCATGGTGTCGAAGTTCATCTGCACCTGGCCGGCGATGAGGTCGGTGATCGCCTGGCCGCTGCCTTTGTACGGAATGTGGACCATCGACGTGCCGGTGAGGAGCTGGAACATCTCGCCCGCGAGGTGCTGCGTGCTGCCGACGCCGGAGGAGGCGTAGGACATCTTGCCGGGATTCGCCTTCAGCTCCGCGATCAGCTCGGGCACCGTCTTCGCCGTGACCGACGGATGCACCACGAGGATGTTCGGCACGTAGCCCACGTAGGTGATGGGCTGGAAATCGGCGACCGCGTCGTACGCGAGCTTCTTGAAGAGCATGGGCGCGATCGCGTTGGAGTTCACGTGGCCCATGAGGATCGTGTAGCCGTCGGGCGTGGAGCGCGCCATGGCTTCGGCCGCGATGGTGCCGGTCGCTCCGGCGCGGTTCTCGACGATCACGGGCTGCCCGAGGCTTTCGGTGAGCTTCTGCGCGATGAGGCGGGCCACGACGTCCGTGCCGCCGCCGGGCGCGAAGCCGACGAGCATCTTGATCGGACGGTTGGGCCAGTCCTGGGCGGCGAGCGGCAGGCTGGTCGCGGCCAGGGCCAGCAGTGCCGCGATCGAGCGGGCGAATCGATTCATTTTCGAGGTCCTAGGAAAGCGGTGAGCGCCGACTCTAGCAGCCCCGGTGCCCCCGGGTCACAATACGCCGCCATGAACGCCTTATCCCTCCGGTTCCTAGCCGCCCTCGCCTTCTCCCTGGCGAGCCTTGCCCCCGCTGCGTGGGCCGCGGACGCTCCCGCGGGTGCCGCGCCCGCTCCGGAGCCCGCGCGGACCGCCGTCCCCCTGAAGATCGTGGGCCGGGACGTGATCAAGTTTCGCTCCACGGTGTTCGGCTACGGGCCCACGGACCGCGTGGAGGGCGCGAAGAGCCGCCTGCTCGCCGCCTACCAGAAGAACAAGCACCTCAAGTTCAGCACGCGCCACACCGCCGAGGGCAGCCAGGTGCTCGCCGACGCAGGCGTGATGTTCATCGTGACGCCGGGCGACGTCGATCGTGCCGCCGGCGAGACCACCGAAGCCGCCGCCACGCGATCGGTCGACGTCCTGGCGTCGATCGTCGACGACCTGCATGCGCGCGAGGATCCGCGGTCCCTGCTGCAGGGGTTCGGCATCGCTGCCGCCGTGACGCTGCTCGCGATCCTGCTCATGCGCTTCATCCTGGCGGCCGACCGGCGCGCGAGCCTGTGGTTCGCGCGCCGCGTGGCGGATCACGTCGGCCGGGTCCGGGTATCGGGCGTCGCGATGCTGGACGAAGGCAACTGGCTGCGCGTCGCGCGCGCCGCGGTGCACGGCGTGGCGTGGGTCGCGGCGGGCATCCTCGCGTTCCTCTGGCTCAATGCCGTGCTCGAGGCGATTCCCTACACGCGCCCCTGGGGCGAGCAGCTCACGTCGATCCTGCTCGGCGTGCTGGCGACCGTGGGCAACGGCCTCGTCGAATCGGTGCCGGGCCTGCTGTTCGTCGTCGTGATCATCGTCATGGCCCGCATCGTGTCGCGGACCGGCGCGGCATTCTTCCAGCGCGTGACCGACCGCAACCTGTCGTTCGGTTGGGTCGATCGCGACACCGCCCCGCCCGCCCGCATGATCTTCACGGGTGTGGTGTGGCTCTTCGCGCTCGCGATGGCCTATCCGTACATCCCGGGTTCGGACTCGCGCGCGTTCCAGGGCCTGTCGGTGCTCGTGGGCCTGATGGTCTCGATGGGGGCCTCGGGCACGGTGAGCCAGGGCGCGAGCGGGCTGATCCTCATGTTCTCGCGCGCGTTCCGCGTCGGCGAGTACGTGCGCATCCAGGACCACGAGGGCACGGTGATCGAGCTGACCGCGTTCACCACGCGCATCCGCACCGGCATGGGCGAGGAGATCCTCCTGCCGAACACCTACGTGATGGGCGGCGCCACGAAGAACTACTCGCGCGCGATCCCGGGCGCCGGCTTCGTGCTCGACACGGTGGTCACCATCGGCTACGACGCCTCGTGGCGCCAGGTGGAGGCGATGCTGAAGGAAGCCGCGGGGCGCACCGAGGGCATCATGGCCGACCCGGCGCCGCGCGTGATGAAGACGGCGCTATCGGACTTCTACACGGAGTACCGGCTGATCGCCTATGCGACGCCGACGATGCCGCTGCCGCGCGCGGAGGCGCTCTCGCACCTGCACGGCAACATCGTCGACGTGTTCAACGAGTACGGCGTGCAGATCATGTCGCCGCACTACCTCGGCGACCCGGCCCACGAGAAGGTGGTGCCGAAGTCGCGCTGGTTCGAGGCTCCGGCGAAACCGCCGAAAGGCTAGTTGCCGAGGACGGCGACTTCCGGCAGCGGGAAACCGTTGAAGTTGCTGGCGTAAGCGGTGGTGTACGCGCCGGCGTTCTTGATGAAGATGAAGTCGCCTTCCTGCAGGTCCGCGGGCAGGAGCTCGTCGCGCATCACCACATCCACCGAGTCGCACGTCGGGCCGGCCACGTTCCAGGCCACCGGCTCGCCATCGCGGTCCGTGTAGATGTTGTAGCGCAGGCCTTCCGTCGTCTCGATCACGCCGCCGAAGACGCCCGCATCCCAATACATCCAGCGCTGGTCATTGCGCGTGGCCGTGCCGATCACGCGGCAGATGAAATAGCCGGCGTCGGACACGAGGTAGCGGCCGGGCTCGGCGATCACCTGGATCTCCGGGCCGAAGTGGCGCAATTCCTTGTTGATCACCTCGGCGATCGTCTCGATCGACGGCATCGGCTTCACGTGGCGCACGGGGTAGCCGCCGCCGAGGTTCAGCAGGCGCGGGCGCAGGCCCGCGGTGCGCATCGCGGCGAACACCTTGCGCGCGCGGTCCATGCCGACGCGCCAGTTCTCCGGGTTCAGGCACTGCGAGCCGACGTGGAAGGTGATGCCCGCGAGGTCGGCCTTGCAGTCGACCGCGGCCTGGATCAGCTCCGGGATGTCGCTCATGTGCGCGCCGAACTTGCCGGCGAGCGGCCAGTCGCTGCCGATGTTGGGGGCGTCGATGCGCAGGTACATCTTGGCGTCGGCCTTCACCGACTGGACCTTGCGGATCTCCTCGACGCTGTCGACCACGTACCACTCGACGCCCTTGCCCGCGGCGTACTCGAGGTAGGCGCGCGACTTCATCGGGTTCGAATAGAAGATCTCGGCCACCGGCACGCCGATGGACAGCAGGAGGTCCAGCTCGGCGATCGAGGCGATCTCGAAGCCGGCGCCTTCCTGGATCAGCGTCTTCAGGACGCGCGGGTCCGGATTCGCTTTGACGGCGAAGTGCGGGCGCACGCGCGGCAGCGAGGCGCGGAAGCGCCGGGTCTTGGTGCGGACGATGTCGAGGTCGACCAACAGCACCGGACGCTTGTAGCCGTGCCGGGCGAGGAATTTCTTCACCCGGTCGAAATCGAGGCTGACTTCCGGATGGGTATCGAGGGGGAAGTCCGGTTGGGGCCGGATTTTCTTAACGGTCGCAGATCGGGGCATCGAGGTCTTTCATGACAAATGGAGAACGTACTGAAGCGTTGCGCGCGCCGGCATACGAGCCGACGGCTTGCCGCCTCTAGTAGTTCCTGGTCCTTGTCATGATGACCTCCTTGCTTCCCCGGTGAAGGGTCGTGAAAACCGTTAAGAAAGAGTCCCTTAAGGGACAAAAATCAGCAAAAAACGCGCGAAGTATAGGGCAAATCCGCTGCGGTGCGTCAAAAAATTTTGTAGAAACGGGTTACGGCGGTCACATCTTGGGGAGGGTGACGCCCTTCTGCCCCTGGTACTTCCCGCCCCGGTCCCGATACGACGTTTCGCAGACCTCATCGGATTCAAAGAAGATCACCTGGGCCACGCCTTCGTTCGCGTAGATCTTGGCCGGCAGCGGGGTCGTGTTCGAAAACTCCAGCGTGACGTAGCCCTCCCACTCGGGCTCGAAGGGCGTCACGTTCACGATGATCCCGCAGCGGGCGTAGGTGCTCTTGCCGAGGCAGACGGTGAGCACGTTGCGCGGAATGCGGAAGTACTCGACGGTCCGGGCGAGCGCGAAGGAGTTGGGCGGGATGATGCACACCGGCCCGCTGAAGTCGACGAACGACTTCGGGTCGAACGCCTTCGGGTCGACGATGGTCGAGTTGATGTTGGTGAAGATCTTGAAGTCGGTCGAGGCGCGGATGTCGTAGCCGTAGCTCGAGGTGCCGTAGGAGACGATGCGCTTGCCGTCGACCTCACGCACCTGGCCGGGCTCGTAGGGCTCGATCATGCCGTGGGCCTCCGCCATGCGGCGGATCCACTTGTCACTTTTTATCGACATGGGCTGGGTCCCCGCCTGCGCGGGAATCACGGGGTTAGGAGTTCTGGATGACGATCTTCGGGAAGAGGCTGGTGCGATCCTCCCCCTGCTTCGCGATGCGCGCGGCGATCTTGCGCGCGATCTGGCGGTAGACCTGGGCGACCGCGCCGTCCGGGTCCGCGACGACGGTGGGCTTGCCCGCGTCGGCCTGCTCGCGGATGCGGATGTCCAGCGGAAGGCTCCCGAGGAGCTCGACGCCGTAGTCCTTGCTCATCGCCGCTCCGCCGCCGGCGCCGAAGATGTGCTCGGCGTGGCCGCAGTTGGAGCAGATGTGCACCGCCATGTTCTCGACGATGCCGAGGATGGGGATGTTCACCTTCTCGAACATCTTCAAGCCCTTCCGGGCATCAATGAGCGCGATGTCCTGGGGCGTGGTGACGATCACGGCGCCGGTCACCGGCACCTTCTGGGCGAGGGTGAGCTGGATGTCGCCGGTGCCGGGCGGGAGGTCGACCACGAGGTAGTCGAGGTCGCGCCACTTGGTCTCGGTGAGGAGCTGCTCCAGGGCCTGCGTGACCATCGGGCCGCGCCAGACCATGGGCGTGTCCGAATCGATCAGGAAGCCCACGCTCATCGCCTGGATGCCGTGGCCTTCCATCGGCTCCATCGACTTGCCGTCCTTCGACGTCGGCCGTCCGGTGATGCCGAGCATGAGCGGCTGGGACGGGCCGTAGATGTCCGCGTCGAGCATGCCCACCGAGGCGCCTTCGGCGGCGAGCGCCAGCGCCAGGTTCACCGCGGTCGTGCTCTTGCCGACGCCGCCCTTGCCCGAGGCGATGGCGATGATGTTCTTGATGCCCGGCACCAGCTTCACGCCGCGCTGGACGGTGTGGGGCACGATCTTCGAGACCACGTTGGCGCTCGCCTGCGCGATGCCCGGAAGCTTCTTCAGGCGATCGACCACCTGCGTGCGCACCGTCTCCAGGACGCCGCGCGCCGGATAGCCGAGGACGACGTCCACGGTCACGCGCTCGCCGTCCACCTTCACGTTGCGGGCGCTCTTCGACTCGACATAGTTTCGATCCGTGACCGGGTCGATCAGCTCGGACAGCGCTTCGAGGACGTCTTTTTCGGAAACCGGCATGGGGGATTGGAGCGGGGATGGCGTTGCAAGGTCGCAATTCTAAAGCAATTTGCTATGATCGCGCTGTCCCCGGCCGCCTCCTCAATGCCCCGCAAGCTCTTCGTCACCACCGCACTCCCGTACGCGAACGGCCCTCTCCACATCGGCCACTTCATGGAGTACGTGCAGGCCGACATCTGGGTCCGCTACCAGCGGCTGCAGGGTCACAAGGTGAACTTCGTCTGCGCCGACGACGCGCACGGCGCTCCGATCATGCTCAAGGCCGAGGCCGAGGGCGTCACGCCCGAGGAACTGATCGCCCGCGTGGCCGAGGGCCACAAGCGCGACCTCACGCGCTTCGGCATCAGCTTCGACCACTTCCACACGACGCACTCGGACGAGAACCGCGACCTGTCGCGCTCGATCTTCCTCGACCTGAAGAAGGCCGGCTTCATCGACACGAAGACGATCGAGCAGTTCTTCGACCCGGTGAAGGGCATGTTCCTGCCCGACCGCTACATCAAGGGCGAATGCCCCAAGTGCGGCACCAAGGACCAGAACGGGGACTCCTGCGAGAACTGCGGCGCGGTCTACGCGCCCACGGACCTGAAGAACCCCTACTCGGTGCTGACCGGCGCCAAGCCGGTGCTGAAGAAGTCCGAGCACTTCTTCTTCAAGCTCTCCGACCCACGCTGCGTGGAGTTCCTGCGCGGCTGGACGCAGGACGGCAAGCTCCAGCCCGAGGTGTCGAACAAGGTCCTCGAGTGGCTGGACGGGGGCCTGAACGACTGGGACATCACCCGCGACGCGCCCTACTTCGGCTTCGAGATCCCCGGGGCCAAGGGCAAGTACTTCTACGTCTGGCTGGACGCGCCCATCGGCTATCTCGCGTCGCTGAAGAGCTTCCTCGACAAGAAGGGGCAGGACTTCGACAAGTACCTGGCCGACCCGAAGCTGGAGCAGATCCACTTCATCGGCAAGGACATCATCTACTTCCACACGCTCTTCTGGCCCGCGGTGCTGCAGTTCGCCGGCCGCAAGATCCCCGACTTCGTCTACGTCCACGGCTTCCTGCAGCTCTCGGGCGAGAAGATGTCGAAGTCGCGCGGCGTCACGGTGAGCCCGCAGAAGTACCTGGACCTGGGCCTGAACCCCGAGTGGGTCCGCTACTACCTCGCCGCCAAGCTGAACGATCGCGTCGAGGACCTGGACTTCAACCCCGAGGACTTCCTCGCGCGGGTGAACTCGGACCTGGTCGGCAAGTACGTGAACATCGCCAGCCGCGCCGTGGGCTTCATCTCCAAGCGCTTCAACGGCAAGCTCTCCGAGGAGCCGCTTTCCGCCGGCCGGGAGCTGAAGCACAAGATGCGCGGCGCCGTGGCGCCCCCGGCGGCCGACGACGACCAGGCGCCGCAGATCCTCTTCGAGGTGCGCAGCTTCGCCGACGCGATCGCCGCGGACTACGAGTCGCGCGAGTTCGGCAAGGCGATCCGCCAGATCATGTTCCTCGCCGACCGCGTGAACCAGTACGTCGACGAGCAGAAGCCGTGGGAGATCGCCAAGGAGGCGGGCCAGGACGGAGCGCTGCAATGGTTCTGCACGCTCTACCTCGAGCTCTTCCGCATCCTCACGATCTACCTGAAGCCGGTGCTGCCGAAGGTCGCGGAGGATGTCGAGGCATTCCTTGGAAGCGCGAAGCCCTACACCTGGGAGGACGTCGCCACGCCGTTGAAGCCCGGGCACGTCGTGCAGCCGTACAAGCACCTGGTGTCGCGCATCGACCCCAAGCAGATCGAGCAGCTGCTGGAGCCCCCGGAAACGAAACCGGAGCCGGGCAAGGCCGCCGCGCCGGGCGCGGCCGCCGCGAGCGACGCGCCCGAGTTCAAGCTGGAGCCGGTCGAGCCGCCCAAGCCTCCCGTGATCCTGCCGGTGGGCGAGACGATCTCCATCGACGACTTCGGCCGCATCGACCTCCGCATTGCCCGCATCGTCGACGCGGAGCTGGTCGCGGATGCCGACAAGCTCCTCAAGCTCACCCTCGACATCGGCATCGAGCAGCGAACGGTGTTCGCGGGCATCCGCTCGGCCTATACGCCCAAGGAGCTCGTGGGACGCCTCACCGTCATGGTCGCCAACCTGGCCCCGCGCAAGATGCGCTTCGGCGAATCGCAGGGCATGGTGCTCGCCGCGGGCGACGGCGGCTCGATCTACCTGCTCGCTCCCGACTCCGGTGCCGCGCCTGGAATGCGCATCAAATAAAAAGCCCGCCGGAGGCGGGCTGGGGGCTTTCGCGGGCCGGAGAGTTTCAGCCGAGCGAGAGATGCGGGAAATCGTCGTTGTTTTTCATCACGAGCCCACTGTGTTCCCCCTCCCCGCAAGCCGAAGTGAAACGCCACACAGATTCGCGGTCGCGTACATTACGACCGTAAGCGAACCCGCCCCATGCCCCGCAGAGCCCCTCTTGCCCCGCCGCCCTACGCCACCGACCGCCCCACGCTCGAGCGAGAGGTCGTCGTCGAGGTCTTCCGGGCGAGCGGTCCCGGCGGGCAGCACGTGAACAAGACCGAGTCGGCCCTCCGGCTCACCCACCCGCCTTCGGGAGTCGTCGTGATGGCACAAGACACGCGCTCGCAGTTCCGCAACCGAGAGACCGCCTTCGACAGGCTGGTCGAGGCCCTCCACCGCCTGAACCACGTGCCGAAGAAGCGCGTGGCGACGAAGCCGTCGCGCGCCGCGAAGGAGCGGCGCATCACGGAGAAGAAGGTGCGGGCCGTGACCAAGCGCGGCCGCGGCCGCGTGAGCGACGACTGATGGCCGCCCCGGGAACGATCAGCCGCCACCTGGTGATTTGGGGCCGGGTCCAGGGCGTGGGCTACCGCGAAACGATGCGCCAGGAGGCGCAGCGCCTGGGGGTTCGGGGCTGGGTGCGCAACCGCCGCGACGGCACCGTGGAAGCCGTCATCGAGGGGCCCACGCAAGCCGTGGAGCTGCTCCTGAGATGGGCGCACCGCGGGCCGGAAGCGGCCAACGTCGCGCGCGTGGAGATCATGGAAGACTCGGGAACCTACGCCGCGTTCGAGACGCGTCCGTCGGACTGAGGCCCGCCCCGCCGGTCAGTAGACGACTTCGACGTTTTCCTCGCGCAGCCACTCGTTCAGCGAGGCGAGCAGCGGCTCGGAGACCTTCACGCGATAGGCATCGGGCAGGCGGATATCGCACTCGCCCTGCGCATTGCGGTAGCGGATCGCCACCGCGCAGGCGCCGCCCGCGTACGGGGCGAGGACCTGCCTCAGCTTGTTCGAATCGGCCTGGCCGTTCATGTTGAGCCGCAGCAGCTTGGCATGCGCCGCGCGCACCTCGGAGAGATCCATCAGCTTCTCGGCCGTGACGCGCAGCCCCCCGGAGAATTCGTCGTTCTGCACCTTGCCCGCGAGCGCGATCACCTGGTCTTCCTGGATGATGGCGCGCTTCTCGTGGAAGAGCTCGCCGAACACCACCACCTCGACCTTCGCCGTGGCGTCGTCCAGCGTGAGGATCGCCATGCGGCCGCGGCGCGTGTTGCGCATCTGCACGCCGTAGATGACGCCGGCCAGCATCACCGTCTCGCCGTAGTTGGTGGGCATCACCTTCGCGAGCGGCGTGGAGGCGATGCGGCGCAGCTCGTCGCGGTACGCGTTGAACGGGTGGCCGGATAGATAGAAGCCGAGGCTCTGCTTCTCGTTCAGCAGGCGCTCGCGCTCCGGCCAGGGCGGCATGGACACGAGCGTGAAGGCCGAATGGCTGGCATCGTCCCCGCCGCCGAAGAGGCTCACCTGGTTGGCGAACTGCTCGCCTTTCTCCGCGACATCGATCGCCGCGCCGAGCGACGCGGCGAGGCTCGCGCGGTTGGGCTCGACGGAGTCGAAGGCACCGGCCTTGATGAGGGCCTCCATCGCGCGGCGGTTCACCACGCGGCGGTCGACGCGCCGGCAGAAATCGGCGAGGTCCTTGAACGGCCCGCCCACGGCGCGCGCGGCGACGACGTTCTCGATCGCGCCCTCGCCCGTTCCCTTCACCGCGCCCAGGCCGTAGCGGATGTTCTTGTCGTCGAGCGGCACGAAGCGATAGCTGCCCGAGTTGATGTCCGGGGGCGCCACCTTGAGGCCATTCTTGCCCGCGTCGTCGTAGATCGACTGGACCTTGTCGGTGTCCGTCATCACCGCCGACAAGTTGGCGGCCATGAACGCGGCCGCGTGGTGCGCCTTGAGGAACGCGGTCTGGTAGGCGACCAGCGCGTACGCCGCGGAGTGCGACTTGTTGAAGCCGTAGCCCGCGAACTTCTCCATCTGGTCGAAGAGGATGTTCGCCTTCACCGCGGGCAGGCCGCGCTCGCCCGAGCCCTTCATGAAGATCTCGCGCTGCTTCGCCATCTCCTCGGGCTTCTTCTTGCCCATCGCCCGCCGCAGCAGGTCGGCGCTGCCGAGCGTATAGCCGCCGATCACCTGGGCGATCGTCATCACGTGCTCCTGGTACGTCATGACGCCGTAGGTGGGCTCGAGGATCTCCTTCAGCCGGGGATCGAGGTACTCCCAGCGCTGGCGGCCGTGCTTCCTCTCGATGAACTCGGGGATCAGGTCCATCGGGCCCGGGCGGTAGAGGGCGTTCAAGGCGATGAGGTCTTCCAGCCGGTCGGGACGCGCCTTCATGATGAGGTCGCGCATGCCGCGGCTTTCGAACTGGAAGATCGCGACCGTATTGCCGGAGGAGAAGACCTTGTACGACGGCGGATCGTCGAGCGGGATCTTCTCCACGTCGAAGTCCGGCTGGCCCAGGGAGCGGATGTTGCGCTGCGCCTCGGCGATGATCGTGAGCGTGGTGAGGCCGAGGAAGTCGAACTTCACCAGCCCGGCCTTCTCGACGTCGTCCTTGTCGAACTGGCTCACGAGCGCGTTGGAGCCCTCGGCGCTGTAGAGCGGCGTGAAGTCGGTCAGCTTGCCCGGCGCGATCAGCACGCCGCCCGCGTGCATGCCGACGTTGCGCGAGAGCCCTTCCAGCGAGAGGGCGAGCTCCATCAGCTCCGCCACGCCTTCCTGCTCCTTCACCAGGGCCTTCAGCTGCGGCTCCATCTCGAGCGCCTTGGTGAGCGTGATGCCCAGCTCGAAGGGCACGAGCTTCGCGATGCGGTCGACCTCGCCATAGGGCATGCCGAGCACGCGGCCGACGTCGCGCACGACGGCTTTTGCCGCCATCGTGCCGAAGGTCGCGATCTGCGAGACGCACTCGGCGCCGTACTTCTGCTTCACGTAGTCGATGACGCGGTCGCGCCCGTCCTGGCAGAAGTCGATGTCGAAGTCGGGCATCGACACGCGCTCGGGATTGAGGAAGCGCTCGAACAGCAGCTCGTAGCGCAGCGGATCGAGGCCGGTGATGCCCAGCACGTAGGCCACCAGCGAACCGGCGCCCGAGCCGCGGCCCGGACCGACGGGAACGCCGTGCGACTGCGCCCAGTTGATGAAATCCGCGACGATGAGGAAGTAGCCCGCGAAGCCCATCTGGATGATGGTCTTCAGCTCGAACTCGAGGCGCTCGGCGTACGTCGGCGCGGCTTCCGCGCGGGCCGCCGCGTCCGGGTACAGCGCCTCCAGGCGCATGGCGAGGCCCTCCTGCGAGCGCTTGCGCAGGTAGTCCTCGATCGACTCGCCGTTCGGCGTGGGGAAGTCCGGGAGGCGGCTCTTGCCCAGCTCGAACTCGAAGCTGCAGCGCCGCGCGATCTCGATGGTGTTGGCGAGTGCCTCGGGGAGGTCGGCGAAGAGCTCCGCCATCTCGTCCTGCGTCTTGAAGTACTGCGACGGGCGGAATTCGCGGGGACGGCGCTGGTCGCCCAGCACGTAGCCCTGCGCGATGCACACGCGCGCCTCGTGGGCCCGGTAGTCCTCGCGCTTCACGAACTGGATCGGGTGGGTGGCGACGACCGGGATGTCGAGGCGCCCCGCGAGCGCCACGGCGGCTCGCACGTAGGGCTCGTCACGCTCCGGGTCGGCGCGCTGGACCTCGAGGTAGAAGGCGCCGGGGAAATCCGCGGCCCATTCGCGGGCGAGCGCTTCCGCCTGGACTAAGTTGCTGGCGCCGAGCGCCTGGCCCACGTCGCCGGAGCGCGCTCCGGAGAGCACGATCAGCCCCGGCACGCCCTTCAGCCACTCGCGGCGCACCTCGGCGCGGCCGCGCCAGTGGTTCTCGACGTGCGCCCGCGTGAGCAGCGCGCACAGGGCGAGGTAGCCCTCGCGGTTGCGGCAGAGCAAGGCAGCGCGGTAGGGGTGGTCGCGGCTGCGCTCGTTGGTGATCCAGAGGTCGCAGCCGACCAGCGGCTGGACACCCACGCCGCGGGCGGCCTGGAAGAACTTCACCGCGCCGAAGAGGTTGCCCAGGTCGGTGATCGCGAGCGCGGGCATGCCGTCGGCCGCGGCCGCGTCGACCGCGGCATCCACGCGCGCCATCCCATCGACGATCGAGTATTCGCTGTGGAGGCGGAGGTGGACGAAGCGGGGGGCGGCCATGGATACGAGCAGCGGTGACGACGAAATTCTACACCCGCGACCTAGCGCCGATCGGCGAAGAACTTTCGCAGCACCGCACCGCTTTCGTCGGCCAGGACACCGCCTTCGAACGTCCCGTGGTGGTTCAGGCGTGCCTCGGCGGGAAGGTCGACCACGCTGCCGCAGGCGCCGGTCTTCGGGTCGCGCGCTCCATACACGACCCGGGCGACGCGCGCGTGGATCATCGCGCCCACGCACATCGCGCAGGGCTCCAGCGTCACGTAGAGCTCGCAGCCGGGCAGGCGGTAGTTGCCGAGCCGCGCGGCCGCCTCCCGCATCGCCACCACCTCGGCGTGCGCCGTGGGATCGCGGTTCGTGATCGGCCGGTTGGAGCCGCGCCCGATGACCTCGCCATCCTTTACGACCACCGCGCCCACCGGCACTTCGCCGGCCCGGGCCGCTTCGGCCGCGAGGGCGAGCGCCTCGCGCATGAAGGCTTCGTCGTTCGCCACCGCTAGCGCTTGCCGGGGAACGCGGCCTGGTAGGCCTCGGGCTTGAAGCCGACGAGCGTGCGTGACCCTTCGACCAGCACGGGCCTCTTGATCGCCGAAGGATGCGCGACCATGAGGGCCACGGCCTTCTTCGCGTTCAGGTCTTGCGTGAGCGCCGGGTCGAGCTTGCGGAAGGTCATGCCGGAGCGGTTCAGGATCGCCTCCCAGCCGTGCTCCCGCACCCACTTCTCGAGGCGGCCCTTGTCCACGCCCTGCTTCTTGTAGTCGTGGAAGTCGTACTCGACGCCGTGCACCTCGAGCCAGGCGCGCGCCTTCTTCACGGTCTCGCAGTTGGGGATGCCGTAGACCTTGACCTTGACCATGGGCCGATTCTACCCATCCCCAGGCGGCGCTAGGCGGTTTCCCCCACCACCGCTCCCGCTTCCTCCACGAGGGACTGGGGCTGGCGGCGCTTGAGCCAGAGGTAGAGGCCGCTGCCCAGGACGAAGATCGTCGCGATGTCGAGGAGCGCCCAGAGGACCTTCATCGGCATGCCGCCGTAGTCGCCGAAATGCAGCGGCTGCGAGACCAGCAGCGCCGTGAGGTACCACGGCAAGTCGGGCGCGTTGGTCACCGCGGCGGTCTTCGCATCCACCATCACGGGCTTCAGCAGCTTCGAGGTGAGCGGCGTGTTCCCCGCCATGAAGAACGTCGTGTGGTGCGGGCTCGAGAACGCCGTCCCGGGGAATGCGATGAAGCGGACCTTGGTGCCCGGCACGTGCGCGAGCGCCGCGTCGTAGGCTTTCTGCAGCGACCCACGCTCCGCCGCCGGCACCAGCGGTTGCCCCTTGTAGGGCGCGAGCAGCGTCGTCATCGAGTCGTACTGCCAGTACTTGATCAGCAGGTCGGCCCAGGTGTTGATCATCCCGGTGGCTCCCACGACGAAGGCCCACGTGAGCGTGACGATGCCGAGCAGGTTGTGCAGGTCGAGCCACTTCACGCGCGGCGACTTCTCGCGGCGCACGTCCCCGAAGGCGAGCTTGCGCATGAACGGCGCGTAGAGCATCACGCCCGTCACGATCGCCACCAGCAGCAGCAAGCCCATGAAGCCGAGGAAGAGCTTGCCCGCCAGGCCGGCGAAGAGGTCGATGTGGAGCTTGAACATCACGTACATGAAGCCCTCGTCGAACTTCGGCTCCTTCAGCACCTGCGCCGTGCGCGCGTCGACGGCCACGGACTTGAAGTCCTCCGTCGGCTCGGGCGAAGGCGTCAGCGTCACGAACCAGATGTTCGGATCTTCCTCGTCGGGCGATGCGAACTGCACCACGCGCTGCGGATGGCGCGCATGTCCTGCCGCGAGGATCTCCTCCAGCGGCTTGTGCGGCGTGCCCGCTGCCATCGGTGGCGCCTCGACCTCCGTGCCGGTGAGGTGCCCGATCTCGTGGTGGAAGATCAGCGGCAGGCCGGTCAGGCACAGCAGCAGCATGAAGACCGTGCAAACGAGGCTGCTCCACTTGTGCAGCCACGTCGTGATGCGAAGCGCGCGGGGGCTCATCATGGTCAGAAATCCACGCTGCCCGAAAGGGTGAAGGTACGGGGAGCACCCACGACCAGGTAGCCGATGCCGGGGAAGCCGCCGACGGAAGCCCAGTAGTTCTTGTCGGTGGCGTTGTCGAGGCGCGCACGCAGTGTCACCGGCTTGCCCTGGACCTCCACCAGGTAGCGCACGCCGAGGTCCAAGCGCGTCCAACCCGGCACCTCGAGCGTGTTGGCCCCGTCGGCAAAGCTCGACCCGGTATAGACGACGCGCGCATCGACCGCGAGACCTTCGACGGCGCGAATGTCCCAGTCGATGCCGAAGTTCGCCTGCCAGCGCGGCACGCCGATCACGCGCTTGCCGTCGGTCGCGGACGAGCCTGTGTTTTCCTGCTTCGCGTCGAGCCACGTGGCCCCGCCCAGCACGCGCAGGCCAGGCGCGGCCTCGCCGTACAGCGTGAATTCCAGGCCCTGGTGGCGATCCTCGCCGTTCGAGGTGAACGTGTTGCTCGAGTCGACGATCGCACGCGGCTTGTCGGTGGAGAAGTAGGCGGCGCTCATGCCGAGGCGGCCCGCGTCGTACTTCACGCCGACTTCCTTCTGCTTGGACACGTACGGGGCGAGCATCTCGCCGAGGTTGGCCGCGGTCGAGGGCGCCGTCTCGCCCTGCGTGAGGCCCTCGATGTAGTTCGCATAGAGCGAGAGCCGCTTGGAGGCGCGGTACACCACGCCCACGGCCGGGCTCACGCGGCTGTCGTCGTACGCCGGATCGGCCGCGTGCGTCGTGTACGCGAAGTTCTCGACCTTCAGCTTCTGGTCGCGCAATCCCACCGTGGCGAGGAGGGTGTTGTCCAGAAAGGACAAGGTATCGCCGATCGCGATGCTCGTGAGCCGGGTGCGGCCGGTGAGCGACGGCGACGAGATCTCGTTGCCGTAGAACGTCGCGGGACTGAAGGCGGGCTGCGGATGCGAGATGGGCGAGTAGAGGTTCGTCGGCAGCGAGTTGAAGAAGTCGAACGCATAGGCGTTGTCGCGCTCGCCCTGGAAGTACGAAGCCGCGACCACCCACTCGTGCCCCACCGAGCCGGTGCGGAACTTGCCTCGCACGCCGACCTCGCCGGTGTCGACGCGGTCCTCGCGCGTGTTGTCGAAGCGCTGGACGCTCGAGGCTCCGGTGGTGCCGTCATCGACGGTGATGTTCGCGAGCGAGTTCGCTTCCTCGCTGCGGCGAAGGCCGTACGCGCCGTAGAGCGTGACGTTGCGCGCGATATCCCATTCGCCGCGGAGCGTGCCGAAAAGGTCCTTCTCGTTCGAGTACGACCAGGGTTGCGCGAAGTTGCGCGCCGCGTCGGGAACGCCGGGCACCGAGGTCACGCCGGACCCGAGGCTCACGTTGGTGCGTGTCTGTCGCAGGCGGTTGTCCTGGTAGCCGAGGTCACCCGAGAGGCGCACGTCGCGGCTGCGCCAGTCGAGGCCGATCGACGCGAGGCCGAGCTCGGCGTGCTCGTCGTCGATCGAGGTACCGCCGTCGCGATAGGCGCCGTTGATGCGTACGCCCATCGCGCCGTCCGGACCGAAGCGGCGCGCGATGTCCGCCGAGACGTTGTATTGGGAGTTGTCGCCGAAGCCGAGCGTGACGCGATTCAACGGCTCGTTGGGCGCGCGTTTCGGCAGCAGGTTGATCGCGCCGCCGATGCCATCGCCGCCGGGGCTCGCGCCGCCGAGGAAGGCCGTCGCTCCGCGCAGCACCTCGACGCGCTCGAAGAGCTCCGTCGCGATGTACTGGCGCGGCAGCAGGCTGTAGAGGCCGTTGTAGGCGACATCGTCCGAGCTGAGGATGAAGCCGCGGATGAAGTAGGCCTCCTGGAAGTTGCCGAAGCCGCGCGCGATGCGAACGCCCGGATCGTTCTGCAGCACGTCGCCCACGCTCCGGGCCTGCTTGTCCTGGATCAGCTCGTTCGTATACGCGGTGATGGAGAACGGCGTCTCGAGGTTGTCCTTCGTGCCGAGGATGCCGGCTCGTCCGCCGCGTGCGACCTGGCCACCGGGATACGCCGGCGACAGGCCTTCCGCCGAGGCATCGGCGCTCGCCTTCACGACGATGGGCGCCATCGGCACCGCCTTGTCGTCGGGAGCGGCGGGAGGCGTGGCCTGCGCGAAGGCGGCGGCGACGTGGAAGGCAAGGATGGAAACGGCGAAGGCGCGTTGCAGATTCAAGGAGAGCTCCGGGTTGCGGCGGGGGATTCGGGAAGGGAGGCGCTGGCCTTGCGCCGGGGCAGGCCGAACCAGGCCATGACGGCCACGGGCACGCCGAGGCCGACCCACGACCACGGATCACCCCAGGAATCGGAAACGAGCGCGGCCAGCAGTCCGGTCGCGGTGAGCACGCCCAGGACGATGGGCCAGCGCCAGAGGGAGGCGGAAGGGGAAGGCACGGGTACCTCGGGTGCGAATAGAAATAGTTCTCAATTGTAACCGAGAGTCCCTTCGCCGGACAGCCCGGGTCGCAGACACCCTTCGCGGGCGTGACGCATGGGCGCCGGGATTCGTCGTGTAAGGTGATGCGACCTCTGGAGGAACGACCCGAAAATGAAGCGCATCCGCCTCGCTCTCGCCGCCACGCTGCTCGCGACCCTGCCCGCCCTCGCCCAGGACTGGCCCAACAAGCCGGTGAAGATGATCGTGCCGTTCCCGCCCGGCGGCGGCACCGACACCGTCGCGCGGCCCCTCGCGCAAAAGCTCTCGACGATCCTCGGGCAGCAGGTCGTGATCGACAACCGCGGCGGCGCAGGCGGGACCATCGGCGCGGCCGTGGTCGCCAAGTCCCCACCCGATGGCTACACGGTGCTGCTCTATTCGGTGCACGGCGCGGTGGCCGCGGCTGCGTACAAGAACCTGAGCTACGACCTCGAGAAGGATCTCGTCCCCGTCACGACGGCAGCGATCTTCCCCGACGTGCTCGTGGCCGCCAATCGCGTGCCCGCGAAGACGCTCCCCGAATTGATCGCGTTCGCGAAGGCCAATCCCGGCAAGATCAATTGCGGTTCGGCGGGCAACGGCACCTCGCGCCACCTGTCGTGCGAGATGTTCGCGGCGGCCGCGGGCTTCAAGGCCACGCACGTCCCGTACAAGGGAACGGGGCCGGCCACCGCCGCGCTCGTCGCCGGCGAGATCGACTACATCTTCGAAGCGTTGGGAAGTGCCGCGGGGCAGATCCGCGGCGGCACCGTGCGGCCGATCGTCGTCACGTCCGCGAAGCGCTCGCCGTCGTTCCCCGAAATCCCGACCGCGATGGAGTCCGGCATGCCGGGGTTCGAAGTCACGTCCTGGTACGGCCTGTGGGTGCCGGCGGGAACGCCGAAGCCGATCATCGACAAGCTGCGCGCGGCGGTCGTGAAGGCCTTCGAGGATCCCGACCTGAAAGAGACGTGGTTCAAGCTCGGAGCCGAGCCCGGCGGCTCGACTCCGGAGGAGTTCCGCTCGCTCATCTCGCGCGACATCGCCAAGTGGGGCAAGGTCGTGCGCGACTCCAACATCACGATCGAGTAGTCACTCCGCGATTTCGCCCGGTCCAATGATGCGGGTCCCCGTCGATCCCGCGATCGCCGTCTCGACCGCCAGGCGCGCCACGGTGGAGACCGGGCTCACGCGTGCCGACCGCGGCAGCACGGGACCCGCGAGGCGCAGCACGGCCCCCACGACACGCTCGAAGGGCCGGTACTCCGCGCGCTCGCCCTCCAGGAAGCCCGGCCGCAGGATCGTGAGCGACGGAAATCCGAGGCGGCCGATCGCCTCCTCGACCTCACCCTTGGTGCGCGTGTAGAGAACGCGGGACCGCGGATCGGCACCCACGGAGGAGACCAGCGTGAATCGCTGCACGCCCGCTCCCCGCAATCGCTGGGCAATGGCCAACACGAGGTCATGATCGACCGCACGAAAGGCGGCGTCGGAGCCGGCGACCTTCCGCGTCGTCCCCAGCGCGCAGATCGCGCCGTCGGCACGCCAACCCTCAGGTGCGGCATCGTCGATCAGCGCTTCCAGCCGCGGATTCTCGAGGGAAGCGTGCGCGAGGAGTGGGCGCCGGGTAGGCGCGATCACGCGCGTCACGCGTGCATCGGCCAGCGCCAGCGCCAAGGCCCGGCCGCCGACCAGCCCGCTCGCCCCTGCGATGAACAGCGTCGTCATCGCATCCCCCGCTTCACTCCCACTCGATGGTGGCGGGCGGCTTGCTCGAGATGTCGTAGGTCACGCGGTTGATGCCGCGCACCTCGTTGATGATGCGGTTCGAGGCACGCCCCAGGAGCTCGTAGGGCAGCTCGGCCCAGTGCGCGGTCATGAAGTCGGTGGTCTGCACGGCGCGCATCGCGACGACGAATTCATAGGTGCGGCCGTCGCCCATCACGCCCACCGAGCGCACCGGCAGGAACACGACGAAGGCCTGCGCGACCTTGTCGTACCAGCTCGTGCCGTCGGAATCTTTCGCGCGGCGCAGCTCCTCGATGAAGATCGCGTCGGCGCGGCGCAGCAGCTCGGCGTATTCCGCCTTCACTTCGCCGAGGATACGAACGCCGAGACCGGGTCCGGGGAACGGATGGCGGAAGACCATCTCGCGCGGCAGGCCCAGCTCGAGACCCAGCGCACGAACCTCGTCCTTGAAGAGCTCGCGCAGCGGCTCGAGCAACTTGAGATGCAGCGACTCCGGCAGCCCGCCCACGTTGTGGTGCGACTTGATCGTCACCGCTTTCTTCGTCTTCGCGCCGGCGCTCTCGATCACGTCGGGATAGATCGTGCCTTGCGCGAGCCACTTCGCCTTCGGAAGCTTCTTCGCCTCGCGCTGGAAGACTTCCACGAACAGGCGGCCGATGATCTTGCGCTTGGCCTCCGGATCCTCGACGCCCTTCAGCTCGCGATAGAACTCCTCGGAGGCGTTCACGCGGTCGACCTTCACGCCCATGTGCTTCGCGAAAGTCTCCATCACCTGGTCGCCCTCGCCGAGGCGCAGCAACCCGGTGTCGACGAAAATGCACGAGAGCTGGTTGCCGATCGCCTTGTGGATCAGCGCGGCGGCCACGGCCGAATCCACGCCGCCGGAGAGGCCGAGGATCACCTCGTCGCCGCCGACCTGCTCGCGGACTTTCTGGATGGCCTGGGGTGCGAACTCCGGCATGTTCCAGCTCGAGCCCGCCCTGCAGATCTCGTGCACGAAGCGCCGGTAGATCTGCGTGCCCTGCTTGGTGTGCGTGACTTCCGGATGGAACTGCACCGCGTAGAACTCGCGGTCGGGATCGAACATGCCCGCGATGGGGCACGCTTCGTTGGAGGCCATCAGCTTGAAGCCGGGCGGAAGCGCCGTGACCTTGTCGCCGTGGCTCATCCAGACGTCGAGGTGTCCCTCTCCGTTCGCCCCGCTGCGATCCTGGATGCCCTCCAGCAGCTTCGAATGGCCGTGGGCACGCACTTCCGCATAGCCGAACTCGCGCACCTTGCCGGCCTCGACGCCGCCGCCGAGTTGCGCGGCCATCGTCTGCATGCCGTAGCAGATGCCGAGCACGGGGACGCCGTGCTTGAAGACGTACGGGTCGGCCTTGAGCGTGCCCTCGTCGAGCGCCGAGGCGTGGCTGCCCGAGAGGATGATGCCCTTCGGGTCGTAGTCGCGGATGAACTTCTCGTCGACGTCGTTGGGATGCAGCTCGCAGTAGACGCCCGACTCGCGGATGCGGCGGGCAATGAGCTGCGCGACTTGCGAACCGAAGTCGAGGATCAGGATGCGGTCCATCAATCCACCCGGTAGTTGGGAGCTTCTTTGGTGATCTGCACGTCGTGGACGTGCGACTCCCGCATCCCGGCTGAAGTGATCTCGACGAACTCGGCCTTCGAGCGCATCTCCTCGATGGTGCGGCAGCCCGTGTAGCCCATGCTGGCGCGAAGCCCCCCCATGATCTGGTGGATGATCGCGACCGAGGGCCCCTTGTAGGGCACGCGGCCCTCGACGCCTTCGGGCACCAGCTTGTCGGCATTCATCTCCGCGTCCTGGAAGTAGCGATCGGAAGAACCCTTCTGCATCGCGCCGATCGAGCCCATGCCGCGGTAGCTCTTGTACGAGCGGCCCTGGAAGAGCTCGATCTCGCCCGGAGCCTCCTCGGTGCCGGCGAAGAGGCTTCCCAGCATCACGCTCGAGGCGCCGGCCGCGATGGCCTTGGCCACGTCGCCCGAGTAGCGGATGCCGCCATCGGCAATGCACGGGATGTCGAGCTTCGCGAGCGCGTCGGCGACGTTCTGGATCGCGCTGATCTGCGGCACGCCGACGCCCGCGACGATGCGCGTGGTGCAGATGGAGCCGGGGCCGATGCCGACCTTCACGCCATCCGCGCCGTGGTCGACGAGCGCGTGCGCTCCATCCTTCGTGGCGACGTTGCCGCCGATCACCTGCAGGTTGGGGAATTTCTTCTTGACCCATTTCACGCGGTCGAGCACGCCCTGGGCATGGCCATGCGCTGTGTCGACGACGATCACGTCGACGCCGGCCTCGACCAGCTTCTCGACGCGCTCATCGGTGTCTTCGCCGACGCCGACCGCCGCACCGACGCGAAGCCGGCCGAACTGGTCCTTGCTGGCGTTCGGGTGCTCGGACGACTTGAGGATGTCCTTCACGGTCATCAGCCCGCGCAGCTCCCAGTCGCCGTTGATCACGAGCACGCGCTCGAGGCGATGCTTGTGCATCAGCTCGCGGGCGTCGTCGGTCGTGGCGCCCTCCTTCACGGTCACGAGCTTCTCGCGCGGCGTCATGATGTTGCCGACCGGCTGGTCGAGGTTCGTCTCGAACCGCAGGTCGCGGTTGGTGACGATGCCCACGACGCGCTTGCCCTCGAGTACCGGCAGCCCCGAGATGCGATGGCGGCGAGTGATCTCCAGCACGTCTCGCACGCTCATGGTCGGCGCGACGGTGACGGGCTCCTTCACCACGCCGCTCTCGAAGCGCTTCACCTTCGAGACTTCCGAGGCCTGCTGCTGCGGGGAGATGTTCTTGTGGACGATGCCGATGCCGCCTTCTTGCGCGAGGGCGATCGCGAGGCGCGATTCCGTCACCGTATCCATGGCGGCGGAGAGCAACGGGATGTTGAGCTGGATCGACCGGGTGAGGCGGGAGGTGAGGCGGACTTCGCGAGGCAGGACGGTCGAGTGGGCGGGAACGAGGAGGACGTCGTCGAATGTGAGCGCTTTTTGGATGACGCGCATTGGGCCAAACCCTTCACTCAAAACGAGATTATACAGATGCGGTCTCACCGGACCAAACCAAGCCCCGGGGCCTCCCGGTGCAGGCATTCATTGACGTTCCAGTCCTTTCTCGATAAGGTTTCGTAAATGCTTGAAACTTCACGTGTTTGCCTAACAGTTGTTTGGATCCGGCGTGGAGCCGCCGCGGTGTTCGCCACAGTGTTCGCGCTCGCGGGTTGCGTGGCTCCGGAAACGGCACCCGAGACGGCCGCGCCCGCGGTTCCAGCCGTAGCGAGGCCGCAGTCGGCGCCGGTCGATCCGGGCGCGTTGGACCAGGAAGCGCGCGCGATGCTGGCGCAGGCAGAGACGGACATTCAACGGGCGCGCGCGAAGCGCGCGCTGTGGGCGAAGGCCTGGGAGTCGCTGGTGCTCGCGCGCCAGGCCGCCGCCACGAAGGACAACGCCGCGACCGTGCGGCATGCAAAGAAGGCCAGCGAGCTGGCCCAGCTGGGACTGGAGCAGCTCGCCTATCCGGCCGTGAATTGAACGAAACCGCGAAGGAGTTTCCATGAGACGTTTCCTGATCGCCGCGATCATCCTTTCCGCCGCCGTGCCGGCCGCGGCCCAGCTCTACAAGTGGGTCGACAAGGACGGCAAGACCTACTACTCGGACTCGCCGCCGCCGAACCAGGACACCAAGCGCCTGAGCGTCGGTACCGGCACGACCGCCGAGCCCGCCGCCGCGCCGAAGACCGCGGTCCAGCGCGACAAGGACATGGAGAAAGGCCGGCAGGACGCGCGCGAGGCCGCGAAGAAATCCGACGACGCGGTGAAACAGTCCGCGGCGCAGGTCGAGCAATGCAACGTCGCCCGTTCGAACCTCCAGGGGCTCGTCGAGGGCGGCCGCATCGCTCGCTACAACAGCAAGGGCGAGCGTGAGGTCCTGTCCGACGAGGACATCGCCAAGGAACTCGAAAGGGCCAAGAACGACGTGGCCCAGATCTGCAAGAAAACCTGAGCCGGCACCCGGTAGCGGACCGGGAACCCATAACAAATTTCCCCGCCATGGCGCGCAACGTGAAACCGCATCGGACTTTCGAGGCAGTCGCCGTCGCGCTGCTCGCGGGAGCGCTCGCGCTGCCCGCGGGCGCGCAGACCCTCGGCGACCTCGAGCTGCGTTCCGCCCCGGGCGAGCCGCTCGATGCGACCGTGGCGCTGGGCAGTGCGAACGGCGCGCCCGTCACCGCCGAATGCCTGTTCCTCTCCCGCGGCGCGGCCGAAGACGGCCCGTTCATCACGCGTGCGCAGGTTGCCGTCTTCGACGAGGGCGGCGAGCGCTACGCGCGCTTTCGCTCCGACCAGCCGGTGCAGGATCGCAACGCGCGCCTGCGCATCGTCGTTCGCTGCCCGGGCCAACCGCACGTCGCCTACCGCGAATACCGGGATCTCTTCGAACCCCGCGTGGCTTCCGCGCCCTCGCCTGTGGCCGCGCCCGTCGCCACCGCCGCGCCGATCGGCGACACGACGGGGTTGCAGGTCCGCAATGGCGATTCCATGGCGTCGATCGCCGCGCTCCTGCTGCCGCGCAAGCCTTCGGCGCAGCGTGCGTACGTCCAGGCGATGCGCGAAGCCAACCCGTCCATCGCCGGCCTCGGCCCCACCGATCCGATTCCACTCGATGCGAACGTCGTCCTCCCGGATCTCCGCTCGCTGCCGCGCGTGAAGTCCGAACCGTCGATCGCCTCCGCGCCGCCCACCTCCCCGCCGCCGCAGCGTCCCCCCCGCGCGGCACCGAAGTCGACCGAGGCTCCGAAAGCGCGCGCGCCTTCTCCTTCGACCGCATCCGAACCGACGACGGCTGCATCCCCGGCTCTCGCGGCCACCGAGCCCGCGCCGGCACCCTCGCGCCCCGCGCCTGTGAAAGCGCCCGCGAAGGCCCCTGCCCCGCCCGCAGCCGCAGCCGCGGCCCCGCGCCGCGCGCCGGAGAGCGGGGAGCGCGTGGTGCTGCGGCTTTCGAGCTCCGAGGTCGACCTCTCGCGCAGCCGCAACATCAACGACACGGACCGCGCCAAGCTGCGCGAGCGCCTCCTCGTCCTCGACAACGACGACCAGGTCGCCGCGCTCCTGTCGCTGCGGGACAGCCTGAAGCGCCTCGAAGGCCGCGTCGCCGAGCTGCAGCTCAAGCTTTCGACCTTGCCCGTGAACCCGCCCCCGGCGACCGCGCCCGCCCCCGTGGCGAAGGCGCTGCCGCCGCCGAAGGTCGAAGCGCCGGCGCCGAAGATCGACGTTCCGCCGCCCAAGGTCGAAGCCGCACCGAAAGTCGAGGCGCCGAAAGTCGAAGCGCCGAAAGTCGAGGCCCCAAAGATCGAGGCTCCGAAGGTCGAAGCCGCGCCGCCGAAAGTGGAGGCCCCTCCGCCCAAGGCCGAGGCGCCGGTCGTGGCCCCCGCGCCGGTCACGCCGAAGCCCGTTTCCAAGCCCGCGACCGCCGCCAAGCCCGCGAGGGCCGCCGATCCCGCGGAAGAAGGCGTCGCCCTGTGGATCTGGGCCGCGCTCGCTGCCGCCGCGCTGGCGCTCGTCGCGCTCGGCTGGTGGTGGCTGCGCCGCGAGCCCTCCGAGGAAGACCTGCCCGAGATCCAGGCCGCCGATTCGATCCCGCCGCCGGCCACCGAACCGCCGACGGACGGCCATGAGGAACGTGAGTTCGACGTCGCCGAGCCCGCCGTGGCGGCGAAGCGCCGCGAGATCGACAGCGACGCCACGCTCGCCACCGAAGTGCGTGGTGCCGATCCCGCAGCGCTTCGCCAGCGCTACATGGAAGAGCGGTTCCCCGAGATCGCCAACCGCGCGATCGTGCTCTCCAATCCGGATTCGGTCGTGAAGGCCGCGCGCCTCTTCTACGAAGACGGCTCGATCCCGCGCGCGGTCGAGCTGCTGCAGCTCGCCATCGAGGAGCATCCCCAGGAGCAGCGCACGTGGCTGGCCCTCTTCGAGATCTATCGCCTCGAGCGGATGGCCGAGCCCTTCGCCGAGGTCGCGCAGCGCTTCCGCGACCTGCACGGCAAGGGCGAGAACTGGCGCAAGGTGCAGTTCTTCGGGCGCGAGGTCGATCCGGGCAACGCGCTCTACCGCGACATGTCCGTCGGCATCGAGACGATCAAGTTCGAGGCGGGCAAGCCGCCGGCGCCCTCCACCTACGATCCGATCGCGGAGAACTGGCTCAACGCCCCGATGGATTTCGAGAACGAGCTCCTGGCGGTGGACCTGCGCCGCGCGCTGATGGACGAAGCGGGCATCACCGACGAGGACCTCACGCCGAATCCGATGCCGGCGCTGCGCAGCGTCGAGATGTTCACGGTCGCCTGAGGCCATGGAGACCTCCGCCTTTCCCGTCGACATCGGCCGCGTCCTCGAGCAGAAGACGGTGCGTGACGCCACGGCGCGCGCGCTCTTCCTCGCGGCCATCCGCGAGCTCGGGCGCGAGGGCGGCCACTTCACGCTCGAGCGCCTCGAGCAGTTCATGCGCGTCGAGGAGCACTTCCAGGCGCTGCTGCTCTACGACCAGCTCGATTTCCTCCGCCAGCCCGCCTCCGCGATGGAGGCCGACCGCGACTTCGCGCTGAACGTGCAGCGCATCTGCCTCGAAGCCGCCAACGGGTTCCAGCGGTTCCTGCGCACGCGCAACGAATGGGCCGAGACCCGCGAGGCGGTCGACGCGATGTTCCGCGTGACCGGCCTCGCCGTGCACGCGATTCATTCGTACGTGAAGTGGGGATACTTCCTCGCCGAGCAGGGCCGCACCACACCGTGGAAGCAACTGCATGCGCTCTACGGCCTGTCGGAGGCCGACGGCTACTCGCAGGTGCCCTTCGTGCTGCATCCGGCGCAGCCCAGCTTCAAGCCGTCGGTGCAATCGCTCTACCTGCGCACGCTGCTGCTCGACCTCCTCAACGCCGGCAACCTCTCCAAGATCCAGGTGGAGATCGCCGACGGCTGGTTCTCGTCGTGGTGCGCCGACTACCACCTCGATGCCGAGTACTCGACGCGCAACCACCTCTTCTACGTCGACCTCGCCTCCGAGTCCGGCATGCACTTGATGCGCAAGGACAGCCACGGCGAGAGCGTGCGCTACGTTCGTGCCGACGGCCTCAAGGCGCAGATCGAGGAAGTGCAGGCGGGCCTGCGCCACGGCCGCCTCTATGCCGGGTATGGCGCGGGCGCCGTGTTCCCGGTGGAAGAGCACATCGCGCTGCTGGAGATCATCGAGAAGCTTTATCGCTCGATCCTCGCGGGCAGCGAGAACCGCATCGAGGAGCGCACGCATTTCGAGGACCGCGAGGTCGATGTCGCGATCGGCATCGACCTCGTCATGCGCAAGCTCCGCGACGCGCCGGCGATCCCCGGGGAATCGCCGCTCGCGGGCGCGCCCTCGCTCGAGCTCGCATCGCCGGCCACCGAGACCATCGAGCTGAGCGCCGAAGGCGTCACGCAGGTGGACGACAAACCCGCGCCGCCCGATGCCGCGCGACCCGTCGTGGCCGAGGACCCGGAGCTCACGCGCCTGCGCGTGCTCGACCTCTCTTCGCGTGGCTACGGCCTGCTGGTGGATCGCATCACCAGCGACACGATCCTGCTGAACGGCATCCTCGGCCTTCGCAACCACGAAGCCGGCGGGCTCATCCTCGGCCAGGTGGTGCGCAAGCTGCCCAACCGCGTGCGCGGCGAGATGCTCCTCGGCGTCGAGGTGCTTTCCTACCGGCCGATGTTCATCAACCTGCGGCGCGAATCGGGCAACGCGATCGACGCGGTGTTCCTGCCCGGCGCGGACAAGAACGGCAAGCAGGACGCGATCCTGGTGCGGATCGGGGACTTCTCGCCCGAGGAGACCTTCGTGCTCCATGCCGGCGGCTCGGAATACCGCGTGCGCCTGAACCGGATCATCAAGAAGGGCGCGGACTGGATCAAGCTGCGCTTCGAGATCACCCAGAAGAGCTAGCGGCGCTTCGGTGCCGAACGCGCGCGCTCGCGGCGTTCCTCCTTCGGGTCGGCGATGAGGGCCCGGTACAACTCCACGCGGTCGCCCTCGCGCAACACGGCTTCGCGCTTGCACGGCTTCGACCAGATTCCCGTCTTCATCGCGGCGACGTCCAGGCCCGGGTAGCGCTGCGCGATTCCCGCGGCGGCGATCGCGTCGGCCACGGACGATCCTTCCGCGAGCGAGAGCTCGATCACCTCCTGCCGTTCCGGCAACGCAACGGCGAGCAGCACCTTCACTTCGCCGCCACCTCGTCGGCGCGCGCCACGAAGCGATCGACGAGCGTCTCCAGGATGTGGCCGAAGACGGGGCCCACCAGCGCGTCGAGCGCCCGGTTCTCGAACCCGTAGTCGAGGGCGAATTCCACACGGCAGCCGGCATCGCCCAGCGGCACGAACCGCCAGTGGCCGGTGAACTGCTGGAACGGACCCTCGACGAACTCGAGGTGCATCCACTCCGGCGGCTCCTTGCGGTTGCGCGTCGTGATCGAGCTCTTGAGCCCGTGGTAGTCGATGTCGACGCGGCCGACCGTGAGCTCGGCCGTGCGCTCGATCAGCTGCGTGCCGCCGCACCACGGAAGGAATTCGGGATAGCGCTCCACCGCGTCGACGAGCTCGAACATCGCCTCGGCGGGGTGGGGGACGAGCACCGATTTGCGGACGGTGGGCATGAGAGAATCTTCTCATGAGCATCGTCGAAAACCGGAAGGCATTCCACGACTACTTCGTCGAGGAGCGCTACGAGGCGGGCCTCGTCCTCGAGGGCTGGGAAGTGAAGTCGATCCGTGCCGGGCGCGTGCAGCTGAAGGAGGCCTACGTGGTCCTCAACGGCGCCGAGCCGTTCATCATCGGGATGCACGTGAGCGCGCTGCCGACGGCCTCCACGCACGTGAACCCGGACCCCACGCGCTCGCGCAAGCTCCTGCTGAACGCCGAGGAGATCAAGAAGCTGGTCGGCAAGGTCGAGCAGAAGGGCTACACGCTCGTGCCGCTCAACCTGCACTACACGAAGGGCCGCGTGAAGCTCGAGATCGGCCTCGCCAAGGGCAAGAAGCAGCACGACAAGCGCGAGACGGAGAAGGAGCGCGACTGGCAGCGCGAGCAGCAGCAACTGCTGCGCAGGAAAGCCTAGAGGGGGATGGGGTGGCTGATGGGATTCGAACCCACGACAACTGGAATCACAATCCAGGACTCTACCGCTGAGCTACAGCCACCGTCGCAAGAGCGAAATTATACCAAAGCGGTGCCCTTCCCGCCCCCTTTCCCGTCGCCGGATGGCGACTCGGGAATAGCCGCGGCAACCGGCTGTTGACGCTGCGGGGCCGATCTCAAAACGAAGCCCCGCGTTGCAAACAATTCCTTCGGCGCATCGCTCGGGCCCCGCCGGCCCGGACACCACCAGCGAAGGAGTGACCATGAAACGCCTCGTCCTCATCGCGGCCCTTTGCGCCGCACTTCCCGTCCTCGCCGATCGCGAGGGCAATGTCCTGAAGGCCCGGCTCCTCGGCAACAACGAGGTGCCCGCGGTCTCGACCGCCGCGCACGGCGACCTCGAGGTCCGCATCGCGCGCGACGGAACGTCGATCGCTTACGAGCTCAACTTCTCCGGCCTCCAGGGCCAGGTCCGGCAAGCGCACATCCACGTGGCCCAGCGCAACGTGAACGGCGCGATCGTCCTGTGGCTGTGCGGCTCGGCAACGAACCCCGGGCCCGCCGGAACGCAGGCCTGCCCGCAAACGGGCCGGGTCGTCGGCACGCTCACGCAGGCCGATCTCCAGCCGTCGACGACGCAGCAGGTGACGACGCTCGCCGACGTGGTCGAGGCGCTCCAGGACGGGGTCGCGTACGTGAACGTGCACACGGACCTCTCGCCGGGCGGCGAAATACGCGGGCAGATCGGGGGACGGCACTAGCAGGGGAAGCTAGCGGGTTGTGGCGCGCCCGACAGGACTCGAACCTGTTACCCCCGGCTTAGAAGGCCGGTGCTCTATCCGGATGAGCTACGGGCGCTTCGAACGCTGGGCTTGTGGGTCGGGGTGAGAGGATTCGAACCTCCGACCACCTGCTCCCAAAGCAGGTGCGCTACCAGGCTGCGCTACACCCCGACGGTTACTTGCGAACAGGCCAGCGCGTGGAATTATACGCGCCGGCCTTTTCGCGATTACTGCGGCGGCGTGGCGGCTTCCGAGGGCTGGGGCGCGGCCTCTTCCTTGCGGGGCGCGGGCGCGTCCAGCAGCGCCTTTCTCGACAGGCGCACGCGGCCCTTGTCGTCGGCCTCGAGCACCTTCACCTTCACGATCTGGCCTTCCTTGAGGTAGTCCGAAACCGCGTTCACGCGCTCGTGCGCGATCTGCGAGATGTGCAGCAGGCCGTCCTTGCCGGGCAGCAGCTGGACGATGGCGCCGAAGTCCAGCAGGCGCAGCACCGGGCCCTCGTAGACCTTGCCCACTTCCACTTCCGCGGTGATCGCCTGGATGCGGGCCTTGGCGGCCTCGCCGGCTTCGGCCGACAGGCACGCGATGCTGATCGTGCCATCGTCCTCGATGTCGATCGTGGTGCCGGTCTCGCGGGTGAGCGCCTGGATCACGCTGCCGCCCTTGCCGATCACCTCGCGGATCTTGTCCGGGTTGATCTTCATCTTGATGATGCGCGGCGCGTAGTTCGACATCTCGACGCGCGGGCCCGGGACGGCCTGCTTCATGATGCCGAGGATGTGGAGGCGGCCTTCCTTGGCCTGGTCCAGCGCGACCTTCATGATCTCCTTGGTGATGCCCTGGATCTTGATGTCCATCTGGAGCGCGGTGATGCCGCGATCCGTGCCCGCGACCTTGAAGTCCATGTCGCCGAGGTGGTCTTCGTCGCCGAGGATGTCGGTCAGCACCGCGAAGCGCCCGCCGTCCTTGATCAGGCCCATGGCGATGCCGGCCACGTGACCCTTGAGGGGCACGCCCGCGTCCATCATCGCGAGGCAGCCGCCGCACACCGAGGCCATCGAGGACGAGCCGTTCGACTCGGTGATCTCGGAGACCACGCGCAGCGTGTAGGCGAACTCTTCCTTGGAGGGCAGCACCGCCAGCAGCGCGCGCTTGGCGAGGCGGCCGTGGCCGATCTCGCGGCGCTTCGGCACGCCGACGCGGCCCGTCTCGCCCGTCGAGAACGGCGGGAAGTTGTAGTGCAGCATGAAGCGCTCGGTGTACTCGCCCTGAAGCGCGTCGATGCGTTGTTCGTCTTGGCCGGTGCCGAGCGTCGTCGTGACGATGGCCTGGGTTTCGCCGCGCGTGAAGAGCACGGAGCCGTGGACGCGGGGCAGCAGCGTCGGGCGGATGGAGATCGGGCGGACGGTGCGAGTGTTGCGGCCGTCGATGCGCGGCTCGCCGTTCAGGATCTGGCCACGGACGATCTTCGATTCCATTTCCTTGAGGATGCCGCGGGCGACGTTGGCGTCGGCCGGGTTGTCCTCGACCAGCACGCAGGTGTCCCAGACCTTCTTCTTGATCTCGTCCAGCTTGCCCGAGCGGAGCGACTTCGACTTCATGCGGTAGGCGTCGTTGAGGTCCGACTCCACGAGCGCGCGGATCTTCTCGATCAGCACGGCGTCGCTCGCGGCGGCCTCCCAGTCCCAGTCATCCTTGCCGGCTTCGTCGGCGAGCTCGTTGATCGCGTTGATCGCGACCTGCATCTGCTCGTGGCCGAACATCACGGCGCCCAGCATCACTTCCTCGGACAGCTCGTTGGCCTCGGATTCCACCATCAGCACGGCGGCCTCGGTGCCCGCGACGACGAGGTTCATCTGCGACTGCTCGAGCTCCGTCTTGGAGGGGTTGAGCACGAACTTGCCGTCGAGGAAGCCCACGCGCGCGGCGCCGATCGGGCCGTCGAACGGGATGCCGGAAAGCGCCACGGCGGCGGAGGCGCCGATCATCGCCGGGATGTCGGAGTCCACCTCAGGGTTGCTCGAGAGGACTGTCGCGATGATCTGCACTTCGTTGTAGAAGCCGCTCGGGAAGAGCGGACGCAGCGGCCGGTCGATCAGGCGGCAGGTGAGGATTTCCTTCTCCGAGGGACGGCCTTCGCGCTTGAAGAAGCCACCCGGGATGCGGCCCGCGGCGTAGGTCTTCTCCTGGTAGTCGACGGTGAGCGGGAAGAAGTCCTGGCCGGGCTTCACGTCGGCGCGGCCGACGCAAGTCACGAGCACGACGGTGTCGTCGACGGTGACGAGGCAGGCGCCATCGGCCTGGCGGGCGATCTCGCCCGTTTCCAAGGTGACTTGGTGGGCACCGAACTGGAAGCTTTTCTTGATGGATTTCACGGTTTCATCCTGTTTTCGGCCCGGCGGGCGCGCGGGGTGGGCGGCGCGGGCGCGGGACACGGGTGAGCTACGGGGGAAACGAAAAAACCCCGCGGGCGCTCCAGGGGAGGCGACGCGGGGTTTCGGTTCCGGGTGCTTGAGCCTTACTTGCGCAGGCCGAGCCGGTCGATGACCGAGCGGTAGGCCTCGATGTTGGTGCGCTTCAGGTAGTCCAGCAGGCTGCGGCGCGAGCTCACCATCTTGAGGAGGCCGCGGCGCGAGTGGAAATCCTTGACGTTCGTCTTGAAGTGTTCGGTGAGCGAGTTGATGCGCTCGGTAAGCAGGGCGATCTGCACTTCCGGGGAACCGGTATCACCCTTGGCGCGCTGGTAGGTTTCGACGACGCGCGCCTTGTCTGCGGTAGTTACTGCCATGGCTGTCTTCTCCGTTGAATCTCTAACGTTCTGGTCTCTCGATTGAGCCCATGATTTTAGCGCGAATGACCCTACAAACTCAAGCAAAATCAGGGAGCTTCACCATGTCCGCCGCCGGTGGCGAGCAGGCGCATCACGGTGACCCGTCCGGTGGCCGAGGCCCTGCCGACGCCGACGAATACATGGCCCGGCGCGAAGAGCGCGACCTCCCCTTCGGGGCCTTGCGAATCAATGATCTGGCCGTGGCCGATGGCGGTGGCCTGGGCCGCGTCCAACGGGAGCTCGGGAAGGCTGCGGACCAGCACCTCGGGCGGCAGAAGGCGCTCACGGGCCCGCTCGCCATCCGCCTCGAGCTGCTCGAGCGTCACGGCTTCCTCGATGCGAAAACCGGAGACCGCTGTGCGCCGCAAAGCCGTGAGATAAGCGCCGCATCCGAGGTGTTTTCCGATGTCTTCGGCCAAAGTCCGGATGTACGTGCCTTTGGAGCATTTAACGGAAATTGTCAGCTTTTCTCCGGAGATCGATACCACATCGAGGGCATGGATCTCGACCTCGCGGGGGGCTCGCTCCACCTCAACCCCTTCCCGGGCCAGTTCATAGAGGCGCCGCCCCTCGTGGTGCAGGGCGGAGTGCATGGGGGGTACCTGCAGCTGAACGCCGACGAACGTGCGGGCAACGGCGTCGATCTGCGATGAAGTGACCGCTACCGGCGTCGGCTCGGATATCTGCCCCTCGGGATCGCCCGAGGTCGAAGTCCGCCCCAGGCAGAGGGTCGCGAGGTACTCCTTGGGCGCATCGATGAGGAAGCGCGAGAATTTCGTGGCCTCGCCGAAGACCAGCGGCAGCAAGCCGGTGGCAAAGGGATCCAGCGTTCCGGTATGCCCGCCCTTGCGCAGGACCAGCAGCCGCTTGGACCGGCCGAGGGCGCGAGTCGAGGTCCAACCGGGCGGCTTGTCGAGGAGGAGGACCCCGCCCGCGGCCGAGGGCGGGGCGGGAACCGACACAGTCAGTGAGCGGCGCCGCCGCCGCGTGTGCGGCGCGGCTTGGCCGGAGCCGGGGCTTCGGGCGCCGGAGTCGGCACCGCGGGGGTTCCGACCGCGTCGTCGATCAGCTTCGACAGGCGTACGCCCCGCTCCACGGATTCATCGTAGGCGAAGTGCAACTCGGGGACGGTGCGCGTCGAAAGCCGGTGCGAAAGGCTCGATCGGAGGAAGCCCGCGGCACGCTCGAGGCCCTCCTGCGTGGCCTCGGCATCGGCGGCCGGATCGAGCGTCGTGAAGAACACCTTCGCGTGGGAGTGATCGCGCGAGAGCTCGACCGCGGTGAGGGTGACCAGGCGCACGCGCGGATCGCGCACCTCGAGGCGGACCAGCTCGGCGAGCTCGCGCTGGATCTGCTCCGCGATGCGGTGGCTGCGCGCGACGGCCATGGATTACGCGATCGAGCGCGCGACCTCGACGACTTCGAAGACCTCGAGCTGGTCGCCCACCGCGATGTCGTTGAAGCCCTTCACCGACAGGCCGCACTCGAAGCCCGACTTCACTTCCTTCACGTCGTCCTTGAAGCGCTTGAGCGAATCGAGCTCGCCCGAGTGCACGACGATGCCGCCGCGCAGGACGCGCACTGACGAGCCGCGCTTCACCACGCCGTCGGTCACCATGCAACCCGCGACCGTGCCGACCTTTGAGATGCGGAAGACGTTGCGGACCTCGACGGTGCCGATGACGGTTTCCTTGCGCTCCGGCGCCAGCATGCCGTTCAGCGCCGCCTTCACCTCGTCCACCGCTTCGTAAATGATGTCGTAGTGGCGAAGGTCCACGCCGGAGTGCTCGGCGAGCTTCCGCGCCGCCGCATCCGCCCGCGTGTTGAAGCCGATCACCACCGCCTTCGACGCCAGCGCGAGGTTGATGTCCGACTCGGTGATGCCCCCCACGCCCGCGTGGATGATCTGCACCTTCACCTCGTTGGTGGAGAGCTTGGTGAGCGCGTGCGACAGGCCTTCGTACGAGCCCTGCACGTCCGCCTTGATGATGAGCGCGAGCGTCTTGGCGCCTTCGGCCAGCTGGTCGAATACGTTCTCGAGCTTCGCCGCCTGCTGCTTGGCGAGCTTCACGTCGCGGAACTTGCCCTGGCGGAAGAGCGCGATCTCGCGCGCCTTGCGCTCGTCCGTGAGCACCAGCAGGTCATCGCCGGCGCGCGGCACGTCCTGCATGCCCTGGATCTCCACCGGGATGGAGGGGCCGGCTTCGCTCACCGCCTTGCCGTTCTCGTCGTTCATCGCGCGCACGCGGCCGAAGACGGCGCCCACGAGGACGATGTCGCCCTTCTTGAGCGTGCCGGACTTCACCAGCACCGTGGCCACCGGGCCGCGGCCCTTGTCGAGGCGCGCCTCGATCACGACACCCCTTGCGGGTGCGTGGACCGGGGCCTTCAGCTCGAGGACTTCCGATTGGAGCTGGATCATCTCCAGCAGCTTGTCCAGGCCCTGGCCGGTCTTGGCCGAGACCTCGATGAACGGAACCTCGCCGCCGAATTCCTCGGCGACGACTTCGTGCGTGAGCAACTCCTGCTTCACGCGCTGGGCGTTGGCTTCCGGCTTGTCGATCTTGTTCACGGCGACGACGATCGGCACCTTGGCGGCCTTCGCGTGGTGGATGGCCTCGATGGTCTGCGGCATGACGCTGTCGTCGGCCGCGACCACGAGGATCACGAGGTCGGTCACCTGGCTGCCGCGCGCGCGCATGGCCGTGAAGGCTTCGTGGCCCGGCGTGTCGAGGAACGTGATCACGCCGCGCGGCGTTTCCACGTGGTAAGCCCCGATGTGCTGCGTGATGCCGCCGGCTTCACCCACCGCCACGCGCGCCTTGCGGATCGCGTCGAGGAGCGAGGTCTTGCCGTGGTCGACGTGGCCCATCACGGTGACGACCGGCGGACGCTGCACGCGGTCGCCTTCGTCCTGGGCTTCGATGAGGAAGCTCTCGGGATCGTCCAGCTTGGCCGGCTTGGCGGTGTGGCCCATCTCGGCCACGACGATCATCGCCGTCTCCTGGTCGATCACCTGGTTGATGGTGACCATCGAGCCCATCTTCATCATGACCTTGATCACCTCGGCGGCTTTCACCGACATCTTGTGGGCGAGGTCCGCGACGCTGATCGTCTCGGGCACCAGCACCTCGACGATCTTCGGCTCGGCCGGCGTGGCGAAATCGGTCGCATCGTCGCCATCGCGATGACGCGAGCCGCCGCGCGGGCCGGCACGCCAGCCGCCGCGGCCGCCACCCGCGTCGCCGCGGGTCTTGATCTGGCGGCGCTTCGCCGCGTCGTCCACCCACGCGGTCGTGGGCTTGACGGCCTTCACGGGCTTCTTGTTCTTGTCGGCCGGCTTCGCGGTCGGGCGGTGCAGCGTGCCCTCGGTCGCGCCCGGCGCGGCGGCTTTCGCGGCTTCGGTGGCGGCAGGCGTCGCGTCGGCGGACGCCACGGCGTCGGCCTTCGCTTCGACCGGCGCGGCCGCATCGGCGGGGACCTCGTCCTTCTTGCGGATGACACGCTTCTTCTTCGGAGCCTCGCCGTCGACGGGCTTCGCCTCGGGCGGCGCCTCGGCCGCGGGCGCGGCGGCGGCGGTCGCTGCGGCAGCGGCGGCGGCATCATCCTCGGCCTTCTTGGCCTTGGTCGTGGCGGCCTTCTTGGTGCGCGACTGCGCATCGGCGGCCTGGCGCGCGGCGAGCTCGGCCTGGCGGGCCGCTTCCGCTTCGCGCTTCTTCAGCTCTTCGGCGTTGATCAGGGGCACGGGCGCCGCGACGACCGGCTTCTCCACCGGCACGGGAACCTCGACCGGCTTCTCGACCTTCACGAACGTGCGCTTCTTGCGGACCTCGACCTGGATCGTGCGGGCCTTGCCCGTCGAATCCGCGCGCTTGATCTCGGTGGTTTGCTTGCGCGTGAGCGTGATCTTCTTGGTCTCGGACTTCTTGCCGTGCATCTCCTGCAGGTGGTCGCGCAGGCGCGTCTTGTCCTGCTCGGTGACGGCATCGTCCCCGGACTTCTTGTTCACGCCGGCAGCCTGGAGCTGCTCGATGAGCGTGGCAACCGGGAGCTTGAGCTCCTCGGCGAACTGGGCGACGGTCGATTTGGCCATTGAGTCTCGTTAGTGCGCGCCGGCTTCAGGCCTGCGCGGAATCCTTGAACCACGGCGCGCGCGCCGTCATGATGAGCTTGCTCGCCCGGTCGGCATCCATGCCGGTCATCTCGGTGAGCTCCTCGGTATCCAGGTCGGCGAGCGCATCCATGGTGGTGATGCCCTTGGAAGCAAGCGCGCGCGCGGTCTGGTTGTCCATGCCCTCCATGCCCTGGAGGTCCTCGGCGGCGTGCTCCACCTTCTCTTCGCTGCGGATCTCCTCGGTCAGCAGCGAATCGCGGGCGCGGCGGCGCAGCTCGTTCACGGTGTCCTCGTCGAAGGCCTCGATCTCGAGCATCTCGTTCAGCGGCACGTAGGCCACCTCGTCGAGCGACGTGAAGCCTTCCTGCACGAGGATCTCGGCGACTTCCTCGTCGACGTCGAGCTTCTCCATGAACATCGCGCGCAGCCCCGAGGTCTCCTCGGTGCTCTTCGCCTGGCGCTGCTCGGTGGTCATGATGTTCAGGTGCCAGCCGGTGAGCTCGGAGGCGAGGCGCACGTTCTGGCCCAGCTTGCCGATGGCCAGGGCCAGCTGGTCTTCCTCGACGACGACATCCATCGAGTGCTTCTCCTCGTCGACGACGATGGAGCTCACCTCGGCGGGCGCGAGGGCGTTGATCACGAACTGCGCGGCGTCCGGCGACCAAAGGATGATGTCGACGCGCTCGCCGGCCAGCTCCTGGGTCACGGCCTGCACGCGCGAGCCGCGCATGCCGACGCAGGTGCCCACGGGGTCGACGCGCGGGTCGTTCGATTTGACGGCGATCTTGGCGCGCAGGCCCGGGTCGCGGGCGGCGGCCTTGATCTCGAGCAGCCCTTCCTCGATCTCGGGGACCTCGAGCTCGAAGAGCTTCACGAGGAATTCGGGGGCCACGCGCGAGAGGATCAGCTGCGGGCCACGGGCCTGGCGGTCGATCTTCTGGATGAACGCGCGCACGCGGTCGGACACCCGCAGGTTTTCCTTCGGGATCAGCTGGTCGCGCGGCAGCAGCGCTTCCACGCGGCCCGATTCCACGATCAGGTTGCCGCGCTCGGCGCGCTTCACGGTGCCGGTCACGAGCGATTCGCCGCGCTCGAGGAAGTCGTTCAGGATCTGCTCGCGCTCGGCGTCGCGGATCTTCTGCAGGATCACCTGCTTCGCGGCCTGGGCTCCGATGCGGCCGAAGGCCTCGGACTCGAGCGGCTCCTCGTGGATGTCGCCCACCTTGGCTTCGGCATCCTCGGCGAGCGCGTCGGTGATCGCGATCTGGTGCGCGGGCTCCTCGTGCTCCTCGTCGGGGACCACCGTCCAGCGGCGGAAGGCGTTGTATTCGCCCGATTCGCGGTCGACCTCGACCCGGACGTCGACTTCGTCCTTGAACCGTTTCTTCGTCGCCGACGCGAGCGCGAGCTCGAGCGCGAGGAACACGGTGTCCTTCGCGACATTCTTCTCGCGCGAGAGCGCATCGACCAGCAGCAGGAGTTCCTTCATGACTTCTCTCTCTTCGAAAGCTACACGTCCGGGACGAGCCGGGCGCGGTCGATATCCTCGAAACCGATCGCCAGCCGTTCACCTTCCACCTCGAGCAGCACCTTGCCCGCTTCCACGCCGGCAATGCGGCCGTCGAACCGCCTACGCCCGTCACGCGGGAGCTTGAGCTTCACGCTCGCTTCGCGCCCGGAGAAACGCTCGAAATCCGCCAGCCGCTTGAGCGGCCGGTCGAGACCCGGCGACGAAACCTCGAGGCGCTCGTAGTCCACACCTTCGACGACGAACGCTCGCGTCAGGTGGTGGCTCACCCGGGCACAGTCGTCGACGTTGATGCCTTTCGGCGCATCGATGAAGACCCGGATCAGGCCGCCGCGCGACGATTCGAGGTCAACGAGCTCGTAACCGAGCCCCTCCAGGGTGTTCCGGAGCCATTCCTCGCGATCCGCAATCGGCGTCACAAACAAAAAATGGGCGCTGCCGCCCATCCGTTTTTGAAACTCTCGGATTGTAACACCAAACGGCACCACCCGGCACCCTCGATCCGCGCCGTCGCACCGTTGCGCGCACGCGACACGGCGCCTTCCGAACCCTTCGCGAAGCACCTCGCTGCAACGCGGCGTCACGAGGCGGTGACGGGCTCAAATCTCTGTTTCGTCACGGTTTTCGCCCCGACCGCGCAACAAGCGGTTCCACGCGACCACACGCGGTGATGCGACACAACATTCAGCGACAAAACGCTACAGACCGCATTGGACGCTTGCGTACAGTCGGCCGAGCCAAAACACCTCCTTTTCACAGCGAAATCAACGACACAGGGGACGCCAAATCGAGGCGAATTCGAAGTAGGAGGGGGTGGTGACGCGCGGGTCCGGCAACGGCCGGCGCGACACCTGCGGCGTTTGCGCAACACGAAACCGCGGCCCACATCCTCGATCACGGTCCATCCCTAACGACAACGGGGAACATTTCCATGCACAAGAAACGCCAACTCATCGTCCACCTTGCGAGCCTGGGCATCGCCGGCAGCGTCGGCCTCGCGCCGGCCATGGCGCAGCAGACGCAGAAGATCGAGAAGATCGAGGTGACGGGCTCCAATATCAAGCGCATCGAAGGCGAAGGCGCGGCGCCCGTGACCGTCATCACGCGCGAGGAAATCAATCGCTCGGGCGTGACGACCGCGGCCGAGCTGCTCGACAAGATCTCCGCGAACAGCGGCGGCGGCTACAACGTCTCGCAAGCGGTGGGCGATTCCGGCACGCCGGGCCTCGCCGCCGCATCGCTGCGCGGCCTGGGCAGCACGAACACGCTGATCCTCTTGAACGGACGGCGCCTGTCGAACTACGCGTTCAATGCTTCCGGCGGCGGCGCCGTGAACCTGAACCAGATTCCGCTCGCCGCCGTGGACCGCGTCGAGGTGCTGAAGGACGGCGCCTCCGCCATCTACGGAACGGACGCGATCGGCGGGGTGATCAACTTCATCCTGCGCAAGGACTTCACCGGCATCGAAGCGTCGGCCTACGGCACGCAGACCGAGCACGGCGGAGGCAACGTCCGCCGCTACACCGGCACCATCGGCTTCGGCGACATCAACAAGCAACGCTTCAACGTCCTCGCCTCGTTCGACTATGAGAAGGACACGCCGCTCAAGGCTTCGCAGCGCCCGGACTTCGCCGGCACGGGCATCCGCCCCGACCTCGGCTTCTCGCAGACTTCGGGCAACACCTGGCCGGCCAACTTCGTGTTCGACGGCAACCAGCTCAACGTGACCGCCCGCAACGGTTGCCTCCCGAACCAGGGCTCCTATCGCATCACCGCGGCCTCGGGCGAAGCCGCTCCGCTGCAGCCGTTCTGCCGCCAGGACTTCACGGCCGCGCTGGACATCTACCCGCCGGCCGAGCGCAAGGGCTTCTTCACGCGCGGCGCCCTCCAGTTCTCGAACGACCACCAGGCCTTCGTCGAGTACCACTACTCCAAGAACGAGATCACCTTCGGCTCCTCCGAGACGCCGGTGAACGACTTCAACGGCACCGGCCCCTTCCTCTATCCGGCCGGCGGGCGCTACTACCCGACGTCGTTCCAGCTTCCGGACGGCACGACGGTCACGCCGACCGGCGACCTGCCGATCGCCTGGCGCCTGAAGTCGGGCGGCCTTCGCACCAACCGCGCCGATACCGAGGAAAGCCGCCTCGTCGCCGGCTTGCAGGGCGTGCTGTTCGGCTGGGACTACAACACGGCCTTCTCGCAGAGCATCAGCAAGGCCACCGACAACTACATCGACGGCTTCGTGCGCGAATCGCTGATGCGCCAGGCCATCGCCAGCGGCAACGTCGACGTCTTCTCGGGCAACCCGCTCGACGCTGCCGGCCAGGCCCTGATCGACGGCGCGAAGATCCTCGAGCAGGTCCGCAAGTCCGAAGCGAAGGTCACCTCGTTCGACGGCAAGATCTCCAAGGAGCTGATGGAGATGAAGAACGGCGCGATGGCGCTGGCCGTCGGCTTCGACACGCGCAAGGAGGAGCTGGACGACCAGCCCGCCGCGGTGCTGTTCTCCGGCGACATCCTCGGCGGCGGCGGCGCGCAGCCCCCCACCCGGGCCGACCGCCGCGTGACCGCGTTCTTCGGCGAGCTGAACATCCCGCTGCTGAAGAACCTCGAGGCGCAGGTCGCGATCCGCTACGACGACTACAGCGACTTCGGCAGCACGACCAACCCGAAGGTGGCGCTGCGCTGGACGCCGACGAAGGAAACGCTGGTGCGTGCGTCGTACAGCACCGGCTTCCGCGCGCCGACGCTCTCCGACATGTTCCTGCCCAACTTCCTGGGCAACACGGCGGACACGCACAACGACCCGATCCGCTGCCCGGGCTCCACGCCCATCGGCGGCTACGTGAACCAGGGCCTGGAGTGCGACGCGCAGTTCCAGAACCAGCTCGGCGGCAACCGCAGCCTCACTCCGGAGAAGTCGAAGAGCTACACGGTGGGCGCGATCTGGGAGCCAAACAACACGGTCTCCCTCGGCGCGGACTATTGGGACATCCGCCGCCGCAACTCGATCGGCGCCCTCGGCGACACGACGGTGTTCGACGTGTACGGCGCCGCCGATCCGCTGACCGCGGGCGGCCTCTTCGTGCGCACCGAGCGCGTCGCGGGCGGCGGCTGCCGCGGCGACCTGCCCGGCTCGCCGACCCCGGCCAGCGTGCCCTGCCCCATCGACTACGTGATCCAGACGCAGCAGAACCTCGGCAAGTACAACGTGAACGGCGTCGACTTCACCGGCTCGGTGCGCTTCCCGGCCGGCAACGCGGGCCAGTTCACGCTGCGCGGCGAGGGCACGTACATCCTCAAGTACCGCTACCAGAACCAGGCCGACGGCCCGTACCTCGACAATAACGGCGCGTTCACGGCCGACAACGGGGCGATTCCGCGCTGGCGTCATTACGTGACGCTCAACTGGAAGAGCGGCCCGTGGGGCGGCACCCTCGGCCAGAACTTCGTGCTGGGGTACACGGACTCGAGCGGCACGCGCCGCGTGGGCAGCTACGAGACGTGGGACCTGCAGGGCACGTGGGATGGCTGGCGCGGCCTGGGCGTCGTGGCGGGAATCCGCAACGTCCTCGATCGCGATCCGCCGGCCTCGGACCAGGGCCAGACGTTCCAGGTGGGCTACGACCCGCGCTATACCGACTCGCGCGGCCGTACCTACTACGTGGGCCTGAAATACGCTTACAAGTAAGCGGGGCCAGGGACGTTAGACTAGGGGCGCGTGGCCGAAAGGCTGCGCGCCCCGTTTCACGGAGGAAGCACGTGGATATTTCCGAAGTCACCCGGGTGGAAGCCCAACAGCGGGTCCTGCTGGTCGAGGACGACACGCGGCTGGCCGACCTCATCACCGAATACCTCGGCAAGAACGGCCTCGAGGTCCACGTCGAGCGCCGCGGCGATCTCGCCGTCGACCGCACGTACGAGCTGGAGCCGGATCTCGTCGTGCTGGACGTCATGCTGCCGGGACGCGACGGCTTCGACATCTGCCGCGAATTGCGCGCGCGTGGAGCCACCACGCCGATCGTCTTCCTCACCGCCCGCGACGAGGATTTCGATCGTGTCCTGGGACTCGAGCTGGGCGCCGACGAGTTCATTCCCAAGCCCATCCAGCCCCGGGTGTTGCTCGCCCACATTCGGGCGGTGCTGCGCCGCGCCGGCATGCGCGAGCGCCCGGGCCCGGTGACCGACTCGCTGGCCTTCGGCAAGCTCGAGATCGACAACGCCGCGCGCGAAGTCCGCGTCGCCGGCAAGCCCGTCGAGCTCACCACTTCCGAGTTCGACGTTCTCTGGCTGCTCGCGCGCCACGCGGGCAAGGTCCTCTCGCGCAACGACATCCTGCAGCAGCTGCGCAGCCTCGACTACGACGGCTCCGACCGCTCGGTCGATTGCCGCATCTACCGCCTGCGCCGCAAGCTCGGCGACCTCGCCTCGAGCACCGAACGCATCAAGACCATCCGCAACGTGGGTTATCTTTTCAGCCCGACCAACTGGTAGGACGCCGGCGACCGCCGGCCACGCCGCATGATCCGTCTCTTCCTGAAGCTCTACGGGCTGCTGATCGCCACGCTCGTGTTTTCGTTCGTGGTGCAGACGCAGCTCGTGGACTACGTCTATCGGGAGATGACGCCGGGGTTCGACTTCCGCCAGCGGTTCATGGCCACGTTCCATCTGCTGGAGGAATCCCTCGCCCCGCTGCCCCGCGACCAGTGGCCCGCTCGCTTCCGCGAGCTCGCGGCGGGCTTCTCGACGCCCGCCCGGATGGGCCCCGTCTCGACGCTTCCGGAGCGCTCGCGCCTCGATCCGGAGAAGGCCCAGCAGCTCGACTCGGGGTCCATCGTCGCCCTCGACCGGCCCGGCGGCGGGTTCGTGCTCGCCAAGCGCCTGCGCGGCAGCGATCACGCGGTGGTGATGGAATTTCCCGGGCCCGACAACAGCCGCATCCGCATCGCGACCTACCTGGTGAACTGGACCACGGAATTCCTGATCGTCGCGGTGCTGGTGTTCTTCTGGGTGCGTCCGTTCTGGCGCGACCTGCTCAAGGTGCGCTCGGCCGCGGAGGCGGTCGGCGCCGGGCAGTTCGACCAGCGCGTGACCGTGAAACGCGGTTCCGCCCTGCGCAGCCTCGCCGAGGGGTTCAACGCGATGACCGAGCGCATCGCGGCGCTCCTGCAGTCGCACCGCGGGCTCACGAGCTCGGTCTCGCACGAGCTGCGCACGCCGCTCGCCCGGCTCAAGTTCAGCCACTCCATGGCCCGCGACGAACCGCGCCCCGAGGGCAAGGATCGCTTCCTGGCGCTCATGGAACGTGACATCGCGGAGCTCGATGAGCTCACCACCGAGCTGCTGGACTACGCCCGCCTCGAGCGCGGCGTGCCCGAGATCCGCGTGCAGACCGTTCCGGCCGAGCCCTGGCTGGAAGACGTGATCGCCGACGCGCGGCAAACCGCCGTGGCGTCGCAGAACGCGGCCCGGATCGATCCGCAGGTCGACCTGGAGACCGTGCAGTGCGAGCCGCGCTACATGGCGCGCGCCGTCGTCAATCTCATCCGCAACGCGCTCCACTACGCACGATCCACCGTGACGGTCTCCCTGGCCCGGGAAGGCGCGCGCACCGTGATCCACGTCGACGACGACGGTTCGGGCATTCCCGCGCAGGACCGGGAGCGCGTCTTCGAGCCGTTCGCGCGCCTGGACCAGAGCCGCGATCGCGACTCGGGCGGATTCGGCCTCGGGCTCGCCATCGTGCGCCAGGTGGCGCGCTGGCATGGCGGCGAGGCCTCGATCTCGGATTCCCCGCTCGGCGGAACCCGCGTCACCATCGCCTGGTAGGGGCAATTTGTAACAGCCGGCCGCCCCGGCCGGCCTTCCGCGCGCCCCGATTTGTTACCGCGCCGTATCGCCCTGCGCACCCCGCGTCACGGTAACCATTCCATTGTTGCGGAAAGGCGACATTCTGAAATATTGTGTTGGAGTTTTGCTGCCCGTGTCGCTATCCTTCACGGCGCAGGAAAGCCGGCCCAAGACCGGATTCCGTCCCAAGGCAACTCTCCACCCTTTTCATCCATCGGGAGATTTCATGAAGCAACTCAAGAGGAAAACCCTCTACGGCGCGCTTGTGCAGGCGCTGGGAACGGGTGTGGCGCTCTCCGTCATCGCGACGGGCGCAGCAGCCCAACAGACCCAAAAGGTCGAGAAGATCGAAGTGACCGGCTCCAACATCAAGCGCCTCGACATGGAAACCGTCGCGCCGGTCGAAATCATCACCAGAGACCAGATCGAGCGTACGGGCCTGCCGACGGTCGCGGAAGTCATCCGCAACGTCCCGGCTGCCATGTCCGGCTCCTTCAACGAGAGCTTCTCCAACAGCTTCGCGCCGGGCGCCTCGGGCGTCTCCCTCCGCGGTCTCGGCCAGAAAACCACCCTCGTCCTGATCAACGGACGCCGCACGGCCGGCTACGGCTTCGCGCAGAACCTCCAGGACACGTTCGTCGACCTGAACTCGATCCCGACCTCCGCGGTCGAGCGCATCGAGATCCTGAAAGACGGCGCCTCCGCGATCTACGGTTCCGACGCCATCGCGGGCGTGGTCAACATCATCCTGCGCAAGGACTTCAAGGGCCTCGAGCTCAACGTGTCCGGCGGCTACGCCGAAGGCGACTGGGATACGCGCCTGTCCGGCACCTGGGGCATGGGCGACCTCGCCAAGGACCGCTGGAACGTGTTCGGTGTCGTCGACTACTACAAGCGCGACGAGCTGCTCCAATCCGACACCAAGTTCCTCCACACCCGCGACATGCGCGGCTACGAGGGCGGCCGCAACTTCCAGTCGCTCACGGGCGGCGGCACGTGGCGCCAGCTGAGCGCGACCAACGCACTCACGGCCAACCACCGCGCCATCTCCGAGTGCGCGGGCCAGGTCATCGACGGTCCGGAAGCGGTTCGCCGCGGCCTGATCGGCGCTCCGGCCGGCAACACGGCGTTCAACATCCCGGGCAACACGTTCTGCTCGGTCGACTTCAAAGGCCAGTTCAGCGCCCTCCCGGGCACCGAACGCGTCGGCTTCATGGGTCGCGGCACGAAGATCTTCTCCGACAACATGACGGGCTACGTCGACGTCGGCTACAGCCAGGTCAAGACGGACCAGACCTTCCAGGCTGCGAGCTTCGTGACGACCGCGCTCCAGCAGACCAGCGTCGGCCTGCGTCCGTTCGCCTACACCGCGAACTTCGCACCGGGCTCCGCCGGCAACCCGTTCACCTCGAACGCCCGCTACGTCGGCGTCCAGAACGACATCGGCACGCGCAACCAGGAAATCACGTCGGACACGTTCCGCATCCTCGGCGGCCTGACCTACACGGTCGGCTCCTGGGACTTCGACAGCGCCCTCAGCTACTCGAAGAACGAGATCGACCAGGTCGGTACGGGTCGCCTCTCGCTCACGGGCATGTCGCAGGCCCTCGGGATCCCGTCCGGCCTCCAGCCGCCGATCCCGCTGTCGTCCAACTCGTCGTACAACCTCGACCGTCCCTCGACCAACTCGCAGGCCGTCCGTGACGCGATCACGCTCGAGCCGGTGCGCAAGTCGGAGTCGGAGCTGAAGTTCATCGACACCAAGGCCTCCACGGAGCTGTGGCAGATGGCTGGCGGTCCCGCCGGCCTCGCGCTCGGCATCGAGTTCCGCGACGAGTCGCTGAAGGACCGTCCGGACGCCGCCGCTCAATCCGGCGACATCCTCGGCCAGGGCATCACGGCGACCGATGGCTCGCGCACGAACACGTCGATCTACGGCGAGATCTCGCTGCCGATCACGCGTTCGATCGAAGCCCAGCTCGCCGCTCGCTACGACCACTACAGCGACTACGGCAACTCCACCACGCCGAAGGTCGGCGTCAAGTGGCGTCCGCTGAGCACCCTCGTCCTGCGCGCCAACTGGGGCAAGGGCTTCCGCGCTCCGACGCTGGTCGAGATCTCCCCCTCGGTGGCCACGTTCTTCACGCAGGTGGCCGACCCGAACTTCGGCGGCGCCGCGCGGAACGTGTCCGGCTCGTTCGCGGGCAACCCGAACCTCGAGCCCGAGAAGTCCACCAGCCTGACGGCCGGCTTCGTCTGGGAACCGACGCGCGACTTCAGCCTCGGCATGAGCTACTACGAGATCAACTGGAAGAACATCGTGGTGGGCAACTGCTGCCAGGACATCGTCGACTCGGGTGATCCCACCCGCGTGATCCGCGACCCGGTGACGGGCGAGATCGTGACCGTGGTCGGTAACTTCGAGAACCAGGCGAAGACCGAAGTGAAGGGCATCGACCTCGACGCCCGTTACGCCATGAGCACGGACATCGGCAAGTTCACGGGGCGCGTCAACTGGACGTACTTCGACTCCTTCAAGGAGAACGACACCGAAGTGGTGGGTTCGAACGCCGGCACCAACACGATCCCGCGCGCCAAGGGCGTTGTGGGCCTCGATTGGGACTACCGCGCGTTCTCGGCGACGGTCAACATGAACTACACGCACGGGTATCACCAGACCGCGGCGTCGCTGGCCTCGTACATGGTGCCGCAGGACCCGCAGTTCCAGAACGGCATCTACCCGGAGAAAGTGCGTCACTTCCGGACCGTGGACATCTACGCTCGCTACAACCTCAACAAGAACTTCCAGATCAACGCTTCGCTCGTCAACGCCGAGGACAAGACGCCTCCGTACGACCCCGGCTTCAGCACGACGAACCTGTACGACTTCAGCCTGTTCGACATCCGTGGCCGCCAGTGGCGCCTCGGCTTGAAGTACACGATGTAAGCCGTACGTTGCGGGGCTTCGGCCCCGCGATCGGGAAACCGATGGAACCCGCAGGCTTCAACCTGCGGGTTCTTTTTTTGTGCGGACGTAACGCGGATAAAATCACGGCATGTCCATCGGAATTCTCCGGGCGGCGCGGGAAGCGGACCTCCCCGCCATCGTCGCGATCTATAACGCAGCCATTCCCGGCCGCCAGGCCACGGCCGACACCGAACCCGTGACCGTCGCCGAGCGCGAGGCCTGGTTCCATTCGTTCGACGCCTCCAGCCGCCCCCTGTGGGTCCTGGAAGACGGCGGCGCCGTCCGCGCCTGGCTCAGCTTCCGCTCCTTCTACGGCCGCCCGGCGTACCACCGGACCGTCGAGACGGGCGTTTTCGTCGATCCGGAGCACCACCGCCGGGGCTATGCCGGGCAGCTGCTTGCGCACGCCCTGGGGGCCGCTCCCGGGCTCGGCATCACGACCGTCCTGGCCTTCGTGTTCGCGCACAACGAGCCCAGCGTGGCGCTGTTCCTGCGCCACGGGTTCGCCGGCTGGGGCCGGCTGCCCCGCGTGGCCGAGCTGGACGGCATCGAGCACGACCTCCTCATCCTCGGGCGCCGGCTGTGAAGACCTACCTCGACCTCCTGTCCCACGTGCTCGAGCACGGGACCCGCAAATCCGACCGCACCGGCACCGGGACGCTCTCCGTCTTCGGCTACCAGATGCGCTTCGACCTCTCCGAGCGCTTCCCGCTGCTCACTACCAAGAAGGTCCACACCAAGAGCGTGATCCACGAGCTCCTGTGGTTCCTGCAGGGAAGCACGAACATCGCCTACCTCAAGGAGCACGGCGTCACGATCTGGGACGAATGGGCCGACGCGAAGGGCGAGCTGGGGCCCGTCTACGGCTACCAGTGGCGATCGTGGCCCACGCCCTCCGGGGCGCACATCGACCAGATCGCCCAGGTCGTCGCGCAGCTGCGCGCCAACCCCGACTCGAGGCGCCTCATCGTCTCGGCGTGGAACGTCGCCGACATCCCGAAGATGGCGTTGGCGCCCTGCCACGCGCTGTTCCAGTTCTACGTGGCCGATGGACGCTTGTCCTGCCAGCTGTACCAGCGAAGCGCCGACATCTTCCTGGGCGTGCCCTTCAACATGGCCTCCTATGCGCTGCTCACGCTGATGGTCGCGCAGGTGGCGGGCCTCAAGCCGGGCGACTTCGTGCACACGCTGGGCGATGCGCACCTCTACCTCAATCACCTCGATCAGGCGAAGGAACAGCTCGGCCGCACGCCGCGCGCGCTTCCCGTGATGCGCCTCAATCCGGACGTGAAGGACCTCTTCGCGTTCCGCTACGAGGACTTCACGCTGGAAGGCTACGATCCGCACGCCGCCATCAAGGCGCCGATCGCCGTATGAGGCCGGCATGATCCGCTCGTACGTCGTCGCGGCCACGCGAAACCGGGTGATCGGGAAGGGCAACGGGATGCCCTGGCACCTGCCCTCGGACCTCGCCTTCTTCAAGAAGATCACGATGGGCCATCCGATCGTGATGGGCCGCAAGACCCACGAGTCGATCGGCAAGGCGCTGCCGGGCCGGACGAACATCGTGATCACGCGCGACCCCGCTTTCAAGGCCCCAGGGTGCGTGGTGGTCGATTCGCTCGAGGCGGCCTATCGCGCCGCGGGTGACGTGGACGAAGTGTTCGTGATCGGCGGCGCGCAGATCTTCGAGGCGGGCATGCCCGGCGTCGACCGCATCTACCTCACCGACATCGACGCGCAGATCGAGGGCGACACCTGGTTTCCGCCCTTCGACCGGAGCCAGTGGGTGGAAACGGAGCTCGCGAGGCAGGGCGTGGACGAGCGCCACGCGTTCGCGACGCGCACCGTGAGGCTGGACCGCAAGCGCCCTGCCTAGCGGTTCATCCCGCCGTCCTTGCTCGACTCGATGCGTGCGATGACCTTGCTCGCGACCATGCCGCGGTCGTCGATCATCACCGAGAAGATCGCGAGGTAACCCCACGTGTCGCGGAACCGGTAGTCCCACGCGAACTGCTGGAGGTTCTCGAAGCGGACTACGCGGCTGGGCGGCCCGATCATGCGGCGCACCTGCTCGGCCGTGGTGACGCCGGCCTGGATGCGATAGAAATTGTCGTCGGTCAGGGCCTGCTCGACGCGCTGCACCGTGCCGCCCTTCAGGAACACCATGTACGTCTCGGTGCCGAGCGGGCCGCGCGGATACACGAGCTGGTGGGTGCCGTCGGGATAGTCGAACTCCGCGGCCGGCGCACCGAAGGCTCCGCGCGCCTGGGCCTCGGGCGTGCCCGGCGGGATGCTCGCCATCGGAGTGCATGCGGCCACGATGAGCGCGGCCAGGAGCGTAACGGTGGGCTTCATGGGGAACCTCCTCTGGGGAGCTAACACCTCCGACCCCACGATCATCCCACCGTTCGAGCGCCCCAAATGAAACGGGCCTGCGTTGAGCAGGCCCGGCGTTGCTGGTAGGGCGTACTGGATTCGAACCAGTGACCAACGGATTAAAAGTCCGCTGCTCTACCAGCTGAGCTAACGCCCCATCACTTGGAAAGTGAGTCCAAAAACGACTTGGGAAAGACCGAGATTATAGCTTTTCCGGCGAGATCGGGTCAATTGCGGCGGGTGCCGATCATGCCTCGCGCAGCATCCGGTCGTACTGCCATTTCATCGTGAGCGCGGCGCCCGCGACGATGGCGAAAAAAGTGAGGATCGAGCCCACGGCGAGCGTCGAAAAGCCGCTCAGCCCCTGTCCGATGGTGCAGCCCAGGGCCGTCACGCCGCCGAATCCCATGAGCGTGCCGCCGATGATGTGGTTCGCGGTGTCTTCGGCGTTCACGAAACCCTCCCAGCGGAACGTGCGCGACCACAGGGCGTAGGCGAGCGAGCCGCACACGATGCCGGCCGTCGCCGCGATGCCGAAGGTGATGGCGAGCGACTTGTCGCTCCACAGCATCAGCAGCTCGAGCGTGTAGCCGACCGGGGCCACGAACGAGAGCGATTCGATCGTGCGGCTGTTGGTGCCGAAGTACGTGTCCTCGAGCGTCTGCGGGTTCTCCGCGTAGCCAACGTGGCCGGTGAGATACCAGCCGCCGACGATCACCAGGCCGATCGCGATGCCGCCCAGCCAATGGTCGAAGCTCTCGCGGAACTCCCGGTCCTTCACGACGAACGCGATGAGCGCCACCGCGACGATCCCCGCCACGGCAAGCTGCATCGCCTTCAGGGACGCGCCCGTCAAGGCACTCGCGAGCGTGGGGAGATCCTGGCCGCGGCCGAGATCCGTGGCGACGGGATCGATCCAGGAGATCCGCCACACCGCGAACAGGCCCTTCAGCGTCATGTACGCGGCGATGCCCAGGAACACGAAGACGATGACCGACTTCAGGTTGCCGCCGCCCATGCGAACCAGCGTCTTGCTTCCGCAGCCCGAGCCCAGCGTCATGCCCACGCCGAAGAGGAAACCGCCGAGGATGTACGAGAGCCAAGTGACGTTGGGCCGCGTGTAGAACGATTTCGCGAGGTCGATCTGCCCGGTGGCCGCGAGGAGGTTGGTGCCGACGATGGCCACTGCGATCGCGAGCAGCCACATCCGCATGCGTCCCCAGTGGCCCATGTTCACGATGTCGGAGACCGCGCCCATGGTGCAGAAGTTGGTGCGGTTCGCCACGGCACCGAACACGAACGCGAGGAGGAAACCGCCGGCGGCGACGATCCAGGGAAGGTTGGCGGCGGTACCCAAGCTCTCAGGTCACTCCCGGTTGATAGCGCGTCGGATCCGGCAGCCCCGCGGTGGCGAAGCCTTCGCGGCGGAATCGGCACGCGTCGCATTGCGCGCAAGCACGGCCCGCCGCATCGGCGTTGTAGCACGAAACGGTGAGCGCGAAGTCCACGCCCAGCTCGTGGCCCCGCCGCACGATGTCGGCCTTGGAGAGCCGGACGATCGGCGCGCGGATCGCGATGGGCGAGCCTTCCACTGCGCGCTTGGTCGCGAGGTTCGCCATCGCTTCGAACGCGGCGAGGTACTCCGGGCGGCAATCGGGATAGCCCGAATAGTCCACCGCATTCGCGCCCGTGAACACGGCGTCCGAACCGGTGACTTCCGCGTGCGCGAGTGCGAGCGAGAGGAACACGGTGTTCCGTGCGGGGACGTACGTGATGGGGATGCCGCCCGTGGATTCAATGGGGACGTCGATGGAAGCGTCGGTGAGCGCCGAGCCGCCGAACAGGCCGAGCCCCACGTGCGCGACACGATGCTCCACCGCACCCAGCGCGCGCGCGATCTGCGTGGCCGCGTGCAGCTCCGCCTTGTGGCGCTGTCCGTAGTCGACCGAGAGCGCGTGGCATTCCCAGCCCTCGGCCTTCGCGATGGCGAGCACCGTCGCGGAATCGAGACCGCCCGAGACCAGGACGACGGCGGATTTCACCCCGGTCGGCGCCGGCTACCGGCGCAGGGAAGCGAGGCGCGTGCGCGCCTTGCCCGCGGCTTCGGAGCCGGGGTAACGCGCGATGATGTCCTCGAGCGTGTTGCGGGCGCTGCCGTTGTCGCCCTGCTCCGCTTGCAGCGCGGCGATGGCGAGCAGCGCATCGGGCGCCTTGGGCGATTGCGGATAGCGCTGAAGCAAGCCCTCCTGCGTGGCGAGGGCGTTGCGGTAATCCTTGAGGTTCGCGTAGCCGATGCCGATCCAGTACTCGGCGTTGGGCGCGAGCGGGCTCTGCGGATAGTCCTTCAGGAATGCCCGGAACGCGTCGATCGCCGAGGCGAAGTCGTTGCGCCGGAAGAGGTTCGAGGCCGCGTCGTAGGCCTTGATCTCGCGGGCCTGGTCATCCTTCGTGGCCGGACGGGCCGAGGCCTGGATCGTCGACGCGGGCGGCGCGCTCGACTCGGGGGGCGCGATGCTCGGCGTGCCGGCTCCGGCGGGCTTCGCCGGGCCGCCCTCGAGGCGCGTCAGGCGCGAATCGAGGTCGAGGTAGAAATCCTTCTGGCGCTTCTGGAGCTGCTCGTTCTGGTTCGTGAGCACCTCGATGCTGCCGCGCAGGCGCGCGATCTCCGCATTCAGGCCGTCGATCTGGCGCAGCAGCTCCACCACGCCGATGTTGCGGATCTGCTCCTCGAGGCGCGCGATGCGCGCTTCGTTGTCCTTGCCTTGCTGCGCGAGCTCCTGCTTGATCAGCTCGATGCGCCGGCGCGCCTCCTCGTCGTCGAAGAGGCCGGCATGCGCGGGAATCGCGGAGGCCGCCAGCGCCGCGAAGGCGCCGGCAGCGAGCAGGCGAAGCCCGTACGGCTTACTCACCCGAGTACTTGATGTCGGCGCGTCGGTTCTGCGCGTAGGCGCCTTCGTCATGACCCTGCGACTGCGGCTTCTCCTCGCCGAAGCTCACGGTCTCGATGCGGCCGTCCTGCACGCCGAGCACGGTCATCACTTTCTTCACCGCTTCGGCGCGGCGCTGGCCGAGCGCGAGGTTGTACTCGCGGCTGCCGCGCTCGTCGCAATTGCCTTCGATGCGGATCTTCGAATCGCGCTTGTCGGCCGTCATGTACTTGGAGTGCGCCTGCACGACCGGGCGGAACTCGTCCTTCACCGCGTTGGAGTCGTAGTCGAAGAACACGCTGCGCTTCGACAGGATGTTGCTCGGATCCGTGAGCGGGTTGCCGGCCACGCGCGGGTTGGTCATCGACGACGTGTTGCCGGCGGTGTTGGCCGAGGGTTGCGTGGTGGTCGAAGCGGTGTCGCGGACGGGAACGTCCTGCTTCGTCTCGGTGCTGCCGCAAGCGGCGAGCACGGTGGCAACAGCGATGTAGAGGACAGCTTTTTGCATGGTCATCTCCTTGCAAGTTGGAACGCGTCGAAACTCAATTGGTCGGGAAGGGGCCCCACGCGGGATCCCGCACGTCGCCGGCCGCGGAGGCCAGGCGCTGGCGGACTCGACCGTCCGTGGAAACGGCCGCAAGTTGCCCACGGCCGCCGGCCTGGGCTTCGTAGAGAATGATCTTACCGTTGGGGGCGAAGGACGGTGAATCGTCGAGGCTGCCCTCGGTGAGCACCGTGACCTGCCCCGTCGCGATCTCGAGCAGGGCGATGCGGAAACGGCCCGCGTCGCGCTGCACGTACGCAAGGCTCTTGCCGTCGGGACTGAAGCGCGGGCCGACGTTGTAGGTGCCGTCGAAGGTCATGCGCTGCGCGGGACCGCCCGCGGCCGGCATGCGGTAGACCTGCGGCGTGCCGCCGCGGTCGGACGTGAAGGCGATCCACTGGCCGTCGGGCGAAAACGCGGGCTGCGTATCGATGCCGCTCGAATCGGTGAGGCGCTGCGCATCCCCGCCGCCGGAAGGCACGCGATAGATCTGCGTGAGGCCGTCCTTGCTCAGGGCCACGGCGACCTGGCTGCCGTCGGGCGACCACGACGGGGCGCTGTTGTTGCCGCGGAATCCGGCGACGACCTTGGTCGTGCCCTGCGCGAGGTTCTGCACGACGACCACGGGCTTCTTCTGGTCGAACGACACGTAGGCGAGGCGGCTGCCGTCGGGCGACCACGACGGCGAGATGATCGGCTCGTTCGAGGCGAGCACCGTCTGCGGGTTGAAGCCGTCGGCATCCGAGACCTGCAGCTCGTAGCGGGTGCCCCGCTTCACCACGTACGTGATCTTGGTGGAGAAGACGCCCTTGTCGCCCGTGAGGCGTTCGTAGATCACGTCGGCGATGCGGTGCGCGGTGGCGCGCAGCTGCGCGGGGGCCACGACGTACGAGTAGCTCGCGAGCTGGGATTGCTTGGCGACGTCGAAGAGGCGGAAGCGAACTTCGACACGCCCGTCGGGCAGCGGATCCACCTTGCCGATGACGAGCGCCTCCGCCGTGCGGGCCGTCCAGTCGGGGAACGTGACCTCGGAGGGCTCCGTGGGCAGCGGGCTGATGCCGACCGTGTTCACGAGCCGGAAGAGGCCGCTGCGCTTGAGGTCGTCGCTCACGACCGAGCTGATGGCCTGGGGCTGCCCGTCCTCCCCCTTGAGGGGCATCACGGCCACGGGAATCTGGCGCCCGGCGGCCGTGGGGATCTCGATCGTGAGCTGGGCCTGGGCGGCGGCAGCGAAGAGGAGGGAAGCGAGGAAAGTCAGCAGGTAGCGCGTCATATTGTTCTATTCGATGGGCGCGGCGCCCTAGCGTTCATGCGTGAAGTTAAGGTTAAGGTCCCGGAATTGGGGAAAAAGTTCCGAATCGGCCGGGGGTACGGGCAGCGGCGACGCGCTGCGAATGCCTCTCAAGATGGCCTCGTCGTAGGCCCGGTTGCCGCTCGGGCGGGTGATCTGGGCCTCGAGGACCTCGCCGCCGGGCAGGATCCGGATGCGCACCACGACCTCGGGCCTGCCGGTTGTGTTGTCGGGCGGGTTGGCCTTGCCCTGGATTTTAGCCCGGATGTTGTTCACATACCGGTCGAACTCCTTCTGGCGCACGGCCGAGGCCGCCTCGCGGGCCTGGTCCGCTTCCTTGCGGACGCGATCGTCCTCCTGCTTCTTCTTCGCGTCCTCCTGCTTTTTCTTCGCGTCGTCGGCCTTCTTCTTCGCGTCGTCCTGGCGCTTCTTCTCGGCCTCGCGCTTCTCTTTCTCCTGCTTCTCGCGCTCCACCTTCTCGCGCTTCTCCTTCTCCCGCTTCTCGCGCTCGACCTTCTCGGCCACGGCCGGGTCGGGCTTCGGCGGCTCGGCCTTGACGGGCTTCGGGGGCTCGGGCGGCGGCTTCACCGGCTCGGGCTTGGGCTCGACCTTCGGCGGATCGGGCTCGGGCTTGGGGGGCGTGGGATCCGGTTCCGGCGGCTTCGACCCGGTGCGGGGCGTGGGAGGCATCTCTTTCCACAGCTCGGCTTCCACGGGAGCCTCGGGCTTGTTCTGCCACGTCACGCCGAACACGATCAGCCCGAAGAAGATCGCGTGCACGATGACAGCAAGGATGATCGCGCGCAGCCGTCCCGGCTGGCTGCGCTTCTCCAGGGCGGGCGGCGTCTCCTTCACCGATCGTGGCACGCGCTCAGGGCCCCGCGGGACGCGCGAGCAGCCCGATGCGCTTCACCTGGTTCTGCTGGAGGATGTCCATCACCTTCAGGACCTCCTCGTAGCGCACGGCCTTGTCCCCGGCGATCACGATCGCCTGGTCGGGATTGGCCTTCTGCGCCTGGCGGATCAACTGCACCAGCCCGTCGCGCCGGACGATCTGCTCCTCCGGCGATTTCGCGCGGTCGACGACGGCGAGGTCTCCATTCGCCCTCACTCGCACCTCCATAGGCGCCACGGCGGGATCGAGCTTCTGGGCCACCTGCGGGAGGTCGATCTGCCCCGGGTTGATGAGCGGAGCGGCCACCATGAAGATGATCAGCAGCACGAGCATCACGTCGATGTACGGCACCACGTTGATCTCGGCCATCGCGCGGCGCGTGCGGCGGGCCATCTCGCTAGCGCTCCGTCTGGTGCGACTGGCGCTGCAGGATGTTGGAGAGCTCCTCGATGAAGCTCTCGTAGCGCCCCGCGAGGCGGTCGATGTCGTGCGCGAAGCGGTTGTACGCGATCACCGCCGGGATCGCCGCGAAGAGGCCGATCGCGGTGGCGACGAGCGCCTCGGCGATCCCGGGCGCCACCTGGGCGAGCGTGGCCTGCGCGACGTTCGACAGGCCCCGGAACGCGTTCATGATCCCCCACACCGTGCCGAAGAGGCCGATGTACGGGCTCACGGAGCCCACGGTGGCGAGGAAGCTCAGGTGCGACTCGAGCGCGTCCAGCTCGCGCTGGTAAGCGGCCTTCATGGCCCGGCGCGTGCCCTCGAGGAGCGCGGTCACATCCGATCCCGCGCGGCCCTTCAGCTTCAGGAACTCCTTGAAGCCGGCTTCGAAGATGCGCTCCAGGCCGACCGTCACGTAGCGCCCGTTGGCCGCGCGCTGGTAGAGCCCCACGAGGTCGGAGCCGCTCCAGAACTCGCGCTCGAAATCGTCCGCCAGGCGGCGAGCCCGCCGGATCTGGAAGAGCTTCATGAAGATGTACGTCCACGAGAGCAGGGAAGCCATCACGAGGATCGCCATGACGACCTTCACGACGATGCTCGCGTTGACGATCATCCCGATGACCGTCAGGTCGTGGGTCACGATCATTGGCTGGCCTCCATCTTTCTCCTTAACGGCTCGGGGATCTCGACGGGTTTGAACGAATCGACGGTGAGGCAGGCCACGGTCACCTTGGCCTTCACCAGCACTTCGTCCTCCCGGCGGACCTCCTGCACGAAGACACTTCGAACCTTGCCCAGCGACTCCAGCTGGACGCTCACGGAGACCATGTCGTCCAGCCGCGCGGGCTTGATGAAATCGATCGCCATGGAAGAGACCACGAAGACCACCTTATGGTTGCGTCCGAGGACCTGGTGGTCGAACCCGAGGTGGCGCAGCCACTCGGTGCGCGCCCGCTCGAGGAACTTCAGGTACTCCGCGTGGTAGACCACGCCGCCGGCGTCGGTGTTCTCGTAGTAGACGCGGACGGGGAACGAATACGTGAACAGCTCCGGCTGCAGGCGCGGCTTCACGGCGATGCGGCTCACGGAAACAGCTCTCCTTCCCGGCCGGGGGGATGGGCGACGATGCCGAAGTGCCGATAGCAGAGCGCGGTCGCGATGCGCCCCCGCTGCGTGCGCTGGAGATAGCCCTGCTGGATGAGGAAGGGCTCGAGCACGTCCTCGATCGTGTCGCGCTCCTCGCCGATGGCCGCGGCCAGGTTCTCCACGCCGACCGGCCCGCCGCCGAACTTCTCGATCACGGCGAGCAGGAGCTTCCGGTCCATGAGGTCGAGGCCGATCGCGTCCACGTCGAGCATGCGCAGCGCCTGGTCGGCCACGGGCGACGTGACGATCCCCTGGGCCTTCACCTCGGCATAGTCACGCACCCGCCGCAGCAGGCGGTTGGCGATGCGCGGCGTGCCGCGCGAGCGCTTGGCGATCTCGTCGGCGCCGTTGTCCTCGATGCGCACCTCGAGCAGCCCCGCCGAGCGCTTCACGATGTGCGAGAGCTCGCTGTCGGTGTAGAACTCCAGGCGCGCGACGATCCCGAACCGGTCGCGCAGCGGGTTCGTGAGCATGCCCGCGCGCGTGGTGGCACCCACCAGCGTGAACGGCGGAAGGTCGAGCTTCACCGAGCGCGCGGCCGGGCCCTCGCCGATCATGAGGTCCAGCTGGAAGTCCTCCAGCGCCGGATAGAGGATCTCCTCGACGACGGGATTCAGCCGGTGGATCTCGTCGATGAAGAGGACGTCGTTGGGCTCGAGGTTGGTGAGGATCGCCGCGAGATCGCCCGCGCGCTCGAGAACCGGACCCGAGGTCTGCCGCAGGTTCACGCCCATCTCGCGCGCGATGATGTGCGCGAGCGTGGTCTTGCCGAGGCCGGGCGGGCCGAACAGCAGGACGTGGTCGAGGGATTCCTTGCGGGTGCGCGCCGCGGAGATGAAGATCTCCAGCTGTTCGCGGATCTTCACCTGGCCCACGTACTCGGCCAGCTGGCGGGGCCGAAGGGCGCGCTCCTCGCCCTCTTCCTGGGGCGAGGCAGTCGATCCGGCGATCAGTCGATCGGCTTCAATCAATCGTTCAGGGCTTCGCGAGGAGTTTCAGCGCCTGCCGGATGGCATCGGTCAGCGCGAGGTCCGGGGGCAGCTGTTTCACCGCGGCCTGGGCCTCGCGGTCATTATAGCCAAGCCCCATGAGCGCATTGAGGACGTCGCTTCCCGGCGTGGTCCCGGCCTTGGTGAGAGCCACGGCCACGGGCAGGCGGTCGCGAAGCTCCAGCACGAGCCGCTCCGCGGTCTTCTTGCCGATGCCGGGAACGCGCATGAGGCGCGCTGCATCCTCGGAGGCAACGGCCGCGGCGAGGTCGTCGACGGACAGGCCCGAGAGCACCGACAGCGCCACCTTGGGCCCCACGCCGCTGATCTTGAGGAGCTGGCGGAACGTCGTGCGTTCATGCGCCGTGAGGAACCCGAACAGCAGGTGCGCATCTTCGCGAACGACGAGGTGCGTGAGGAGCACCACCTTGTCGCCCACGCGCGGCAGGTTATAGAACGTGCTCATCGGCACGTCGATCTCGTAGCCCACGCCGCCGGCCAGGACGACGACCTGGGGCGGATTCTTCTCCGCGAGCTCGCCCGAGATGCGTCCGATCACGAGAGCCTCCCGCGCTTCACGCGCCGGCCCCGCGTCACGATGGCACCCAGCCCCAGCCCGCCATGCGCGTGGCAGATGGCGCAAGCCAGCGCATCGGCCGCGTCCGGGCTCGGTACACCGGGGAGCTTCAGCAAGCGCTTCACCATCTCCTGGACCTGCTCCTTCTTCGCGTGCCCGTTGCCTACCACCGCCTGCTTCACCTGCATGGCCGTGTACTCGGCCACGGGCAGCTTCGCGAGGACGGCCGCGGAGATCGCGGCCCCGCGCGCCTGGCCCAGCAGCAGCGTCGACTTGGGATTCACGTTGACGAACACCTCTTCCACGGCGACTTCCCCCGGAGCATAGCCCGCGATGACCTCTGCGAGGCCCTCGAGGATCGAGGAGAGCCGGATGGGCAGGCTGTCGGTGAGACGCGAACGGATGCGGCCGCTCGCGACATACGCGAGCTTCTGCCCGTCCTTCTCGACCAGGCCATAGCCAGTCACCGCGAGCCCCGGGTCGATGCCGAGGATGCGAATCACCGCCACTAGAACGTCTTCGCGTACACGCACGCGTCGGCGAGCTGGCCGGCGTTGTCGCGGCGTGCCTGGCGGAGGATGCCCTCCAGCGTGAAGCCGCACTTCTCCGCCACGCGCCGGCTGGGCATGTTGCGCGCGTCCGAGCCGATCTCCAGGCGCCGGGCGCCCAGCACGTCGCGCGCGAAATCCACGAGCGCCTGCGTGCCTTCGGTCGCATAGCCCTGGCGCGCGCACGAGGTGCGCACCCAGTAGCCGATCTCGAACTTCGGAATGTCCCATTCGATGGTGTGCAGGCCGCCCCGCCCGACGAGCAGCCCGTCGTCCTTGCGGAACCAGGCGAAATCGAGGGCTTCCCGCGCGAGCCACTTGGCGCGCGTCTCGCGCGCGTTGGCCTCGCTCTGCTCGGGGCTCTGCATCTGCTTCGCCCACGGCATCCAGGGCTTCAGCTGCTCGAACGATTCGGCCATCGCGGCGTTCGACTCGGCTCCGTGGCCTGTTCCGACGGCGCGAAGCGTGAGGCGCTTCGTCTCGAGGACCTCGGGGATGTCGAGCAGCAGGGCCTGCAGGAGCTCCGCCACTAGGCCCCCGCGATCACCGCGTTGGTGTAGACCTCCTGGACGTCGTCGAGCGACTCGAGCGCGTCGAGGAGCTTCTGCATCGTGACCGCGTCCTCGCCGGTGAACTCGGTCTCGGTGGAGGCCTTCATCGTGACCTCGGCGAGCTCCGCCTTGAAGCCGGACTTCTCCATCGCCGCCTTGATGCGGGCGAATTCGTGCGGATCGGTGATCACCTCGATCGAGCCGTCCTCGCTCGAGACGACGTCCTCGGCTCCGGCCTCGAGGGCGGCGTCCATCAGCTTCTCCTCGTTCGTGCCGGGCGCGTAGAGCAGCTGGCCGCAATGCTTGAACAGGAAGGCGACGGAATTGGAAGCACCCATGTTGCCGCCGAACTTGGTGAACGCGTGGCGGACTTCGGCCACCGTGCGGACGCGATTGTCGGTGAGGCAGTCGACGATGATGGCCGCGCCGTGGAGGCCGTAGCCCTCGTAGCGGATCTCCTCGTAGTTCACGCCGTCCAGGCCGCCGGTGCCGCGCTTGATCGCGCGCTCGACGTTGTCCTTCGGCATGTTGTTCTCGTACGCCTTGTCGACCGCAAGGCGCAGCCGCGGATTCATGTTGGGATCACCCCCGCCCATCTTCGCGGCGACGGTGATTTCCTTGATGAGGCGGGTGAAGATCTTGCCGCGCTTGGCGTCCTGGCGGCCCTTGCGGTGCTGGATGTTCGCCCACTTGCTATGGCCTGCCATATGGGTCTGCTTGTCGCTTGAAGCGTCAATGCCGAGCGGGAAAACGTAATGGTAACATTCGCGTCCCGCCTCTCTCCAGAGCGAAACCGGTGCTTCCTCCCCTGCTGGTCGCGAAGTCGAAGGAAGACTTGGGCCTGCTGCCCGCGATGGCCAACCGGCACGGCCTCATCGCCGGCGCCACCGGCACCGGCAAGACCGTCACGCTGCAAACGCTCGCCGAAAGGTTCAGCTCGATCGGCGTTCCCGTGTTCATGGCCGACGTGAAGGGCGACCTCGCGGGACTCGCCGCGGCCGGCGGCGGGAACGCGAAAGTGGAAGAGCGCGTGAAGACCCTCGGCATCGAGGGCTTCGCGTACAAGGCTTCGCCTGTCGCGTTCTGGGATGTGTTCGGCGACGCCGGGCATCCCGTCCGCTCCACCGTCTCGGAGATGGGCCCGCTGCTGCTCTCGCGCATCCTGGATCTCAACGAGACGCAGGCCGGCGTGTTGGCGGCGGTCTTCAAGATCGCCGATGACCAGGGCCTGCTGCTGCTCGACCTGAAAGACCTCCGGGCGCTGCTGCAATTCGCGGGCGACAACGCGGCGAAGTTCCGCACCCAGTACGGCAACATCTCGACCGCGAGCGTGGGCGCCATCCAGCGCGGCCTGCTCACGCTCGAATCCCAGGGCGGCGCGAAATTCTTCGGCGAGCCCGCGCTCGACCTCTCCGACCTCATGCAGACGGTCGATGGCAAGGGTGTCATCAACATCCTCGCCGCCGACAAGCTGCTCTCGAGCCCGCGCGTGTACTCGACGCTGCTGCTGTGGCTGCTCTCGGAGCTCTTCGAGACCCTTCCCGAGATCGGCGACCCGGAGAAACCGAAGCTCGTGTTCTTCTTCGACGAAGCGCACCTGCTCTTCAACGACGCGCCCAGGGAATTGCTCACGCGCATCGAGCAGGTCGTGCGCCTCGTGCGCTCGAAGGGCGTCGGCGTCTACTTCGTCACGCAGAACCCGCTCGATGTGCCGGACACCGTGCTGGGCCAGCTCGGCAACCGCGTGCAGCACGCGCTTCGCGCATTCACCCCGCGCGACCAGGCGGCGGTGAAGGCGGCGGCGACCACGTTCCGTCCGAATCCGAAAGTGAAAGTGGAGGAAGCCATCACCGAGCTTGCGGTCGGCGAAGCGCTCGTGTCCTTCCTCGACGAGAAAGGCCGTCCCCTGCCGGTCGAGCGCGCCTTCGTCGTGCCGCCCGCTTCCCGCCTCGGCACCGTGAGCGCCGACGAGCGCAAGAAGGTCATCGCCGAATCGCTCTGCGCCGGGCACTATGAGAAGGCGGTCGATCGCGAATCGGCCTACGAGAAGCTCACCGCGAGAGCGGAAGAGAAGACGGCACCGCCCGCGGGAAGTCCGGGCGGCGCAAAAGGCGAGGAAGAGTCCGCCGGCGGCTGGGGCGGTATCCTCGAGAAGATCGGACTACCGGGCGCAGGCCCGGCCGGGCCGAAGGGACGGACGCGCGAGACGGCCATGGAAGCCGCCGCCAAGAGCGCAGCGCGCGCCATCGGGAGCGAAGTGGGACGCAAGGTCATCCGCGGGGTGCTGGGGTCGATCTTCGGCGGCCGGCGGTAACAAGGGGGAGCACGATGGCGAAGACGGGCGAGCGCAAGGCCCAGATCCTGCAGACGCTCGCGGCGATGCTGGAGGACCCGAAGGGCGAGCGCATCACCACGGCGCTGCTGGCCGCGCGCCTCGACGTGAGCGAGGCGGCGCTTTATCGCCACTTCGCGAGCAAGGCGCAGATGTTCGAAGGGCTGATCGAGTTCATCGAGCAGACGCTGTTCACGCTCGTGAACAAGATCCAGGCCGAGGAGAAGGACGCCCTGAAGCAGGTGGAGACCACCGTCACCACCCTGCTCGGCTTCTCGCAGAAGAATCCGGGCATGACGCGCGTGCTGATCGGCGACGCGCTGGTGAACGAGGACGACCGCCTGCAGGCCCGCGTGAACCAGCTGCTCGACCGCCTCGAGGCGAGCCTGCGCCAGAGCGCGCGCCTCGCGGTGAACGCCTCGCAGCTTCCCGCCGACTGGGACGTGAATGCCTACGCGAACACGCTCCTCGCTTTCGTGATCGGCCGCTGGCACCAGTTCGCGAAGAGCGGCTTCAAGCGCGCACCCATGGAGGGCTGGCCGCAGCAGTGGCGGATCTTCGCCGCCTGAAGTGAGCTCCGTGCCCGCCGCCCTTCCCGAGCTGGTCACGCCGCGCCTGGCGCTGCGCCTCGGGCGCCCCTCGATGGCCGGCGCCGTCGCGCGCTTCTTCACCGAGAATTGGGAAGGCCACCTTGACCGCTGGTCACCGCCTCCCGCGCCGGGCTTCTTCGAGCCGAAGTACTGGCACGAGCGCCTCGAGCGCGCCGAGGTGGAGTGGGAGTCGGGCATCTCCGCGCGCTTCGTGCTGCAGCCGCCCGGTCCCGAATCGGGTCCCGTCCTCGGCACCTGCAACTACACGAACATCGTGCGCGGCCCTTTCCAGGCGTGCCACCTGGGCTACCAGATCGCCCGTGACCACGAGGGCCGCGGCCTGATGCGCGAGGCGCTCGAGGCGCTGAACGCCTTCGCGTTCGACGAGATGGGGCTGCATCGCATCATGGCCAACTACATCCCCACGAACGAGCGGAGCGGCCAGCTGCTCGCGCGCCTGGGCTTCGAGCGTGAGGGCTACGCGAAGAATTATTTGTATATCGCCGGCCAGTGGCGCGACCACGTGCTCACGGCTCTCGTGAACCGCGAATTCGACCCGGCACGCTTCGAGCCGGGCGTGGCGCGCTAGTCGCCGCCGGCGACCTGGGCCAGCAGCGATTCCACCGAGGGCTCGACGTGGCCCCGCGGATGGAAGCGGATCTGCGCGCACAGCTGCTGGTAGCGCCGGAAGAGGTCCTCCAGCGAGCCCCCGCCCAGGTTGAACGTCCCATAGCGGTAGCTCCCCAGCCACTTCATCTCGCGCTCGAGGTCGGCGCCGCGCTTGAGATAGAACATGAGGTGGGCTTCGGGATTTGCCGCCTGGAGCGAAGACACTTCGCGTTGCCCCGGCCAGCGCGACAGGCCGTCGCCGGTGAAGTCGCGCAGCACGAAGCTCGCCGCATGCGCGTCGCGGCCCTGCCGGTGGCGCACGACGGGCTCGCGGCCCGCGTGGAGGTCGAGCAGCACGTCGAAGAGGCAATAGCCGTCGACGCGCTCGAAGAGGTCGTAGAACTGGCCCGCCGCGCGCGGGTTGATCTCGATCACGCGCACCGCGCCCGACGCGGGGTCGATGCGCAGCTCGATGTTGAAGACGCCGTGCTCGAAGCCCAGGCCCTCCAGCAGCTTGATCGCCGTCTGGTCGATGCGCGACAAGGTGTCGGGCGGAAGCGACGACGGGTACTGGAAGCGCTGGAAGTGATCGGTGCCGGGGTACATCACCGAGTCGACCGTCCCCAGCATGGTGACCTTGCCATCCCGCGCGTAGCCGTTGGCCGTGACCTGGCGGCCATGCAGGATGCCCTCGGCGATCATGCTGAAGGGCTCCTCCTCGAAGCTCGAGTGGGCGCGCATCACATCGTTGAAGGGCTTCACGAGGCGCTCGATGATCGCGCGCTCGAACCAGCCGAAGGCGGTATGGCGGCGCAGCTCCGCGTACGAGTCCACGCGCCGGGCGAGCACCGAGTACGCGGCCTTCACCGGCTTGATGTAGAACGGGAACGGGATGGGGACGTCTTCGGGGCTGCTGTAGTTGCGACGCAGGAGCCCGTAGGCGGGATTCGTGCCCGGCAGGATGCGTTCGAACGCCTGCCGCGCGTAGTACTTGTGCTGGATGGTGAGCACGGCCGCGAGCGGCGTGTGCAGCAGCCCCAGGCGCTTGCTCACGAGCGCGGCGAGGAAGGGGCCGAATTGCTCGTCGGACGTGACGACCGCCTCGATGCCCGTGCCCGCGTGGCGCCGCGCCACTTTCTCCGCGAACTTGAGCGCGTCGAACGTGAACAGGCGCGCGTTCTCGGGGAAGGAAAAGAGGTCGAAGCCCTCGAAGAGGAATTCGTGGGTTCCCCGGTAGCGGGGATCTTGGGCGATGGCCCGGTCCCATTCGTCGGGGAACAGGACCAGGATGCGGCGCTTGTCCGTGGGCGATGTCATTGCATTTCTACGCGGCCGGCCCGTTGTCGGATTCCAGCCTTGTCCCGAGTGTAGCGGAAATGAAAAGGGGGCTGACGGGCAGCCCCCCTTTCGACACGTCCGGTAACGACTCAGGCGAGCGCGTCGGCCCAGATGTTGCGGGCCCAGTTCATGGTGTAGACCCCTTCGGCCTCGTTCATCGCCGCCGAGACCCCGCCCGCGCCCGGCACCGTCTTCATGGTGCGGTCCTTTTCGTCGTACTTGTGGACGGAGGTCACGTGCACGGCGAGCTTGTCCGACACCATGCTGTAGCAGGTGTTGATGAGCGTGGGCGAAGGGTTGGGCGCCTCGCCGTTCAGCAGGGCCACCACGGCCGTCGCGCAGATCCGGCCGTGGCCGTTGGCCATGCTGCCGGACTTGGGCATCAGCGGTGCCACCTGCAGCGCGTCACCCAGCACGTGCGCGCCCTTGTGCGCCTTCGACTCGAACGTCGTCCAGTCCACCTCGCACCAGCGGTTGTTCGCCGTGATGAAGGGCTTGGCCACGTCGCCGGCACGCTGCGGCGGGATCACGTTCAACACATCGCCCTTCTGGTCGCCGAACTCGAGCTTCACCGTGCGGCCCTTCCAGTCGACGTCCACCGCCTTGCTGTTCGGGCGGTAGTCGATCATGCCGCCATAGAGGTCGGTCCACGCCTTCTTGAAGAGCGGCCCCTTCGAGATCACGTCCGCGTTCTCGTCCAGCAGGATGATCTTCGAGCGCGGCTTGGCGGCCTTGAAGTACGCCGCCACCTGGCAGACGCGCTCGTACGGCCCCGGCGGGCAGCGAAACGGCGCAAGCGGCACCGAGATCACGAAGACGCCGCCATCGGGCATCGCTTCGAGCTGCTTCCTCAGCGACACCGTCTGCGGGCCCGCCTTCCAGGCGTGCAGCACCGCGGCCTGCGCCTCGGCGCTCGCCATCGACGGCAGCGCTTCCCACATGAAGTCCACGCCCGGCGAGAGGATCACGCGATCGAACGCGACCTTCGAGCCGCCCTTCAGGGCCACGGTCTTCGTGGTCATGTCGACGGCCGTCGCCCAGTCGCGCACGACCTCGACGCCGTGCTTCGCGAGACCTGTGTACGGCGTGGTGATGTCGCCGATGCCGCGGAACCCGCCCAGCACCATGTTCGAGAGCGGGCAGGAAACGAAGGCTTCATTGGGCTCGATCAGCGTCACGTGGATCGCCGGATCGAGCATGCGGATGTACTTCGCGGCCGTGGCGCCGCCATAGCCGCCGCCCACCACCGCGACACGTGCCTTGGCCGGAGCGCTGGACGTGCTCGCGCAACCCGCGAGGCCCGTCATCGCAAGTCCCGCCGCGCCTGCCTTCAGGAACTGCCTGCGTTGCATCGTCATGGCGGCCTCCTAGCGCTGCTTCGAGAAGTAGTCGGCGAGCGCGGCGACCTCCGCGTCGCCGTAGCCCTTGGCGATCTGGTGCATGATCGTCGCGGGCCGCTTGCCGGCCTTGAAGTCGTTCATGAGGCCCACGAGCTCCGCGGCGGGACGACCGGCCAGCGGCGCGACGGTGGAGCCTTCCACCGCCTTGCCCGCGGTGCCGTGGCACATGGCGCAGCTGCCGGCCATCGAGCGCACGCCCGATTCGGAGAGATTGGCGGCGGCGAACGCCGGAGGCGGCGGTGCCGCGGGAGCAGGCTGCTGCGCTTGCGCACCGCCGGCCATCGCGGCCAGCAATACCGTTGCCAGGAGTCGCTTCATGAGGCACCTCGAGAATCGATGCACGGGATCCGAGGATAGCGCACTCGACGCGCGGGCGATTCATCAGCCGACGCTGATGCGCTGGAAGCGAAAACGCCCGCGCAGGGCGGGCGTTTCGCTTTTCGTGCGGCGGCCGCGTCAGGTCGACTCGACGGGCTCCGCGGATTGCGACTGTGCGATGTCCAGCTGCACCTTCCCGTCCTTGTCGACGTCGATCGTCACCTTGCCACCGGAGGCGAGCTTGCCGAACAGCAGCTCGTCGGCAAGAGCGCGGCGGATCGTGTCCTGGATCAGGCGCGCCATCGGGCGCGCGCCCATCTGCGGATCGAAGCCGTGCTTGGCGAGGTACTTCTTCAGGTTCTCGGTGAAGACGGCGTCGACCTTCTTCTCCGAGAGCTGCGCCTCGAGCTGCATCAGGAACTTGTCGACGACGCGCAGGATGATCTGCTCGTCCAGTGCCCCGAACGAAATCACGGCATCGAGGCGGTTCCTGAACTCCGGCGTGAAGAGGCGCTTGATCTCGCCCATCTCGTCGCCGGCGCGGCGGTCGTCGGTGAAGCCGATCGAGTTGCGCGACAGGCCCTCGGCACCCGCGTTGGTGGTCATGATGATCGCCACGTTGCGGAAGTCGGCCTTGCGGCCGTTGTTGTCGGTGAGCGTGCCGTGGTCCATCACCTGCAGCAGGATGTTGAAGATGTCCGGGTGGGCCTTCTCGATCTCGTCCAGCAGCAGGATCGAGTACGGATGCTTGGTGATCGCCTCGGTGAGCAATCCGCCCTGGTCGAAGCCGACGTAGCCGGGGGGCGCGCCGATGAGGCGGCTCACCGCGTGGCGCTCCATGTACTCCGACATGTCGAAGCGAATCAGCTCCACGCCCATGATGAACGCGAGCTGGCGCGCGACCTCGGTCTTGCCGACGCCGGTAGGCCCGGAGAACAGGAACGAGCCGATCGGCTTCTGCGCGTTGCCCAGGCCGCTCCTCGCCATCTTGATCGAGGCCGCGAGGGCTTCGATGGCCTTGTCCTGGCCGAAGACGACGTTCTTCAGGTCGCGGTCGAGATTCTTCAGCGCGTTGCGGTCGTCCGAAGAGACGTTGCGGGTCGGGATGCGCGCGATCTTGGCGATGATCTCCTCGATCTCGGGCTTGCCGATCACCTTCTTCTGCTTGGACTTCGGCAGGATGCGCTGCAGGGCACCCGCCTCGTCGATCACGTCGATCGCCTTGTCCGGCAGGTGGCGGTCGTTGATGAAGCGCGCCGACAGCTCGGCGGCCGTCGTGAGCGCGTTGGCCGTGTACTTCACGCCGTGGTGCGACTCGAAGCGGCTCTTCAACCCGCGGAGGATGTCCACCGTCTCGGCGATCGAGGGCTCGTTCACGTCCACCTTCTGGAAACGCCGGGACAGCGCGTGGTCCTTCTCGAAGATGCCGCGGAACTCGTTGTACGTGGTCGCGCCGATGCACTTCAGCGCGCCCGACGACAGCGCCGGCTTCAGCAGGTTGGACGCATCCAGCGTGCCCCCCGAAGCGCTGCCCGCGCCGATCAGCGTGTGGATCTCGTCGATGAAGAGGATGGCATTGGGGTTGTCCACGAGCTGCTTCAGCACCGCCTTCAGGCGCTGCTCGAAGTCGCCGCGGTACTTGGTGCCCGCGAGGAGCGCTCCCATGTCGAGCGCGAACACCTGCGCCTTCGAGAGGATCTCGGGCACCTGGTTGTCGACCACGCGCTTGGCGAGGCCCTCGGCGATCGCCGTCTTGCCCACGCCGGCCTCGCCCACGAGCAGCGGGTTGTTCTTGCGGCGGCGGCAGAGGATCTGGATCACGCGCTCGACCTCGGAATCGCGGCCGATGAGCGGATCGATCTTGCCGTCGATGGCGAGCTGGTTCAGGTTCTGCGTGAAGCTCTCGAGCGCACCGCCCGCCTGGGCCTCGGGCGCTTCCTGCTCGCCCTCGCCTTCCTCGCGCGAACCGGGTGCCTGGGGCGCCTTCGTGATGCCGTGCGAGATGTAGTTCACGACATCCAGCCGCGATACGCCCTGCTGGTGCAGGAAATAGACCGCGTGGGAGTCCTTCTCGCCGTAGATGGCCACCAGCACGTTGGCGCCGGTCACTTCCTTCTTGCCGGACGACTGGACGTGCAGGATCGCGCGCTGGATGACGCGCTGGAATCCGAGCGTGGGCTGCGTGTCGACCTCGCCGGATCCGGCGACGGTCGGGGTGTGCTGCATCACGAAGTCGGCGAGCGCCTTCTTCAGCTCGTCGATCTTCGCCGCGCAGGCCTTCAGCACTTCCGCCGCCGAAGGGTTGTCGCAGAGGGCGAGCAGCAGGTGCTCGACCGTGATGAATTCATGTCTCTTCTGCCGCGCCTCCACGAACGCCATGTGCAGGCTGACTTCGAGCTCCTGGGCAATCATGTTTCCTCCATCGCGCACTGCAAGGGATGCTGGTGCTGCTGTGAATAAGCCGTGACCTGGTCCACCTTCGTCGTTGCAACGTCCTTCGGATAGATGCCGCAGACCCCGCGGCCTTCCGTATGCACTTTGAGCATCACCTGGGTGGCCCGTTCCCGCGGCAAGGTGAAGAAGAGCTGCAGCACCTCGACCACGAACTCCATCGGGGTGTAATCGTCGTTATACATCACCACCTGGAACATGGGCGGCGGCTTGGCCTTCGTTGCACTGGGCTTGAGGGCCGTGGAGCCGCTGCTGGGTTTGTCGGTCATGGTGCCTGGACGGGCCCGTCCTCCGGGGGTTTCCCGAGCGGACGAAAAGATCGGGGGATGTCGCTACCTAATATGGACAAGCGGGGGCGGTTTTTCAAGACCCTTCAAACCCTTACGATGCGTGGCGCCAATGAGACACTTCCCGGCTCCCCCTGTTGACTTGCCCCGAGGGCGCAGGTACAAAGCGCGTTGGAGTTTGGCTTCAAGGGTTCTGCATCAGGTGCGGGGCTATGGAACCGAACGATGCGCGGGATTCCACCCGTTCCACACAGAGGGCAGGGAGCAATGGCAACAGGCACCGTCAAATGGTTCAACGATGCAAAGGGGTATGGGTTCATCACGCCGGATGATGGCAGCGAAGACCTCTTCGCGCACTTTTCCGCGATCCAGATGCAGGGGTTCAAGACGCTGAAAGAGGGACAAAAAGTCTCCTTCGACGTAACGCAGGGCCCAAAAGGCAAACAGGCTTCGAACATCCAGGCCGCCTGACGACGGACTCGATGAAAAACCCCTGCGGTTCGCCGCAGGGGTTTTTTTATGCCCCTTTCCGGGGCAGGGTCACTGCATCCGGCGCTTGAGCTCGGCGTCCACGGCGTCCATGTATTCCTCGGTCGTGAGGAACGGATGGTCGGGGCGGATCAGCGTCGCGAGGTCCTTCGTCATCTTGCCGCCCTCGACGACGTCCACGCACACCTTCTCCAGCGCGAGCGCGAAGTTCACCAGGTCGGGCGTGTTGTCCATCTTGCCGCGGTACTGCAGGCCGCGCGTCCAGGCGTAGATCGAGGCGATCGGGTTGGTGGACGTGGGCTTGCCCTGCTGGTGCAGGCGGTAGTGGCGCGTGACCGTGCCGTGCGCCGCCTCGGCTTCCACCGTCTTGCCGTCCGGCGTGGTGAGCACGGAGGTCATCAGGCCCAGCGAGCCGTAGCCCTGCGCGACCGTGTCCGACTGGACGTCGCCGTCGTAGTTCTTGCAGGCCCAGAGGTAGCCGCCGCTCCACTTGAGGTTCGAGGCGACCATGTCGTCGATGAGCCGGTGCTCGTACACGAGGCCCGCGCCGTCGAACTGCGACTTGAACTCGGCGTTGAACACTTCCTCGAACAGGTTCTTGAAGCGCCCGTCGTACACCTTGAGGATCGTGTTCTTGGTCGACAGGTAGACGGGGTACTTGCGGTTGAGCGCGTAGTTGAAGCAGGCGCGCGCGAAGCCCTTGATCGAGTCGTCCAGGTTGTACATCGCCATCGTCACGCCCGCTCCGGGCGCCTGGAACACTTCCTTCTCGATCGGGGCCCCGCCGCCCTTCGGCGTGAAGCTGATCTTGAGCGTCCCCGGGCCGTCGAACTTGATCTCCGAGGCGCGGTACTGGTCGCCGAAGCCGTGGCGCGCCACGACGACCGGCTTGTCCCAGTGCGAGACGATGCGCGGCACGTTCTTGCAGATGATGGGCTCGCGGAAGATGGTGCCGTCGAGGATGTTGCGGATGGTCCCGTTCGGGCTCTTCCACATCTGCTTCAGGTTGAATTCCTTCACGCGCGCCTCGTCCGGCGTGATGGTGGCGCACTTCACGGCGACGCCGTACTCCTTGGTGGCGTTGGCCGAATCGACGGTCACCTTGTCATCCGTGGCGTCGCGGTGCTCGACCGAGAGGTCGAAGTACTTGAGGTCGATGTCGAGGTACGGAAGGATCAGTTTCTCGCGGATGCGCTGCCAGATGATGCGCGTCATCTCGTCTCCATCCATCTCCACGACCGGGTTCTTGACCTTGATCTTCGACATCTGTTTCCCCTCTGCATGTAAGGTGTGCGGTGAACCCCGGATTGTAGCAAAGCACACCTACCCGCCATGCCGCGACTGCTCCTCCTGAACAAGCCCTTCGGCACGATCTGCCAGTTCTCGCGCGAGGGAGACCATCCCACGCTCAAGGATTGGGTCAACGTGCCCGACGTCTACCCCGCCGGCCGCCTCGACACCGACAGCGAGGGCCTCGTGCTCCTCACCGACCACGGGGTGATGCAGGCCCGCATCTCCGATCCGCGCCACAAGCTCGACAAGGCCTATTGGGTACAGGTCGAAGGCGTCCCGGAAGAAGCGGCGCTTCGCCTCCTGTCCGAAGGCGTCGAGCTCGCCGATGGCGTGACGCGCCCCGCGGTCGCCACCGCCATCGCGGAGCCGGAAGGCCTGTGGCCGCGCGACCCGCCGATCCGGGTCCGCAAGGCGTTGCCGACGAGCTGGATCGAGCTGGTGCTGCGCGAGGGCCGCAACCGCCAGGTGCGCAGGATGACCGCCAAGGCGGGGTTTCCGACGCTGAGGCTGATCCGCCACCGGATCGGCGACTGGAGCCTCGAGGGCCTGGCGCCCGGGCAGTGGCGCGAAGTCCCCTTCCCGCCTCGCGACGCGCGCCCCTAGATCCAGTCCTGGCGCGGCTCACGGGTGTGTCAACGCGTGTACGATGCGCCGCGTTACTGCCGATGACGAGGCTCGAAAACGACCCGTCAAGGTAACGAACCCCTGACCCCTACCCTACGAAAGCAAAGCAAAATGAAAAAGCTGTCCGCCCTGATCGCCGCGGTGTTTGCCGCCGGCTCGCTCTCCGCCCTCGCCCAGGCCCCGGCCGCCCCCGCCAAGGCCGCGGAACCCGCCAAGCCCGCCGTTGCGCCGGCCGCCGCGCCCGCCAAGGCCGAGGCTCCGAAGGCCGCCGAAGCCCCGAAGGCCGACGCCCCGAAGAAAGACGAAAAGAAGCCCGCCAAGAAATCCACCAAGAAGCCCGCCAAGAAAGCCGACGCCCCCAAGGCCGACGCCCCGAAAGCCGACACGAAGCCCGCCACCCCGGCCGCCGCTTCCCCGGCCGTCCCGGCCGCTCCGGTCGAGCCGAAGAAAGACGCCGCGCCCAAGAAATAACGCCGGCCTCCAGCACGCCGAAGGCGGGGTCCCCCGGGGCCCCGCCTTCGTTTTTGGGACAATGAGCGCCATGCCTGCCTTCCCTTGCCCATGAAAGTCGTCGTCGGACTCTCCGGCGGAGTCGATTCCGCCGTCGCCGCCCTGCTGCTGAAGCAACAGGGCCACGACGTCGTGGGCCTCTTCATGAAGAACTGGGAAGACGACGACAACGACGAGTACTGCTCCACGCGCGAGGACCTCATCGACGCGACCTCCGTCGCGGACAAGATCGGCATCGACATCGAGGCGGTGAACTTCGCCGCCGAGTACAAGGACCGCGTCTTCGCGAGCTTCCTGGAGGAGTACCGGTCCGGGCGCACGCCCAATCCGGACGTGCTCTGCAACGCCGAGATCAAGTTCAAGGCCTTCCTGGACCACGCCATGGCCCTGGGCGCCACGAAGATCGCCACCGGCCACTACGCCCGCGTGGAAGAGCGCGAAGGGCGCCACGCCCTCCTGAAGGGCCTGGATCCGGCCAAGGACCAGAGCTATTTCCTGCATCGCCTGAACCAGGCGCAACTCTCGCGGACGTTGTTTCCCGTCGGCGGCCTGCGCAAGACCGAGGTGCGGGAGATCGCGCGCCAGGCCGGGCTGCCCAACCACGCCAAGCGCGATTCGACCGGCATCTGCTTCATCGGCGAGCGGCCGTTCCGCGAGTTCCTCTCGCGCTACCTGCCGCGCGAGCCGGGCCCGATGGTGACCGAGGACGGCCGCACGATCGGCGAGCACCAGGGCCTCATGTACTACACGATCGGCCAGCGCCAGGGCCTTGGCATCGGCGGGCGGCGCGACGGCGGCGCGCAGCCCTGGTACGTCGCGGGCAAGGACATGGGCAGGAACACGCTGGTCGTGGTCCAGGGCCACGACCACGAGCGCCTGCTGCAGCGCGGCCTGCGGGCGGCCGATGCGAGCTGGGTGGCGGGCGCACCGCCCGAGGACGGCGCGTACGGCGCCAAGACGCGCTATCGCCAGGCCGATGCCGCATGCGAGCTGCGCCCGGAAGGCCCGGCGGCGTTCGCGCTCGATTTCCGCGATCCCCAGTGGGCGGTGACCCCGGGGCAGTCGGCCGTGCTCTACCGGGGCGAGGAGTGCCTCGGCGGAGGCGTGATCGCCTGACGGATCACGCGGCGGGCGGCCGCGTCGAGGAGAAGGCGGACCTCGCCTCGGCCCGTTCCGCCCAGCGCCGCAGGTTCGCATGGCGCTCGCGCCAGCCCACCTCGGGCAGTCGGAACTCCACGTAGAAGAGCGCCGCGCCCGCCGCGACATCGGCGAATCCCGGAGCCTCTCCCGAGAGCCACGGGGACTCCCCGAGCTGCGTCGCGAGCGCGGCGATCGACGCGTCGATCTTGGCGCGATGCCGATCCATCGTCGCGGCGTCCTGGCGCATCGGCTCGCGCTTGCGCTCGAGCACGATCGCCACCGCGGCGTCGCAGATGCCGTCGCAGAGGGCCTCCGAGCGGCGGGCGAGCGCGCGAGGCAGCGGCGCGGCGGGCAGCCACGGGGGCGACGCGAGCGTGTCCACGTACTCGGCGATCACGCTCGAGTCGTAGAGGGACGTCCCGTCGTCCAGGACCAGCACGGGCACCTTCGTGAGCGGGTTGAACCGCCCCACGAGCGTGCTCGCGGCCCACACGTTGTCCTCGACGAATTCGTACGCGAGCTGCTTCTCCGCGAACAGGATGCGCACCTTGCGCACATAGGGGCTGGTCTTCGATCCGATGAGCTTCATGGGGCCCATGATAAAATTTCCACTGGAATCGCGCATGACATCCCCGCTCACAGCCCTTTCTCCCCTCGACGGCCGCTACGCCTCCAAGGCCCGCCCGCTCCAGGCGCACTTCAGCGAGTTCGCGCTGATCCGCGAGCGCGTGCGCGTCGAGATCGCGTGGCTGAAGGCGCTGGCCGCCGAGCCGGGCTTCGCCGCGCTGCCGCCCTTCTCCGCCGCCACCGTCCGCGAGCTGGAAGCCGTGGCCGAAGGCTTCTCGGTCCCGGATGCCGAGCGCATCAAGGCGATCGAGGCCACGACCAACCATGACGTGAAGGCGGTGGAGTACTTCCTGCGCGAGCGCTTCGCCGGCAACGCCGAAGTCTCCGCGGCCTCGGAATTCATCCATTTCGCCTGCACGTCCGAGGACATCAACAACCTCTCCCACGCGCTGATGGTTCGCGGCGGGCGCGACGACGTGCTGCTGCCCGCCATCGACCGCCTCATCGAGCGCCTCCAGGGCCTCGCCCAGTCGCACGCGGACCTCGCGATGCTCGCCCGCACGCACGGCCAGCCCGCCACGCCGACCACGCTGGGCAAGGAGATGGCGAACGTCGCCGCGCGCCTGAAGCGCGCGCGCTCGAAGCTCGCGGCGGTCGAGATGATGGGCAAGATCAACGGCGCCACGGGCAACTTCAACGCGCACGTGGCCGCGGCTCCCGCTTTCGACTGGCCCGGGTTCGCCAGGCGCTTCGTCGAGGGCCTGGGCATCACGTACAACCCGCTCACGATCCAGATCGAGCCGCACGACGCGCTCGCCGAGGCGTTCGATGCCGCGGCGCGGCTGAACACCATCCTGATCGACCTCGACCGCGACCTCTGGGGCTACATCTCGCTCGGCTACTTCAAGCAGCGCGTGAAGGCGGGCGAGGTCGGCTCCTCGACGATGCCGCACAAGGTGAACCCGATCGACTTCGAGAACTCCGAGGGCAACCTCGGGCTCGCGAACGCGCTGCTGCGCCACCTCTCGGAGAAGCTCCCGATATCGCGCTGGCAGCGCGACCTCACCGATTCCACCGTGCTGCGCAACATGGGCGTGGCCTTCGGCTACTGCCTGCTGGGCTACGACGCGTGCCAGCGCGGCCTGGACAAGCTCGAGGCCAACCCGGCGCGGATCGCCGCCGACCTCGCCGAATCGTGGGATGTCCTCGCCGAAGCCGTGCAGACCGTCATGCGGGCCCACCGCATCGAGGGCTCGTACGAAAAGCTGAAGGACCTCACGCGCGGCAAGGGCGGCATCACCAAGCCCGACCTCCACGCCTTCATCGGCACGCTGCCCATCCCCGAGGCGGAGAAGGCGCGCCTCGTCGCGCTCACGCCGGCGTCGTACATCGGCCTCGCGGCGAAGCTGGCCCGGGAATCCTGAAAGCGGCGCCGCGTTGCACGGCGCCGCATCCTCACCGCAACGTCAGGAGGCGCTGCGCAGCAGGTCCTGCGGACCGTCGCCGAGCGCGCTGATCTCGCCCGTGATTTCCCCGCCTTCCTGCACGAGGATCTTGCCGTAGCGGATCTTCCCCGAGACACGGCCGCTGCCGTGGATCACGAGGCGCTTCCTCGCCGTCATCTCGCCGCTGAACGTGCCGCGGATCTCGGCCACGTCGATGTCGACCTTGCCGCTGAAGGCGCCCTGCTCGGCGATCTGGATCGCGCGGCTGTTCATCGTCGCCTCGACGCGGCCCTCGACGACCAGCGTGTCGCAGTCGTCGATCTCCACGCCCTTCAGCTTGATGTTCGGGCCGACGATGAGGCGGCTTCCACCGGGCTCCTCGGACTTCACGGGCGGTATGTCGGGTATCGGGGGCGGCGTCGCGGCGCGCGATCCGGTGGGGACGATCGCGGGTGTCGCATGCGGCGCATTCGCGGCCTGGGGTGGGTGGGTGGGGTTGGAGGGTGTCGGACGCGGGGCTTCGCGCTTGAACAGATGCTCGCCGTACTTCATCGGTACTCTCCTCGTTCGTGGGACAACATCAAGAGGGAGCACCACTCACGATTCGTGCCATGCGAGCGCGAATCGCCGCAAAGCAAGGCGGGGCGCGGGTTTCAGGTCCGCGGGGAGGATCCTGCAAAACCCGCGAAACGTCGCCGCACGGCAACGCTCATTTTCCGCGATGCCTCCAAGCTCCTGATCCACAACGATTGACGGCTGTCGCTTCAGCGCGACGCGCTAGATCATCTCGAGCGGCTGGCGTCGCGACGGTGGCGCGAAGAGGCGGTCCAGCTCCGCGAGCGTCGCCTCGTCGAGCACGAGATCCGCGGCCGCGCGGTTGTCGTGGACGTGCGCGGGATCCACCGCCTTGGGAATGGCGATGACATCCGGCCGGCGCACGAGCCACGCGATCGCCACTTGCGCGGCGGAGACCCCGATTCGCGAGGCGATCGCGGCCAGGCCCTTGTGGCGCAGCAGGCGGCCCTCGTCCACCGGCGAGTACGCCATCGTCGCGATGCCGCGCGATGCGTGGAGCGGCATCAGCTCGAATTCGGGACCGCGGCGATCGAGGTTGTAGAGGACCTGGTTTACCGCGACGTTCCCGCCCCCGGGGACCGCGAGCAGCTCGCTCATGTCGTCCACGTCGAAGTTGGAAACGCCCCAGCGCGCGACGGCTCCCGCGGCCACCAGCGACTCGAGCGCGTCAACGGTTTCGGCAAGCTGAACGTTACCTCTCCAGTGGTACAGGTAGAGATCGAGCGTGTCGATGTCCAGGCGCGTTCGCGTGGCGTCGCAGGCCGCGAGGAGCTTCTTGCGGGACGCGTGGTGCGGATAGAACTTGCTCACCACGAACACGCGCTCGCGTTGCCCGCGGATCGCTTCGCCCACGACCTCTTCGGCCCCGCCGTCTCCATACATCTCGGCGGTGTCGACGAGCGTCATGCCGAGGTCGATGGCGAGCCGCACGGCGGCCACTTCAGCCGCGCGCGCCGAGCGATTCTCTCCCATGTGCCACGTGCCGATGCCGAGACGTGCAACGGTCGTCCCGTCGGGCAGCCTGCAGCTGGGGATGCCTTTCATCTGAGGTGCGGGAAGCGAATAGAATCGTGGGGTCCGTCGCCCCACCCTACCACCTCCACAGAGGAGAGAATACCCATGAGAAAGTTGCTGATCGCCGCCTCGCTCGCCCTGGCTACCCTGGCCGCCCCGGCCTTCGCCCAGGACAAGAAGGCGCCCGCGCCCGCAGCCGCCAAGGCCGAAGCGCTGATGGACATCAACACCGCGTCGGAGAAGGACCTCGCCACGCTGCCGGGCATCGGCGAAGCGCGCGCGAAAGCGATCGTGAAGGGCCGCCCCTACAAGGGCAAGAACGAGCTCAAGGACAAGAAGATCGTCCCGGAGAACGTGTACGACGGCATCAAGGACAAGGTCATCGCGAAGCAGTAACCGCTTCGCGAGTCCGCAAGCAGAAGGGGCGGCCCTCGGGCCGCCCCTTCCTTTTTCAGGCACCGCCTTTTCAGGCGGTGGTGGTGACCGCCTCGCCGTACTGCGGATTCACGCGCGACTTGTGGCCCAGCTTGTTCAGCGCGTTGATGTAGGCCTTGGCGGATGCGACGACGATGTCGGTATCCGCGCCCATGCCGTTCACGATGCGCCCGCCCTTGGCCAGGCGCACCTGCACCTCGCCCTGGGAGTCGGTGCCCTGGGTCACGTTGTTGACCGAGTACAGCAGCAGCTCCGTGCCGCTCGTGACCACGCTCTCGATCGCCTTGAACGTGGCATCCACCGGCCCACCGCCGCGCGCCTCGGCGCGATGCTCCTTGCCGTCCTCGGAGATCACGACGCGCGCGAACGGCTGCTCGCCGGTCTCGGAGTGCGCCGTGAGCGACACCAGCTTGTAGTGCTCCACTTCCGGGGTCACCGCCTCGTCGGACATCAGCGCCTGGATGTCCTCGTCGAAGATCTCGCGCTTCTTGTCGGCGAGCTCCTTGAAGCGCGCGAACGCGGCGTTCAACTGCTCTTCCGACTGCAGCGAGATCCCGAGCTCCTGCAGGCGCGACTTGAACGCGCTGCGGCCCGAGAGCTTGCCGAGCGAGAGGCGATTGGCACCCCAGCCCACGTCGGAGGCCTTCATGATCTCGTAGGTCTCGCGGTGCTTGAGCACGCCGTCCTGGTGGATGCCGGACTCGTGGGCGAACGCGTTGGCGCCGACGACGGCCTTGTTGGGCTGCACCGGGTAGCCGGTGATCGTCGAGACGAGCTTGGAGGCCGGGACGATCTGCGTGGCGTCGATGCCGGTGGTGCAATCGAAGAGGTCGGAGCGCGTCTTCACCGCCATCACGATCTCTTCCAGCGACGCGTTGCCCGCACGCTCGCCGAGACCGTTGATGGTGCACTCGACCTGGCGGGCACCGTTCATCACCGCGGCGAGCGAGTTCGCGACCGCCATGCCGAGGTCGTTATGGCAGTGCGTCGACCACACGGCCTTGTCGGCGTTGGGAATGCGGTTCAGGAGCGTCTTGAAGAGCTCGCCCCACTTCTCCGGGATGCTGTAGCCCACCGTGTCGGGCACGTTGATGGTCTTCGCGCCGGCGTCGATGCAGGCCTCGAAGATGCGGCAGAGGAAATCGACGTCGGAGCGCACCGCGTCCTCGGCGGAGAACTCCACGTCGTCCGTGAAGGTGCGCGCGAGCTTCACCGCCTTCACGGCCGCCTCGAGCACCGCATCCGGCTGCATGCGCAGCTTGTGCTGCATGTGGATCGGGCTGGTCGCGATGAACGTGTGGATACGCGCCCGCTTCGCGGGCTTCACCGCCTCGCCGGCCTTGCGCACGTCGTTGTCGTTGGCGCGGGCGAGCGAGCAGATCGTGGACTCGCGCACGGCCATCGCCACGGCGCGGATCGCCTCGAAGTCCCCGGGGCTCGCGGCGGCGAATCCCGCCTCGATCACGTCGACCTTGAGGCGCTCCAGCTGCCGGCCGATGCGGATCTTGTCGTCGCGTGTCATGGAGGCGCCCGGGCTCTGCTCGCCGTCGCGCATGGTGGTGTCGAAGATGATCAACTGGTCTTTCATGGCCTGCTCCTCAATACGGATGGACTGTCCCGCCCCGCGGGTCCGAGGCGGCTGGGTCATGCACGGTACTGCTGGGGGGTGGGGGTTTTTAGCGCGCGAGGCGCAGCAGCAGGCCCAGCGCGAGCGCGCCGGTGGCCGGGATCAGGCGAATGGAGATGAGGTGCTCGCCGCTGTTCATGATCCAAATATAGCCGGGCAGCCCTACCTTGGCAAATCGGGCGGCAGGGGGGGGAGCTCGCGGCTGGCCTTCGCGCCATAGCCCAGGAGCGTGGCCACCGTGTCGTGCGCCCCGTGCTCGACGGCATGATCGAGCGGGGTGTCGCCCAGGAGGTCGCGGTGATTCGGGTTGGCTCCCCCGGCCAGCAGCGCCTCCACCGCCTCCTGGAACCCGCTCTCGGCGGCCAGGCCCAGCGCGGTAAGGCCCTGCTCATCGGCGACTTCCAGCGAGGCGCCGCGGGCGACGAGCAGCTCGATCGCCGGCAGGTTCACCTCCTCGATCGCGACCATCAGGACCGTTCGCCCGCCGGTGCCGATCACGGTATCGGCCGGCGTCGTGCCCAGCATGCGTGCGAGCGCCGTGAGGTTGCCTTCCTCGATCGCATCGCGGATGTGCGCGTATTGCTTCTGCGTGGCCTCGGTGCGCCACCGCGCCACGACCCACATCACGTAGCCGGAAAATCCGTAGGCGACCATCACGCCCCAGAGCACGTGCGACGGCTCGATCGAGATCAGCAGCAGGACCATCACCATCACGATCACGACCCAGAACGGCACGGCGCGGCGCAGGTTGATGTCCTTGCCGCTGTAGAACTTCACGTTCGACACCATCGTGAGGCCGGCGTAGACCGTGAGCGCGGCGGCGAACCAGCGCACGTCGCCACCCTTCACCTGGTAGTCGTCGAACACCCAGATCATGCCCACGACCAGCGCCGCGGCCGCCGGGCTGGGCAGGCCCTGGAACCAGCGCTTGTCGGCCACCGAAAGCTGCGTGTTGAAGCGCGCGAGCCGCAGCGCCGCGCCCGCGCAATAGACGAAGGCCGCGATCCATCCGATGCGGCCCATGTCGCGCAGGGCCCATTCGTACATCAGCAGCGCCGGCGCGGCGCCGAAGGACACCATGTCGGTCAAGCTGTCGTATTCCGCGCCGAAGGCCGATTGCGTGCGCGTGAGGCGCGCCACGCGCCCGTCGATGCTGTCCAGGATCATCGCGATGAAGATCGCGATCGCCGCCTGCTCGAAGCGATGGTTCATGCCCTGCACGATCGCGTAGAACCCCGCGAAGAGGTTCAGCGTCGTGAACGCATTGGGCAGCAGGTAGATGCCGCGCTTGCGGAACTCCGAGGCCGGGCGAAAGGCCTTCGGACGCGGAGAGCTCATCGCCGGGACGGCGTCACGGGCGCGGCAGCTCGGCCAGGACCGTGGAGCTCGCCTTCACGACGTCGCCGATGGCGACCTTCGGGACCGATCCGGGCGGCAGGAACACGTCCACGCGCGAGCCGAAGCGGATGAAACCATAGCGCTGCCCTCGCGCCAGGCGATCCCCCGCCTTCACGTAGCAGAGGATGCGCCGGGCGATGAGGCCCGCGACCTGCACGCAGGAGATCTCCACGCCGTTGTCGAGCGTGATGATGAGCGCGTTGCGCTCGTTGTCCGAGGACGCCTTGTCGAGCGCGGCGTTCACGAACAGGCCCTTCGAGTACTGGACTTCCTTCACCGTGCCGTCCACCGGCGAGCGCTGCGAGTGCACGTTGAAGACGTTCATGAAGATGCTCACCTTCACCGACTTCGCGCCGCCGCGGTAGGGATCCGGCGCCTCGCCCACCACGATCACGCGCCCGTCGGCCGGGCACAGCACCAGGCCTTCGCCCTGCGGGATGTCGCGCTGCGGGTCGCGGAAGAACTGCACCACGAAGAGCAGGAACAGCCACAGGGGCAGCGACCACCACCCGTAGAAGCCGCCGAACACGACGGCGGCCGAGAGGACGGCCAGGATCCAGGGCCAGCCCTCCCGGGCGATGATCGGATGCGGGTAGGGCCCGTTTGCCATCTAGTTCCTCGTCGTGTCGACCAGCTTGTTCTTCTTGATCCACGGCATCATGGCGCGCAGCTTCTCGCCCACCTTCTCGATGTCGTGCTCCGCCAGCAGCCGGCGCTTCGCGTTCAGCGTGGGCGCCCCGGCGCGGTTCTCCAGGATGAAGTCGCGCGCGTATTCGCCGTTCTGGATGCGCGACAGGCAATCCTTCATCGCCTGCTTCGCCTCCGGGCCGATCACCTTCGGGCCGGTCACGTACTCGCCGAACTCCGCGTTGTTGGAGATCGAGTAGTTCATGTTGGCGATGCCGCCCTCGTAGATGAGGTCGACGATGAGCTTGGTCTCGTGCAGGCACTCGAAGTAGGCCATCTCGGGCGCGTAGCCGGCTTCCGTGAGCGTCTCGTAGCCCATCTTGATGAGCTCCACGATGCCGCCGCACAGCACGGTCTGCTCGCCGAAGAGATCGGTCTCGGTTTCTTCACGGAAGTTGGTCTCGATCACCCCGCCGCGAGTTCCGCCGATCGCGCACGCGTAGGACAGCGCGAGCGCCTTGGCCTTCTTCGTGGCGTCCTGGTGGACGGCAATCAATGCCGGAACGCCGCCGCCCTGCGTGTAAGTACTACGCACGAGGTGGCCGGGGCCCTTCGGCGCGATCATCACCACGTCCAGGTCGGCCCTCGGAGCGATCTGGCCGAAGTGGATGTTGAAGCCGTGGGCGAAGGCGAGCGTGGCGCCCTTCTTGATGTTGGGCTCGATCGATTCCTTCCAGACCGCGGCGTGGTTCTCGTCGGGCAGCAGGATCATGACGAAATCCGCGCCCTTCACGGCCTCGCCGACTTCCTTCACGGCGATCTTGGCCTTCTTCACCTTGTCCCAGGAGGCGCCGCCGGGGCGCAAGCCCACGGTGACCTTCACGCCGGAGTCGGTGAGGTTCTGCGCATGGGCGTGGCCCTGGGAGCCGTAGCCGATGATCGTGACCTTCTTGCCCTTCACGAGGGAGAGGTCGGCATCCTTGTCGTAATAGACCTTCATGGTTCGCTTTCGATGGTTTGATGATTCGAGGGGTTAGGCCTTCAACACCCACTCGCCGCGCCCGATGCCGGATACGCCGGTGCGCACGGTTTCCAGGATGACGCCGCGGTCGAGCGCTTCCAGGAAGGCGTCGAGCTTCTCGGTGGTGCCGGTCAGCTCGATCGTGTAGGACTTGTCGGTGACGTCGATGATGCGCCCGCGGAAGATGTCGGCGGTGCGCTTCATCTCCTCGCGGTCCTTGCCCGAGGCGCGCACCTTCACGAGCATCAGCTCGCGCTCGATGTGCTTGCCCTCGGAGAGGTCGACGACCTTCACGACGTCGACCAGCTTGTTCAGCTGCTTGGTGATCTGCTCGACCACCTCGTCGGAGCCGGTGGTGACGATCGTCATGCGCGACATCGTCGCGTCCTCGGTGGGAGCCACGGTGAGCGTCTCGATGTTGTAGCCGCGGGCCGAGAAGAGGCCGGCGACGCGAGACAGGGCACCGGCCTCGTTCTCCACGAGGATGGAAAGGATGTGGCGCATGGCTAGAGCTCTTCGGAGAGGATCATTTCCGAGATGCCCTTGCCGCCCGGCACCATCGGAAAGACGTTTTCGGTCTGGTCGGTGATGACGTCGAGGAAGACCAGGCGGTCCTTCATCTTGAACGCCTCGCGCAGCGCCCCCTCCACGTCGCCCGGCTTGTCGACGCGAATCCCGACGTGGCCATAGGCCTCGGCGAGCTTCACGAAGTCCGGCAGCGCGTCCATGTACGACTCGCTGTAGCGGTTGCCGTGGAAGAACTCCTGCCACTGGCGGACCATGCCCATGTAGCGGTTGTTCAGGTTCACCACCTTCACCGGCAGGCGGTACTGCTTGCAGGTGGAGAGCTCCTGGATGCACATCTGGATCGAGGACTCGCCCGTGATGCAGGCGACATCCGCATCCGGGAACGCGAGCTTCACGCCCATCGCGTACGGCAGGCCCACGCCCATCGTTCCCAGGCCGCCGGAGTTGATCCAGCGCCGGGGCTTGTCGAACTTGTAGTACTGAGCCGCCCACATCTGGTGCTGGCCGACGTCCGAGGTGATGAACGCATCGCCCTTGGTGATCTCGTAGAGCTTCTCGACCACGTACTGCGGCTTGATGAGGTCGGACTTGCGGTTGTACTTGAGGCAGTCCTTGGAGCGCCACTCGGCGATCTGCTTCCACCAGTCGGCGAGCGCGGCGGCATCCGGCCGCTCCTTGGTGCCGCGCAGGAGTGCCAGGAGGTCCTGCAGCACGTCCTTCACGTGGCCCACGATCGGCACGTCGACCTTCACGCGCTTGGAGATCGAGGACGGGTCGACGTCGATGTGGATGATCTTGCGCGCGGGGTTGCCGGCGTTGAAGTGCTCGGGGTTGCCGATCACGCGGTCGTCGAAGCGCGCTCCGACGGCGATCAGCACATCGCAGTTCTGCATCGCCATGTTGGCCTCGACCGTGCCGTGCATGCCCAGCATGCCGAGGAACTGCTTGTCCGTGGCCGGGTAGGAGCCCAGGCCCATCAGCGTGTTCGTGACGGGGAAGCCGAGGTTGCGCACGAGCTCCGCCACTTCGGCCGAGGCGTTGCCGAGCACCGCACCGCCGCCCACGTACACCATGGGACGCTTTGCGTGCAGCAGCAGCTGCACCGCCTTCTTGATCTGGCCCGCATGCCCCTTCACCACGGGGTTGTACGAGCGCATGTGGATCTTGTCCGGATAGTGGAAGCGCGTCGGCTGCATCGACACGTCCTTCGGCACGTCCACGAGGACGGGGCCGGGACGGCCGGTGGTGGCGACGTAGAACGCCTTCTTGATCGTGATCGCGAGCTCGTTCACGTCCTTCACGAGGAAGTTGTGCTTCACGCACGGCCGCGTGATGCCGACCGTGTCGCATTCCTGGAAGGCGTCCTCGCCGATGGCGCGCGTCGGGACCTGGCCCGAGATGATCACCATCGGAATGGAATCCATGTACGCGGTGGCGATGCCGGTGACCGCGTTGGTGACGCCGGGGCCGCTCGTGACGAGGGCCACGCCGCACTTGCCCGTGGCGCGCGCATAGCCGTCGGCCGCGTGCAGGGCACCCTGCTCGTGGCGCACGAGGATGTGCTTCAGCTTGTCCTGCTGCGCAAGGGCGTCGTAAATGTAGAGGACCGCCCCGCCCGGATAGCCGAAAACGTACTCCACGCCTTCGGCGACCAGGCTGCGGATGACGACTTCGGCGCCCGTCAGGGTTTCACCGGTTTCCGCGAGCGTGGGCGTGGGCTGGAGTTCCATGTCTAAGGCCTTGTATATCGAGCGATTTCGCAGGGGGAACCTACGAATCTATCGGCTCGCCCCCTATTGGTCAAGCTGGAATAAGGGGGGCGATCCGTGGGGCCGTTCGGGCGGCCGCGCGAGGCCCGTTTGCTACCATGCGCCCACCGGATCGGAGACCCCAAACTGGCTACGCAAAAGGAGCTGTCGGACTTCCTCGCCCAGGTCGAGCGGCGCGCTTTCAAGCAGGCGGTCTTCGCCGTGCATGACGACGCGGCCGCCCTCGACATCGTGCAGGACGCGATGCTCAAGCTCGCCGAGAAGTATTCGGCTCGGCCGCACACCGAGTTCCCGATGCTGTTCCAGCGCATCCTGCAGAACGCGATCCGCGATCACTTCCGCCGGGCGAAGGTGCGCGGGACCTATTCGACCCAGCTGTCCAGTCTCGGGGCGGGCGGCGACGACGAGTCCGACCCGCTCGACACGCTCGACGTGGAGGACGTCGGCAACGTCCCCGACTCGCCCGCCGCAAGGTTCGAGCAGGCCGAGGTGATGGCTTTTATCGAGGATGCGGTAAAGGCACTGCCGGATCGTCAACGCGAGGCCTTTCTCCTGCGTTACTGGGAGGAACTCGATGTGAGCGAAACCGCCAAGGTCATGGGATGTTCGGAAGGCAGCGTGAAGACCCACTGCTCCCGAGCAACCCACGCATTGGCGAAGGTATTGCGAGCCAAGGGCATAACCCTATGAATGAAAAAGACTTTGCAGCCAAGCTGAAGCCTTGGCTGGATCGCTCGGCCACCCAGGTCGGCGAGCTGGAAGCCACCCGCCTCAAGGCCGCGCGCCTGCGCGCCCTGGACGCGTACCGCGAGCCGGTGTCCATCCTCGGCCTCGCCACCGTGAACGGCGGCGTGCTCGAGAACGCGCGCTACACCCTGCTGCAGCGGGGCCTCATGATCCTCCCGCTGCTGGCCCTGGTGGCCGCCCTCACCGTGCAGTCGATCGACACGGACGTCGACCTCGGCGAAATCGACGCCCAGCTCCTCACCCAGGAGCTGCCCCCGGACGCGTACCTCGACCAGGAATTCCGCTCGTGGCTCGGCTCCTCGCGCTGATCGCGGCCCTGGCCTTCGCCGGGGTTGCCCTCGCGGGTAACTCGGAGAAGGACCTCAAGACCCCGCAAACGCCGTGGCAACGCATCGCGCCGGAGGACCAGAAGGTCCTCTCCCCGCTCGCCGAGGAATGGGACCGCCTGCCCGGCTACCAGCAGCAACGCCTGCAATCGGCGGCCAAGCAGTACCCCAAGATGCAGCCGATCCAGCAGGAGCGCTTCCGCGACCGCATCCAGGGCTGGGCCAACATGTCGCCGGACCAGCGCAAGGCCGCCCGCGAATCCTTCCAGGGCATGCGCAAGCTCCCGCCCGAAAAGCAGCATGAGCTTCGGGAGCGCTGGCTGCAGAAGCGCGAATCCGGCGGCGGCGCTCCGCAGCAGCAGCAGGCGCCGCAACTGCAACAGCAGCCGGCGCCGCAAATGCAGCAAGCGCAGCCCCGCCCGCAGAAGCCGGGCCCGTGAGCGCTTCCCCCGGGCTTCGCGCGCCCGGCGTGGCGCGCCGCCTCGCCTCGGGCCTCTACGAGCTCCTCATCGTGAGCGCCGTGATCCTCATCGCGACCTTTCCCTTCATCGCCCTCTTCGGCGACGCCACCACGGGCTGGCGCCGCCACCTGCTGCAGGCCTGGGTCCTCTTCGTGGTCGGTGCGTACCTGGTCGGGTTCTGGACCCGTGGCGGGCAAACGCTCGCCATGAAGACCTGGCGCATCAAGCTGGTCCGCGACGACGGCGGCGTCATCGGGCCGGGGCGTGCGCTCCACCGCTACTTCCTCGCGTTGCTGGGGCTCGCGGCGGCCGGCCTCGGATTCGCGTGGGCCTTCTTCGACCGCGACCGGCAGTTCCTCCACGACCGGCTCGCCGGAACCGCCCTCGTCCCCGTCGAGACCCTCCGGGGCTCCTAGCGCCGCTCGGCGCGCACCAGCCCGCCCGCGGCCACCGCCATGAAGATCAGCGTCGGCAGCCCCGCGGAGAGGAAGGCCGGCCATTCGTTCAACAGGCCGATGTGCGAGAAGAGCCGCCCGGCGAAGTGGAACCCCAGGCCGAGCAGGATGCCGAGCACGATCCGCCCGCCCACGCCGCCCGTGCGCGCCGACGTGAGCGCGAAGGGAATCGCGAGGATCATCATCACCACCGCGGCCAGCGGGTAGAGCAGCTTCGTCCAGAAGGCGATCTCGTAGCGGATCGTGTTCTGCTTGTTGTCGCGCAGGTGGTCGATGTAGGCGCGCAGGTTCACCACCGACATCCGCTCCGGGACGATCTTCAGCACCGAGAGGATGTCGGGCGTGAGCACCGAGCTCCACGTCATCTCCGGCACGCGCTTCAGAACCGCGTTGTCGCCTTCGAAGCGCGTGACCTCCACGTTCGTGAGCTTCCAGCGGTTCGGCCCGTCGTAGGCGCCGGAATCCGCGCGGCTGATCGAGGCCAGCTTGTGGGACTTGTCGAATTCGTAGATGCGCAGGTTGAGCAGCGTGGTGTCGGGCGTCACGTCCTGGATGTTCACGAACGACAGGTCGTCCTTCACCCAGAAGCCCGAGCGGAACTCGCGCGCGACGATCGACTTCGTGGCCTTGAGGCGCAGCCCCTTGGCCGCCTCCTCGGTGTGCGGCGCCACGAACTCGCCCGCGGCGAAGGTCGCCACCGCCACCACGAGCCCCGCGCCCGCCACGTGCAGCGCGAGCTGCGAGAGCGACAGCCCCGCCGAACGCATCACGGTGAGCTCGGATTGCTCCGACATGCGCGCCAGCGCGAAGAGCGTGCCGATGAGCGCCGCGGCGGGCAGCAGCACGTAGGCGTGCGACGGCAGCGAGAGCGCGACATAGCCCAGCATCGCCGTCAGCCGGTAGTTGCCGCGGCCGAGGTCGTCCAGCTCGCGGATCAGGTCGAAGAAGAAGAAGAGCGAAAGGAGTGCGGCCAGGACCAGCAGGCTGGTGAGCAGGATCTCCCGCGCGAAGTAGCGGAAGAGCACCTAGCGCAGCATTTCGTTCAGGTGGCGCGCGAGCACATCGGCCGCGGCCTCGCCGTCGGCCTTCGCGATAGCCTGCCGGTACGGCTCGGCCAGCGCCCGAAGGTCCGCGATGGTGCCGGCCCGCTCCAGCTTCATGGTGAAGAAGAACGACTTCAAGCCCAGTGCATCGACGATCGTCACGTTCATCAGGTCCTTGGCGGCTCTGAACCGCTCGAATTCATTCGCCAACGGTGCGATCGGCGCTTCGCCGGCCGCCGCGGGAATCGCGGCACGTCCCGCCTTCTCGACCAGGCCCATCTCCACCAGCTGGTCGAGGAAATCTTCCGGAGCGCCCACCTTCTCGCCCTCTTCCTTCACCAGCAGCTCGGGTTGGGTCCCGTCGATCAGGATCAGCATCGTCCGCAGCCGCGGGCTCAGCTTCAGCTTGCGGCTCGCGATCTCCGCCTGGCCCCGTTCGGTCTTTCGATAGACATCAGCAGCTGCCATGCGTGCGCCCTCCGGGAAAGGGACGTGGGACACGGCGGGCCGTCTGGGCAGCCTCGCCGCAACTGGATGGGGACAGGCCGATTCTCTTTCACAACACGCAATAGCTCAAGGGTTTAGCGCCGGTTACCATGGTCCGCACATCCACCCACCTCATCGGAGGAGACGGGATGAATCCGAAGTCGGTCTTCCGGAAGACGGAAAAAGGCCGCGACGAGATTGCGAAGCGCACACACCGGCTCGACGCACGCCGCCGCATGGTGCTGATCGTGGTCGACGGCCAGGCGGACGCCGAATCGCTCGCCGCCAAGGTCGCGCATCTCGACAACGCGCTGGAGCTGCTCGAATCGCTCTCGGCCGAAGGCTTCGTCGAGCCCACGGACGGCCCGGAATTCGCCGAGCCGTCGCGCCCTGCGTACCCGCGGAGCACCACCCCCCGCGCCCCTGCACCTGCGCCGGTGTCGCCGTCGTCACTGCCACTCGAGGCCCTGAAGCGCAGCGCCGTGAGTCAGGTCGACCGGCTGATGGGACCGGGCGGCGAGGCGCTCGCGCTGAGGCTCGAAGCCGCCCCTACCCGCGAGGCGTTCCTGGCCGAGGCTCGCAAGGTCCACCAGGCCCTGGTCGCGTCCGTCGGCGCCAGGAAAGCCGAGGATTTCGCCCGGTCGCTGGGCCTCTAGGGCGTCCGGAACCCCTTCCAGCCCTTCCCGGGGCCCTTTGGGGTCAAGGGTTTACCCTAATTGTCAGGTTCGCGTCAGGAAGACTACGATCTCCGCGGTAATAAGGCCCGGCCTCGGCTGGAGACCGACAATAAATAAATGGAGGAGGAGCAATGCAACTCACGGAAAAGCACCGCGAGTACTGGCGCAAGAACCTCGTCATCACCGCCATCCTGCTGTTCATCTGGTTCGTCGTCACGTTCGTCGAAGCCTGGTACGCCCGGGAGCTCAACGGCGTCACCTTCTTCGGCTTCCCGCTCGGCTTCTACATGTCGGCACAGGGATCGCTCGCGATCTACGTCGTGCTGATCGGAATCTACGCGTGGTACATGAACCGCCTCGACGTGGAGTACGGCGTCGATGAAGGAGACGACTCGTGAACCAGGCAATCATTTCGGCCAACAGGGCCTTCTTCAACCAGCTGCGCAAGTACTACACGTTCTACACGGTCGGCTTCCTCGTCTTCCTGTTCGCGCTTGCCATAGCCGAGCAGATGGGAATGTCGCGCCGCTTGATCGGCTATGCGTTCCTCTTCGCGACGATCGCGCTCTATGCCGGCATCGGCATCATGAGCCGCACCGTCGACGCGGCCGAGTACTACGTGGCGGGACGCCGCGTCCCGGCGATGTTCAACGGCATGGCGACCGGCGCCGACTGGATGAGCGCCGCCTCCTTCATCGGGATGGCGGGCACGCTCTTCCTCTCGGGGTTCGACGGCCTGGCGTTCGTGATGGGCTGGACCGGCGGCTACGTGCTGGTGGCGCTGTTCCTCGCGCCATACCTGCGCAAGTTCGGCCAGTTCACCATCCCGGACTTCCTCGGTGAGCGCTACGGCGGGAACATCGTCCGCAGCATCGGCATCTTCGCGGCCATCCTCTGCTCGTTCACGTATGTCGTGGCGCAGATCTACGGCGTCGGCCTGATCACCAGCCGGTTCACCGGCCTGGAGTTCGGCATCGGCGTGTTCGTGGGCCTGGGCGGCATCCTCGTCTGCTCGTTCCTGGGCGGGATGCGTGCGGTCACGTGGACCCAGGTGGCGCAGTACATCATCCTCATCATCGCGTACCTCACGCCGGTGGTCTGGCTGTCGATGAAGCACACCGGCAACCCGATCCCGCAGATCGCGTACGGCCAGGTCCTGCAGAAGGTCACGGAGCGCGAGAAGGTCCTCACCAACGATCCGAAGGAGATCGAGGTGCGCGGCATCTTCAAGGCGCGTTCGGATGCAGCCGACGCCAAGCTGAAGGCGCTGCCCGCCTCATACGACACGGAGAAGGCCGCGCTCGCCAAGAAGCTCGCCGACGTGAAGGCCGCCAACGGCACGGTGGACGAAGTGGCCGCTGCCGAGAAGGCCGTGAACGACTTCCCCAAGGATGCCAACGCGGCGAAGGCGGCGTGGACGCGCGAGAAAGGGCTGGCCTCGAGGGCAGCACCTCCGCGTCCGCATGCCCAGCCGTTCCCGGGCAAGGACGAGAAGGCGCAGGACATCGCGCGGCTCAACTTCATCGGCATCGTGTTCTGCATGATGTTCGGCACGGCGGCACTTCCGCACATCCTGATGCGCTACTACACGACGCCCAGCGTGAAGCAGGCGCGGCAGTCGGTGACGTGGTCGCTCTTCTTCATCTTCCTGCTGTACTTCACCGCTCCCGCCCTCGCCGTGCTCGCCAAGTACGACGTGTATTACTTCCTGGTCGGAAGCAACTTCGCCAGCCTTCCAGCCTGGGCTTCGAACTGGGCGAGGGTCGATCCATCGCTGCTGTCGATCGTCGACATCAACAAGGACGGCATCGTGCAGCTCGCCGAGATCGTCCTGGGCGGCGACATCATCGTGCTGGCGACTCCGGAAATCGCGGGATTGCCGTACGTGGTGTCCGGCCTGGTCGCGGCCGGCGGCCTCGCGGCGGCGCTCTCCACCGCCGACGGCCTGCTGCTCACGATCGCCAACGCGTTGTCGCATGACCTCTACTACAAGATGATCGACCCCAATGCGACGACCACTCGCCGCGTCACGGTGTCGAAAGTCCTGCTGCTGGTGGTCGCGTTGGTCGCGGCCTACGTGACATCACTGAAGCCAGGAGACATCCTGTTCCTGGTCGGCGCCGCGTTCTCGCTGGCCGCCTCCGCGTTCTTCCCGGCGCTGGTGCTGGGCGTGTTCTGGAAGCGCGCGAACAAGTGGGGCGCCATCACGGGCATGATCGCCGGGCTCGGGCTCTGCATGTACTACATGGTGCAGACGTACCCGTTCTTCGGCGGCGTGGCCGCCAACCAGTGGTTCAACCTGGCGCCGATCTCGGCCGGGATGTTCGGCGTGCCGGTGGGCATCATCACGATCATCGTGGTGAGCCTGCTCACGCCGGAGCCCAGCCGTGAAGTCCAGGAGCTGGTCGAGCACGTCCGCTACCCGCAGCTGGGCGGCGACATCAACACGCAAGCCACCTGACCCCCGGGTCCGGCCGCCGAACCGACAAGGCCCGCGCAAGCGGGCCTTGTCTTTGCGCGGGCGGCTCGCCTTCATCCCATCCCCAGAATCCAAGGACCGCAGTCATGAATCCCACGATGCCCTCCTGGCTGGCCCGCCTCCTCGGCGCGCTCACCTTCATCGCCTTCCTCGCCGCTTGCTCCGATTCCGGGCACCCTCGCGGCATGTTCACCGGACGCGTGCTCGACAAGACCGAGGACGAGATCGTCGCGGACATCGGCAAGCCCGCCTCCATTGACCCGAGCAGCCCGGATCGCGTGAAATGGATCTACAAGAAGAAGACCTTCGATCCGGACAACATGAACACACCCGACCCCGAAACCATCCTCGTGTTCAAGCGCGACCCCGCCGGCAAGCTCAAGGTCGCGGAGGTCACGTTCAACTGATGGACATGGAACGCTGGCGGCACTACGCCCGCGCGCGCTTCTTCCTCCTGGTCAACAAGCCCGCGCGCGCGGTGGAGGGCCTGGAAGCGGCATTGCGCGTCGATCCGGACTTTCATCGTGCGGCCACCAGCCTGGGCTACGCGCACGGGCTCCTGGGCAAGGACGAGCTCGCGCTGAAGGCCTTTCGCCGCGCGCTCGAGATCAAACCCAAGGACGCCGTGGTGCTCTTCGACCTCGGATTCATCCACGACCGGCTCCGCCAGTACGAGCCGGCCATCGAAGCGTTCGAGCAAGCCGTGGCGTTGAATCCCGCGCTCGACCGCGCGTGGTACGGCCTCGGGCTCGCCCGTGCCCATCGCGGGCAGCACGAGCAGGCGGCATTGGCCCTCGAGAAAGCGGCCCAGCTCCAGCCGATGAACCCGCACGCCTGGTATGCGCTGGGCATGGCCTACTACACGATCGGCGAGCCGGAGAAGCTCGCCGCGACCATTGCCCACCTCGACCGGTTCGACCCGAAAATGGCCCACCGCCTCACCCAGGAATCCTCGGCCTGACCATGCTGCTCGCGATCATCATCCTCAAAGGGCTCCTCGAAGTCCTCCTGCTCTCGCACATCGCGCAGGGCATCCTCTTCGTGTTCGCCGGGGCCACCCGCGAGCGCAACATCGTCTATAAGATCTTCGCCACCGTGAACCGGCCCATATGGAAGGCGACGCGATTCATCACGCCGCGCTTCATCGTGGACGGCCACGTGGCGTTCGTGAGCTTCTTCTTCCTGTGCGTGCTTTGGGTGGTGGTCCTCGCGGCCAAGGTCCACTACTACCTTCAGGCTAGCGCGCCGCCGGCCTGACGCGCTTCGCCTCGAGCACGGCTTGCACCAGCTCCGCGAGCGAGCTCACGCCGAGCTTCTCCATGATGTGCGAGCGGTGGGCCTCGACGGTCTTGATGCTGATGTCGAGCTCCTCGGCGATGACGCGGTTCAGCTGTCCGGCCACCACGCGGTCCATGACCTCCCGCTCGCGCTGCGTGAGCGCCGCGACGCGATCGGCGAGCATGCGCCGTTGCTCGCGCTCCGAGCGCAGCCGCGAGTCGCGCTCGAGGCACTCGCGCACCAGGGCCACGATGCGCTTGTAGTCGAACGGCTTCTCGACGAAATCGAAGGCGCCGCTCTTCACCGCCTCGACGGCCCGCGATACGTCGGCGCGGCCGGACAGGAAGATCACCGGCACCTCCACCTCGTGCGCGTTCAGGTACTGCTGGAGGTCGAGCCCGCTCATGCCCGGCATGAAGAGGTCGAGCACCAGGCAGCCGGGCTGGTTCGGCCGCCATGCCTTGAGGAAGCTCTGGGCATTGCCGAACGCCTCGACGCGCAGCTTCTCGCGCTTCATGAGCCAGGTGAGCAGCTCGCGGATCGACTCGTCGTCGTCGATCACGTAGACGATCGGCTCGGTGTCCTGCCCGGCTGCGCGCGGATCGGCGATCACGGTCCGGCCTCCGGGCGAAGCGCCGCGCGATCGGCCAGCCCGAGCAACGCGCGAACGCGCGCCACCAGCTCGCGCGTCGCGAACGGCTTCGTGAGGTAGTCGTCGGCGCCGGCCTGCAGCCCTTCGTCGCTCGAGCCGCCGCGGGCGGTCAGCATGAGCACGCGGGTCCCGCGCCATTCGGGCCGCGCGCGGATCTCCGCGCAAACCTCCAGGCCGCTCTTGAACGGCAGCATGAGGTCGAGGATCACCAGGTCCGGATGGAAGTCGGCCAGCCGCTCCAGCGCCTCGCGGCCATCCGCGGCCGTACAGGTGTCGAAGCCGTCGCGCCGCATGAGGAATTCGAGCGAGGTCACGATGCTCTCCTCATCTTCGGCGATCAGGATGCGCTGGGGCATGGCAGCACGAAGGAGAAGACGGAGCCGCGGCCGGGTGCGCTCTCGACCCACAGGCGGCCGCCGAAGTGGCCGATGATGCGCCGGCAGATCGAGAGCCCGAGGCCGGTGCCCGAAGGCTTCTGGGTGAGCGTGTCGCCGACCTGGCGGAACTTCTCGAAGATCATCGCCTGGTGCTCGGGGCTGATGCCCGGTCCGTTGTCGCGCACGTCGACGCGCACGCCGCCGCCGTCGGCCTCGAGCCTCACCTCCACGCGTCCGGTGCCGGCGGGGCAGAACTTCACCGCGTTCGAGAGAAGGTTCAGGAGCACCTGCGTCAAACGGTCGCGGTCGGCGACCACGGAAGGGACGAGCGCGGGCATCGCCGTCTCGATCGACACGCCCTTCGAGCGGAACAGCGGGCTCGTCGCATTGACGGCGTCGACGACCACTTCGCGCAGGTCCAGCTCCCCGGTGTTCCACAGCGCGTGGCCGGACTCGATCTTCGCGAGGTCCAGCACCTGGTTGATGAGGCGCGTGAGGCGCTCGGACTCCTTGATCACGAGGCCGAGGAAGCGCTGGCGCTCGGCGCCGTCGAGGTCGGGATTGTCGTGGAGGATCTCCGAGAACGCGCGGATCGAGGTGAGCGGCGTGCGCAGCTCGTGCGTCACGGTCGAGATGAAGTCGTCCTTCATCCGGTCGAGCTCCTTCAGGCGCTCATTCGCGGCCTTGAGCTCGCTCGTGGCCGCTTCCAGCTCGCGCTGCTGGTCCTCGAGGCGGTGGCTGTACGCGATCACCTGCGACGCCTCGTCGAGGATCGTCATGACCTCGTCGATGCCGAGCGGATCCTCCTGGGCGACCGTGGCCACCATCGCCCGCGCCGAGGCCGTGCCGATCGTCCCCGCGAGCTGCAGCTCGGCGTGGCGGACCAGCTCCGAATCGCCTTCGAGCTCGTCCACGCTCTTCAATCCCCGCTCGCGCGCGTAGGCGCTGAAGAGCTCGGCGGCGCGCGCCGGCCCCTGGAACCGTCCGAGGAGCGTCTGCAGCGAGGAGGCCGAAGCCGTGCCGCGCCACTGCACGCCGCGCTCGCCCGTCTGCTTGTAGACGTCGACGAACATCGTGGCCTGCGCATGCTCCGCGGCGCTCTGGCGCCCGAGCACGGAGACGCCCACGTAGAGGCCGATGTTGGCGATGAAGCTCCAGATCATCGCGTGGGTGATCTGGTCCAGCCCCGCGAGCCCGAAGAGCTGCGTCGGCCGCAGGAGATCGATCCTGAAGGGGCCCTGGTCGAGGAACTCGAGGCCGAAACCGAGCCAGCCCGATTTCGCGAACGCCGGAAGCAGCAGCGTGTACGTCCACACCAGGAAGCCCGCGGTGAGGCCGGCAAGCGCCCCGGCGCGCGTCGCACCCTTCCAGAAGAGGCCCCCGATGATCACCGGGCCGAACTGCGCGACCGCCGAGAACGAGATCAGCCCGATGGACACGAGCGCGTACGCCTCGCCCGCGAGCAAATAATAGAAGTAGCCCATCATCAGGATCGCGACGATCGCCGTGCGGCGGATGTCCAGCAGCAACGACGAGAGGTCGCCCGCCGTGACGCGGAACTTGCGCAGCCGCAGCACCACCGGCATCACGAGGTCGTTGCAGACCATGGTCGAGAGCGCGATCGTCTCCACGATCACCATCCCCGTGGCTGCCGAGAGCCCGCCGATGAACACCAGCAGCGCCAGCGCCTCGTTGCCGCGCGCCATCGGCAGCGTGAGCACGAACGTGTCGGCATCGACCCCGCTCGGAAAGTGCAGCAGGCCGCCGACCGCGATCGGCAGCACGAAGAGGTTGATCGCGAGCATGTAGAGCGGGAACACCCACATCGCGCGCTTCACGTGCTGCTCATCGACGTTCTCGATCACTGCTACTTGGAACTGGCGCGGCAGGAACATGATCGCCATCATCGAGAGCACCGTGAGCCACACCCACGAGGCGTAGCCGCCCGCCGCCTCGCCGAAGGGCGCCATCAGCGCGGCGAGATCGGGCCGCTCCGCGGCGCGGCCGAAGATGTCTCCCGGGCCTTCGTACATCACGAACGTGACGTAGACCCCCACGGCGAGGAACGCCACCAGCTTCACGATCGATTCGAACGCGATCGCGGCGACCATGCCCTCGTGGCGCTCGGCGGCGTCCAGCTGTCGGGTGCCGAAGGCGATGGTGAACATCGCGAGGAAGAGCGCCACGTAGAAAGCCGTGTCCTGCATCACGCTCACGGTGCCGGCCTTCTGCGGCATCACGATCTGCGGGTACTCGAGCAGGATCTGGAAGCTGGTGGAGATCGCCTTCAGCTGGAGCGAGATATAGGGAAGGATGCCGATCACGGCGATCACCGTGACCAGCCCGCCGATGAGGGCGCTGCGCCCGTAGCGCGCGGCGACGAAGTCCGCGAGCGAGGTCGTGCGGTTCAGCTTCGCGATGCGGATCATCTTCCGCACCACCAGCCACCACAGCACGATCATCAGCGTGGGGCCGATGTAGATCGGCAGGAAGCCCACGCCGTCGCTCGCCGCGCGCCCGACGCTCCCGTAGAAAGTCCACGCCGTCGCGTACACCGCGAGCGACAGGCTGTAGATCCACGGGTTCGCGATCACCGAGCGCCCGGCATCGGCGCGCTGGTCGGCGTAGTACGCGATGGCGAAGAGCAAGCCGATATACGCGAACGACGCGCTGACGATCACCCAGCCTTCGAGCATGGCCGCTTCAGTCCTTCCGTTCCATCACGACGGCCAGCAACACGATGAGCAGCAGCCAGGCCGCGAACATGTACGCATAGAGGACCGGGATGCCGAGGATCCGCACCGGCACGTTGAAGATCGCCAGCAGCGGGAAGTTGAACAGCACGCAGCCCAGCAGGAACAGGCAGGCCAGCTGGGTGCCGCGGCGGCCGGGACGCTTCATCGGTCGGCTCTCCGCGGCGCCAGGCGCCTACAGGTTCTGCTTCAGCTGGTCGAGGATGGCCGGGTTCTCCAGCGTCGAGACGTCCTGCGTGATCGCCTCGCCCTTCGCGATCGAGCGCAGCAGCCGGCGCATGATCTTGCCGGAGCGCGTCTTGGGCAGGTTGTCGCCGAAGCGGATGTCCTTCGGCTTGGCGATCGACCCGATCTCCTTCGCAACCCAGGCGCGGAGCTCGTTGGCCATCGCCTTGGCTTCCTCGCCGCTCGGGCGCGGACCCTTGGTCACGACGAATGCGACCACCGCTTCCCCGGTAAGGTCATCGGGGCGGCCTACCACCGCGGCCTCGGCCACGAGCTTCGAGTTGGAGACCAGCGCCGACTCGATCTCCATCGTGCCCAGGCGATGCCCCGAGACGTTCAGCACGTCGTCGATGCGGCCCATGATGGTGATGTTGCCCTTCTCGTCCTTGGTGGCGCCGTCGCCCGCGAGGTAGTACTTGCCCTGGAAGTCCTCGGGGAAATAGCTCTTCTTGAAGCGCTCCGGGTCGCCCCAGATGGTGCGGATCATCGAGGGCCAGGGCTTCTTGATCACGAGGATCCCGCCCTTGCCGTTGCCCACCGAGTGGCCGGTCTCGTCGACGATGTCGGCGATCACGCCCGGCAGCGGCGCCTGGCAGGAGCCGGGCTTCAGCGCATGCACGCCCGGCAGCGGCGTGATCATGTGGCCGCCGGTCTCGGTCTGCCACCACGTGTCGACGATCGGGCAGCGGCTGCCTCCCACCGTCTCGTAGTACCAGCGCCACGCCTCGGGGTTGATCGGCTCGCCCACGGAACCGAGGATGCGAAGGCTCTTCAGGTCGTAGTTCTTCGGAAGGTCGCCCCCCGCCTTGATCAGCGAACGGATGGCCGTGGGCGCCGTGTAGAAGATGTTGACCTTGTGGTCCTGGATCATCTTCCAGAAGCGCCCGGCATCCGGATACGTCGGCACGCCCTCGAACACCACCTGGGTGGTGCCGACCGCGAGCGGGCCGTAGGCGATGTAGGTGTGGCCCGTGACCCAGCCCACGTCGGCCGTGCACCAGAAGATGTCCTTGGGCTTGATGTCAAAGACCCACTTCATCGTGATCATCGCGTGCAGCAGGTAGCCGCCCGTCGAGTGCTGCACGCCCTTGGGCTTGCCGGTCGAGCCGGAGGTATAGAGGATGAAGAGCGGGTGCTCGGCGCCGACCCAGGTGGGCTCGCAGTCCGTGGGCTGGCCGGCGACCACGTCGCTCCACCAGGCGTCGCGCGGCGCGGTCATGGGAATGCTGGTGCCGGTGCGCTTGTAGACGACCACGCTCTTGATCGCCTCGCAGCCGCCCATGGCGAGCGCCTCGTCGATGGCGGGCTTGAGCGGGATCTCCTTGCCGCCGCGGAACTGGCCGTCGGCCGTGATCACCGCGACCGCGCCCGCATCCACGATGCGCTCCTGCACGCTCTTCGCGGAGAAGCCCCCGAACACGACGGAATGGGTGGCCCCGATGCGCGCGCAGGCCTGCATGGCGACGATCGCCTCCACGGACATCGGCATGTAGATGAGGACCCGATCACCCTTCGCGATGCCGCGCTTCTTCAGGCCGTTGGCGAACTGGCAGACCTTCTCGTAGAGCTGGCGGTAGGTGACGTGGGTCACCTTGCCGTCGTCCGCCTCGAAGACGATCGCGATCTTGTCGGGCTGCGTCTTCAGGTGCCGGTCGAGGCAGTTGTAGGAGGCGTTCAGCTCGCCGTCTTCGAACCACTTGAAGAACGGGGCATTCGACTCGTCCAGGATCCTGGTGAACGGCTTGTGCCAGAGCAGGTTCTCGCGCGCGAGCCTGGCCCAGAAGCCCTCGAAATCGCGCTCGGCCTCGTTGCACATCGCCTCGTAGGCGGCCATGCCCGAGATGTTGGCCTGCTTCACGAAGGCTTCGGGCGGCGGAAAGGCGCGGGTTTCCTGCAGGACCGACTCGATGGTCGACGACATGAATCTTCTCCTCGGGGAGTCGTTCGGAAAGGACGACGTGTTTTGTCCGATTTATAGCACAGGGCCCCGGTGGTTGCGCCCCAGTCACCGAGGGAAAACCCGGGGTTTGGCCCCAAGTCCCATATCTTATATAAGACCTATTGACGCAGCGCAACACGGGGTGCTAGCTTGGCGTCGCGTCCCCCGACCGGAACCGCCATGAACGCCCCCCTCGCCACCTCCCGCCTCACGCCCGACCGCGAAAGCGCCGCCCTCCTGGGCGACTACTGGCCCGGCATCCAGATCTACTACCCACCGGTGAAGTACGCGCCCTCCCTCGGCATCTACGAGGACCTGGACCAGGCGGCCCAGCGCTTCAAGAAGCACGCGTGCCACACCACCGCCCACACGCTGCTGTTCGACCTCGAGGACGGGTGCCGGCAGAAGGAGATGAGCCGCGAGCTGCTGCGCCGGGAGCTCCCGGGCCTCGCGCGGAAGAAGCAGGTGCAGATCGCGGTCCGCATCAACCCGTTCCGCACGGAGGAGTACGAGAAGGACCTGCAGATGATCCGCGACCTCGCCGGTTGCTTCGACGTGGTCATGCTGGCGAAGGCGGGCGAGGCCTACGGCTCGCCGGAGATTCGCGACCTTTCCGCCGTGCTCGTGGGCCTGAACGGAAACATCACCATCCAGCCGATCATCGAGCATCCGAAGTCGCTCAAGATCGCGCCCGACCTCATGCAGTACCCGACGGTGAAGCACGTCGTCTTCGGCATCCACGATTTCTCCAAGGCGATGGGCATCCACATCACGCCGAGGAACTGGATCGAGGAGCTCAAGTTCTACCTGCACGACATCCTCTTCGAGGCGCGCATCGCGGGCAAGGGCGTGATCGGCGCGGTCGAGACGCTGATCGGGCAGTCGACGATGCCCGAGGCCTGCGTGGAATCCGACGACGTCCGCCGCTGGCTGGACCTCCACGGCGACGAGGAGTCGCGCGTCGTCTACAACCACGCGCTCGCCGAGGCCTCGATGGGCCTTTCCGGCAAGCAGGTGATCCATCCCTCGCACATCCACCCGTGCAAGGTCGCGTTCACGCCTTCGCCCTCCGAGATCAAGACCAAGATGGCGATCCTCGCCGCGGCCATCGAGGCCGACGCGCTGCTGGGCGGGGCCATCAAGTTCAACGGCGAGATGCTCGACCCGCCGATGTTCGGCAAGGCGCTGCAGACGCTGCTGCGCGCCCACGCCTTGCACGCGCTCTCGGATGCGGACACCGCCTTCGCCATCGATGTGCTGAAGCGCCTCCCCGCGCAGGTCGTACGCGAGAACTGGCCGTACGGGGTCATCCTTTGAACGCCGTTCGCGAAACCGCGCGGCCCGCGCCCTTCCCGCCGTGGAAGTGGCAGGTGCCGGAATTCCTCAACATCGGCGTTGCCTGTACCGATGCTCACCTCGAAACGCCCGCGGCCGGTCGCGCCGCGATGATCGTCGAGGACGACGCGCTCGGCACGAGCACGATCACGTATGCGGAGCTCGCCGAGCGCACCAGCCGTTTCGCGCAGCTGCTTCGCCACCTCTGCGTGGGCGCGGGCGAGCGCGTGCTGATCCGGCTGCCCAACGCGATCGACTATCCCACCGCCTTCCTCGGCAGCCTGAAGCGCGCCGCGATCGCGGTGCCGACCTCGACGCTGCTCACGGCCGACGAGGTGCTCTTCCTCGCGCGCGATTCGGGCGCCGCGGCGATCGTCGTCGACAAGGCGGCCTGGCAAACGCTGGGACCGCGGCTCGCCGGCTCGGGCCTTCGCTTCGCCCTGCTCTCGGGTGCCGGCGCGGTCACGCACGTGGCCGGCATCGAATCGGTGGATCTCGACCCGGCGCTGGAGCGCATCGAAAGCTGGGAGCCGTCCGAGCCCACGCGCGCCGACGATCCCGCCTACCTCGTCTACACCTCGGGCACGACGGGATTTCCGAAGGGCGTGCTCCACGCGCACCGGTCGCTCATCGGCCGCTCGCCGGCATCGACGTATTGGTTCCCTTTCGCGGGCGACGGCGAGGGCGCCCCTGTCGACAGGATCGTCCATTCGGGCAAGTTCAACTGGACCTACGTCCTCGGCTCCGCGCTGATGGATCCGCTCTACCGCGGCAAGACCGTCATCGCCCACGAGGGCCGCAACGACGCCGCCACGTGGCCGCGCCTCATCGCGAAGCACGGCGCCACCATCTTCATCGGCGTGCCGACGATCTACCGCCAGATCCTGCAGAAGACCGAGTTCGGGAAAGCCGACGTGCCGACGCTTCGCCATTGCATGAGCGCCGGCGAGCACCTGTCCGACGAGGTCTTCGGCCAGTGGAAGGCGCGCTTCGGCCTCGACATCTACGAGGCCGTGGGCATGAGCGAGTTCAGCTACTACTTGTCGCAGGGCAAGCAGCGGCCGATCCGTCCGGGCAGCGCGGGCTTCGCGCAGCCGGGGCACGACATCGCGTTGCTCGATCCGGCGACGATGAAGCGGGTGAAGGAGGGGGAAGAGGGGATGATCTGCGTCCCGGACACAGATCCGGGCCTGTTCATCGGCTACTGGAACCGGCCGGAGGAGACGGCGCAGTCGCGCCGCGCCGGCTGGTTCCTCACCGGCGACTACGCACGCCACGACGAGGACGGCTACCTGTGGTTCCTCGGCCGGCGCGACGACATCATCAAGAGCTTCGGCTATCGCGTCTCTCCGTACGAGGTCGAGCGCGTCCTGAAGGGCCACCCGGATGTCGCGGATTGCGCCTGTGTCGGCGAGCAGGCCGGAGCCGACAAGCTCCTCGTGGTCGCGTACGTGATTCCCCACCCCGGAGCGAAGGTCGCGCCGGAAGCGCTGCTCGCCTATGGCCGCGAGCATCTCGCCGCGTACAAGGCACCCAAGGCGGTCTATCTCGCCCGGGATTTTCCCCGCACCCGCAATGGTAAGATTCTGCGTCGGGAAATCACGCCTTCGATCGCCGTTTCGCGCTCCTCCGCCTGACATCCCGCCGCAACCTCACGCCCGGAACATGACGCTTCCGGGTGTTTTCCATTTTTTGGCGCACACAATGAACGAACAAAAGCCCTTCCAGCCCCTGAAGCCCCTCCCCAACCTGATCTTCATGAGCCGGTGGCTGCAGCTGCCGCTCTATCTCGGCCTGATCGTCGCCCAGGGGATCTACGTCTGGGTCTTCTGGCAGGAGCTCTTCCACCTCGTGATGGCGACCTTCGGCAACGCCGACTCGCTCACCCACGTGCTCGATGCGGTCACGGTGGAAGGCGGCCAGCGCGCCGCCAAGCCCAACGAGACGGTGCTGATGCTCGTGGTGCTGGGCCTGATCGACGTGGTGATGATCTCCAACCTGCTCATCATGGTGATCGTCGGCGGCTACGAGACCTTCGTCTCGCGCATGGGTCTGCAGAACCATCCGGACCAGCCGGAGTGGCTCTCGTCGGTGAACGCCTCGGTGCTGAAGGTGAAGCTCGCGACGGCCATCATCGGCATCTCGTCGATCCACCTGCTGAAGACGTTCATCAACGCCGCGCACTATCCCGACCGCGTGATCATCGCCCAGGTCGGCATCCACCTCGTCTTCCTGTTCTCGGCGCTGGCGATCGCCGCATCCGACCGCCTGATGCCGCACGGTCCCTCCCCCGACAAGCCAGCCAAGCATTAGAGGCCCGCCATGACCACGATCCGCGAAGAAGACTTCATCCAGTCCGTCGCCGACGGCTTCCAGTTCATCAGCTGCTATCACCCGATGGATTACATCTTGCCGCTCGTGGAGGCCTACGAGCGCGAGGAGTCTCCCGCCGCGAAGGATGCGATGGCGCAGATCCTCATCAACTCGCGCATGGCAGCGGAGGGCCGGCGCCCGATGTGCCAGGACACGGGCATCGCGATCGCTTTCATCAAGGTCGGCATGGATGTCCGCTGGGACACGAAGAAATCGCTGCAGGAGCTGGTGGACGAAGGCGTTCGCCGCGCCTACACCGACAAGGACAACCCGCTGCGCGCCTCGATGCTCGCGGATCCGGACGGCAAGCGGAAGAGCACGGGCGACAACACGCCGTCGGTCACGCACGTCGAGCTCGTCCCGGGCAACACGGTCGACGTGGTCGTCGCCGCGAAGGGCGGCGGCTCGGAGAACAAGTCGAAGTTCGCGATGCTGCTGCCCTCCGACAACATCGTCGACTGGGTGCTGCAGCAGGTGCCGACGATGGGCGCGGACTGGTGCCCGCCCGGCATGCTCTCGCTCGGCATCGGCGGCTCGCCTGAGAAGGCGATGCTGATGGCCAAGTGGGCGATGATGGAGCCGCTCAACATCCATGAGCTGAAGGCTCGCGGACCGAAGACGCGCAGCGAAGAGCTGCGCCTCGAGCTCTACGAGAAGGTGAACGCGCTCGGCATCGGCGCCCAGGGCCTGGGCGGCCTGACCACCGTGCTCGACGTGAAGGTCACGGACTACCCGACGCACGCCGCGTCGAAGCCCGTGGCGCTCCTGCCCAACTGCGCCGCCACGCGCCACGTGCACTTCGTGCTCGATGGCTCGGGCCCCGCCAAGTTGGAGCCCCCCTCGCTCGACGCGTGGCCGAAGCTCGCGTTCGACACGTCGAAGAGCAAGCGCGTGAACCTCGACACCCTGGACAAGGCCGAGATCGCCACGTGGAAGGCCGGCGACCGCCTGCTGCTGAACGGCAAGCTGCTCACCGGCCGCGACGCGGCGCACAAGCGGCTGGTCGAGATGCTCGACAAGGGCGAGAAGATGCCCGTCGACTTCACCAACCGGTTCATCTATTACGTGGGCCCCGTCGATGCGGTTCGCGACGAGGTGGTCGGCCCCGCGGGCCCCACGACCAGCTCGCGCATGGACAAGTTCGTTGAACCGATGCTGGCGCAGACCGGTCTCATCGGCATGGTGGGCAAGAGCGAGCGCAAGGAAGCGGCCACCGCGTCGATCAAGAAGCACGGCGCGGTGTATTGCATTGCCGTCGGCGGCGCGGCGTACCTCGTCTCCAAGGCCATCAAGGGCTCGAAGCTCATCGCGTTCGAGGACCTCGGCATGGAAGCCATCCGCGAGTTCGAGGTGAAGGACATGCCGGTCACGGTGGCCGTGGATTCCACCGGCAACGCGGTACACAAGAGCGGGCCGGCGGAGTGGAGAGCCAAGATCGGCAAGATCCCCGTCGCGGTGGTTTGACGGCGCAACACCCTCCCGTCGCCGCCACGGGAAGCTCTGACGCGCTCCACCTCGCGCGTCTCGCGCGTGAACGCCGTCCGCTGCTGGTCCTCGCCGCCTCCGCCCTCGACGCCGAGCGCCTGCGCGCGGAGATCGCGTGGTTCGATCCCCACCTGCGCGTGCACCGCCTGCCGGACTGGGAGATCCTTCCCTACGACCAGTTCTCGCCGCACCCCGATCTCGTCTCCGAGCGCCTTGCGACGCTTTGGCAACTGGCCGCAGGGGCGTTCGACGTAGCCATCGCGCCGGTGACCACCGCGCTGCAGCGCCTGGCGCCCAAGGCCTACCTCGCGGGCCGCACCTTCGACCTGAAGCAGAAGGAGAAGCTCGACCTCAACGCGCTGCGCGACCAGCTCGTCACCGCCGGCTACGCGCACGTGCAGCAGGTGATGTCCCCGGGAGAGTTCTGCATCCGCGGCGGGTTGATCGACCTCTTCCCCGCGGGCAGCGCGATTCCTTACCGCATCGACCTCCTCGGCGACGAGATCGAGACCATCCGCACTTTCGATGTGGACACGCAGCGATCGATCTACCCGGTGCCTTCGATCCGCATGCTGCCCGCGCGCGAGTTCCCGCTCGACGAGACCGGCCGCGCGAAATTCCGTGACGCGTTCCGCGAGCGCTTCGAGCGCGACCCGACGCGATCGCGCATCTACAAGGATGTCTCGAGCGGCCTGGCACCCGCCGGCGTGGAAGGCTACCTGCCGCTCTTCTTCGAGGCGACCGCGACGATCTTCGACTACGTCCCCGACGACACGGCCTTCGTGCTGCACGGCCCGGTGTCGCAGGCGGGCGAGGCCTTCTGGAAGGATCTCAAGTCGCGCTACGAGCTCCTGCGCGGCGATGCGGACCGTCCCCTGCTCGAGCCGCGCGAGCTCTACCTCCCGGTCGAGGACCTTTTCGTGGGCCTCGCGGAGTTCGATCGCTACGACGTGAAGGCCGCGCTGGGCGACGAGGCCGCGCAGCAAGGTCTTCCGCGCCTCGACGTCGACCGCCGCTCGGTCGAACCGCTGCGGGCCTTGAAAGCCTACGTGGATGGTTTCGACGGACGCGTGCTCATCGTCGCCGAAGGCCCCGGCCGGCGCGAGACGCTGTCGCAGTTCTTCGGCGAGCACGATTTCCATCCGGCGCTGGTCGACGACTGGGACCGCTTCCGCCATTCCGCCCACCCCCTCGCACTCACCTATGGCCCGGTTGCCGCGGGCTTCCAGGTTCCGGGGGAGAACATCGCGATCCTCACCGAGGCCGAGCTCTATCCCGGCCAGGTGCGCCAGGCGCGAAGGCGCGATGCGCGCGCGCGTTCGAGCGCCGAGGGGATGGTGCGCGATCTCGCCGAGGTGAAGGCGGGAGACCCCGTCGTCCACAGCCAGCACGGCATCGGCCGCTATCACGGCCTGGTCACGATGGACCTCGGCGAAGGGCCTACCGAGTTCCTGCACCTCGAATACGAAGGCGGCGACAAGCTCTACGTGCCGGTGTCGCAGTTGCACGTGATCAGCCGCTACACCGGCGCCGCACCGGACCAGGCGCCGCTGCATCGCCTCGGCAGCGGCCAGTGGGACAAGGCCAAGCGGCGCGCCGCGAAGCAGGTGCGTGACACGGCGGCGGAGCTGCTCGACCTCTACGCCAAGAGGGCTGCGCGCCAGGGCTATGCCTTCCCGCTCTCGGCGAAGGACTTCGAGGCGTTCTCGGCGGGCTTCGAGTTCGAGGAGACGCCCGACCAGGCCGCGGCCATCGAGGCCACGGTGAAGGACATGACGAGCGGCAAGCCGATGGACCGGCTCGTGTGCGGCGACGTGGGCTTCGGCAAGACCGAGGTCGCGATGCGCGCGGCGTTCGTCGCGGTCGCTGCCGGAAAGCAGGTTGCCATCCTCGTGCCCACGACGCTCCTGGCCGAGCAGCACTTCGGCAACTTCAGCGACCGCTTCTCGCAGTTCCCGGTGAAGATCGCCGAGCTCTCGCGCTTCCGCAACGCGAAGGAGATCGACGCGGCGGTGGCGGGGCTTGCCAGCGGCGGCATCGACATCGCGATCGGCACGCACAAGCTGATCCAGAGCGACGTCGTGTTCAAGAACCTGGGGCTCGTGATCATCGACGAGGAGCATCGCTTCGGCGTGCGCCAGAAGGAGCAGCTGAAGAAGCTGCGCTCCGAGGTCGACGTGCTGACGCTCACCGCCACTCCCATCCCGCGCACGCTCGCGATGTCGCTGGAAGGGCTGCGCGATTTCTCCGTGATCGCCACCGCGCCCCAGCGCCGCCTGGCGATCAAGACGTTCGTGAACCGCTACTCGAAGGGCATCGTGCGCGAAGCGGTGCTGCGGGAGCTGAAGCGCGGCGGCCAGGCCTATTACCTGCACAACGAGGTCTCGACGATCGAGAATGCGAGGGCCGATCTCGAGGAGTTGCTGCCCGAGGCGCGCATCTCGGTGGCGCACGGCCAGATGCGCGAGCGCGACCTCGAAGGCGTGATGCGCGACTTCTACCACCAGCGCAGCAACGTGCTGCTGTGCTCGACCATCATCGAGACCGGCATCGACGTGCCCACGGCGAACACGATCCTCATCAACCGTGCCGATCGCATGGGCCTGGCGCAGCTCCACCAGCTGCGGGGCCGCGTCGGCCGCTCGCACCACCAGGCGTATGCCTACCTGCTCACGCCGCCCGAGGAAGCGCTGAACGCCAACGCGAAGAAGCGCTTGGAGGCGATCCAGATGATGGAAGACCTCGGCGCCGGCTTCTACCTCGCGATGCACGACCTCGAGATCCGCGGGGCCGGCGAGGTGCTGGGCGATTCGCAGTCGGGCGGCATCCACGACGTCGGCTTCGCGCTCTACACCGAGATGCTCGATACCGCGGTGAAGTCGCTCAAGGCCGGCAAGGAGCCCGACCTCTCGCAGCCGCTCAACGTGGCTACCGAGGTGAACCTGCACACGCCCGCGTTGCTCCCGGAGGTGTATTGCCCGGATGTCCACGAGCGCCTCGTGCTCTACAAGCGTCTCGCCAACTGCAACAGCGACGAGGACCTCGGCCGCCTCACCGAGGAGCTGGTCGACCGCTTCGGCCCGCTGCCGGATCCGACCCGCACGCTCCTCGAGGCGCATCGGCTGCGCGTCCAGGGCGCTCCCCTCGGCGTGACCAAGATCGACGCCGCCCCCTCCGGCATCGTGGTGCAGTTCATGGCCGAGCCTCCGATCGATGCGCGCAAGGTCCTCAAGCTCGTGCAGTCGGACCGCACGTACAAGCTTCCGGGTCCGGACCGCGTGCGCATCGACATGAAGCACGACGACCTCAAGGCCCGCGCCGGCGAGGTCCGCCAGTTCCTGAAGAAGCTCGCATGACGACCGACCTCGTGATCCAGGGCGAAGACGTCCCCACGCCGGATCTCAAGCGGCTGCACGCGATCGCGCATGGGGATTTCATCCAGCGCGCGGGCGAGGCCTTCCGCATCACGGGGGCGGATCCTGCGACGCGTACAGCGGTGGCCGAGCATTGCGCCGAAGCGAAGCTCGACTGGGCCTTCGTGCCCGCGGGCCGCAAGCTCGCCGACTTCGGCCTGCTCGCGATGGACATGGATTCGACGCTGATCTCGATCGAGTGCATCGACGAGATCGCCGACTTCGCCGGCCGCAAGGCGGAGGTGGCCGCCGTCACGGCCGCGGCGATGCGCGGCGAGATCGACTGGCCGGAGAGCCTGCGCCAGCGTGTGGCCCAATTGGCCGGCCTCGAAGAGTCGGTTCTCCGCCGCGTGTACGACGAGCGCCTGCGCTTCAACCCGGGCGCCGAGAAGCTCATCGCCGCCGCTCGCGCCGCGGGCGTCACCACGTTGCTCGTCTCCGGCGGCTTCACCTATTTCACCGACCGCGTGCGCGATCGCCTCTCGCTCGATCACGCCTATTCCAACGTGCTGGTGATCGAAGGCGGCAAGCTCGCCGGAACGACCACCGGCCCGCTGGTCGATGCGCGCGGCAAGGCCGCCCATGTGGCACGCGTCGCGGCTTCGCTCACGCTGCCGCGCGACCGTATCCTCGCGATCGGCGACGGCGCCAACGACCTGCCGATGATGGCCGAAGCCGGGACCAGCATCGCCTATCACGCGAAGGCGGTGGTGAAGGCGCAAGCCACCTACGCCCTCGACTTCGTGGGGCTGGACGGCGTGCTGGGCTTGTTTCCCGGGACGTGATCCCGGGCGGTGCTACTTCGGGTGGGGAAAGTAGACGTACGACGAGGCGGGCGAATCCGACTCGCGCCGCTCCCGGGCGGTCTCGAGGTCCTGCGGGCGGTCCCACCAGGTGGCACGGAGCTTGCGACGCTGCTCCTCCAGCTGCGGATTGTGGGCGAGCAATTCCTTGAGGAACTTCGTGGCTTCGGATTCGTACATGGCTCGGGAGGACCGTTGATCGATTCGGCGATAATGGTAGCACCCACACCCGCGGGCGAGGCATGAGGCTCACCTATCCGCGCTCCTTCCTGTCGCTGCTGCTGATCGGCTTCACGATCGTGGCCGCACCGCTGCTCTTCGCGCTCTTCTCGAATGCCGTCGCGTTCGAGCGGCTGGCCGCGATCTCCGAGCAGGCGGTGCTCTCGGCGGTGAAGGTGACGCAATCGTCTCGCGCGCTCACGGGGAACGTGACGGCGCTCGAGCGCTCGGCCCGCCAGTACGCGGTCGCCGGCGAGGCGACGTTCCTGGAGGCCTACCGCGCCAACCGTTCGGCGTTCCAGGGCGCGGTGAAGCAGCTGGAGGAAATGGCGCTCACGGACGAGCAGCGCGGTGAGCTCACGTCGCTCTCCCGTCAGGAAGAGTCGATCGCCGCCGCCATCGGCCGCAGTGCACCCACGCCGGATCTTTCGATTCGCCTCGCGAGCGAGTTCGCGCAGCTCTCCACGCGTGCCCAGGCCCTGGTGCGCCTCGGCGACCTCGTCATCGACGAGGGCATCGAGGAGCTGCGGGTCCAAGCCGTCAAGTCCCGCAACCGCGTCTTCTGGCTGATGATCGCGATGATCCCCACCGCCATCCTGCTCATCGCGTCGTTCACCTTCCTCATCGCGAAGCCGATCTCACAGGTGAGCGCGGGCATCCGCGGGCTGGGCGAGGGACAGTTCGCGCGTCCGATCCGCATCGAAGGCCCGGGCGACATGGTGCGGCTCGGCGAGCAGCTCGATTGGCTGCGGGAGCGCCTCGTGACGCTCGAGGCGCAGAAGACGCGCTTCCTGCAGCACCTCTCGCACGAGCTGAAGACGCCGCTCACGGCGCTGCGCGAGGGCTCCGACCTCCTCTTCTCCGGCGTGGTGGGAAATTTGAATCCGGAGCAGCGCGAGATCGCGCGCATCCTGCAGGAGAACTCGATCGAGCTGCGCCGCCTGATCGAGGGCCTGCTCAACTACAGCGCCGTCCACCACCAGGCCTCGTACATCGACGCGAAGATCGTGCAGCTGCGCGAGGTGGTCCGCCGCGTCGTCAACGACCGGAAGCTCGCGCTGGTGGCGAAGGGAATCCGAATCGAGCTCAACTGCGAGAACGTCACCGCGTTCTGCGACGAAGAGAAGGTCCGCGTGCTCCTCGACAACCTGATGTCCAACGCCGTGCGGTTCTCCCCCGAGCGCGGCCTCATCTCGATCAAGCTCTACAAGGATGCCGCCGACGCGGTGTTCGAAGTGCTCGACGAAGGCCCGGGCATCCCGGAATCCGAGCGCGACAAGGTCTTCGACGCCTTCTTCCGCGGGACCGACGCGCCCGTCTCCGCGATCAAGGGCAGCGGCCTGGGCCTGTCGATCGTGAAGGAGTACGTGCAGCTCCACAAAGGGCAGGTGGAGATCCTGGAAGGCCCCGGAGCGCACTTCCGCATCCGCATTCCCCGGAAGAGAGACATGGAGGAGGCCGCATGAGGCGGAGCCTGAAATACCTCGGAACCCTCCTGCTGGCCGCCACCCTCGGCGCCTGCAGCGTCCTGCCCGAGTCCTCGACGTCCACCACCGCACCGCCTCCGCCCCGCCCGCCCTCCACCGCCGACGAGCTGGTGGCCTACCTGGCGCGGCTCCGCGACCTGGACGACACCGGCCTCACGCTCGAGGCCACGCGCCAGCGGGAGTTCATCAAGCAGCAGCCCGGCGAGGTGAGCCGCCTCAAGCTCGCCCTGGCGCTCTCGGCCCTGCAATCGGAGGAAAGCGAGATCCTGATGCTCGTGGAGCCGCTGGCCCGGGAGCCGAAGGGAATCGATCCGGATGTGCGTGCGATGGCAAGCTTCTTGCAACACCAGACGGTCGAACGCCGGAAATTGAAGGAAACCGCGGCGGCCGCCGGTACAAAAGCCAAGGATGACCGGCGGGCCCTCGAGTCCCAGCGGCAGCGCGCGGACACGCTCCAGGAGCGAAACGCGCAGCTGCAGCAGAAGCTCGATGCGCTGACGAACCTGGAAAAAAGCCTCTCGGGGCGCAAGGGAAATTGATGTCGAAGGAAGGCAAGGCTTCGCTGCTGCTGGTCGACGACGATCCGGATCTCCTCCGGCTCCTCTCCATTCGCCTGAAGGCCAACGGATACGCGGTGACGGCGGTCGAGAGCGGGCAGCGCGCGCTCGCGTCCATCTCGCACTCGCGTCCCGAGCTCGTGCTCACGGATCTGCGCATGGACGGCATGGACGGCATGGCGCTCTTCCAGGAGATCCAGGCCTCTTATCCCGGGTTGCCGGTGATCATCCTCACCGCGCACGGATCGATTCCCGAAGCCGTGACCGCCGTGAATCGCGGCGTCTTCGGCTACCTCACCAAGCCCTACGATGCCGACGAGCTGCTGGCGCAGATCGAGCGCGCGCTCACCCTGCATGGCGGGGCGCTGCGCTCCGGCGGCGGCCAGGTGTGGCGCGAGGATCTCGTCACGCGCTCCTCGCTGATGGAAGACCTGCTCGCGAAGGCGCAGCGTGTTGCCGCGGGCGACGCGAGCATCCTCATCCAGGGCGAGAGCGGCACGGGCAAGGAATTGCTCGCGCGAGCCATCCATCGCGCCAGCCCGCGCGCCAACCATGCCTTCGTCGCGATCAACTGCGGCGCCATCCCCGAGACGCTGCTGGAGAGCGAGCTCTTCGGCCACACCAAGGGCTCGTTCACGGGCGCGATCGCCGACCAGCGCGGCCTGTTCGTCGCGGCCGACAAGGGAACGCTGTTCCTCGACGAGATCGGCGACATGCCGCTCGCCCTCCAGGTGAAGCTGCTGCGCGTGATCGAGACGCGCGAGGTCCGGCCCATCGGCGCCACGCGCGCCATTCCGTTCGACGTGCGCATCATCTCCGCGACCCATCGCGACCTCGCGCGCGAGAAGGAGACGGGCGGCTTCCGCGAGGATCTCTACTACCGGCTGAACGTCGTCACGCTGCGCCTGCCTTCGCTCGCCGAACGGCCCGAAGACATCCCGATGCTCGCCGATCATTTCCTCGAGAAGCTCGCGCCGCGCTATGGACGCGAGAAGTCCGCGTTCGCGCCGGAAGCGCTCGAGCTCCTCGTGAAGGCGAAGTGGCCGGGCAACGTGCGCCAGCTCTACAACGTGGTCGAGCAGTCGATCGCGCTCTGCCCGACGCAGATCATCCCGCAGGCCTTCGTCGAGCAGGCCATTCAAGTGGAAATGCACGAGATGACGTCGTTCGAGGACGCGAGGAAGCGCTTCGAGCGCGACTACCTCACGCGCATCCTCAAGCTCACCAAGGGAAGCGTCACGCAGGCGGCGAAACTCGCGCGGCGCAACCGCACGGAGTTCTACAAACTGCTGCAGCGCCACGGCATCGAGGCCGCGCTTTTCAAGCCGGACGTCAAATGACACCCTGTCGTTTTTCAGCGACATGAATTTTCGTAACTAAATCAACACGATAGGCCAATACAGCCCACCCCCTGTCGCCGGAACCCGACACATTGGTGGGTACTCACCGTAACGCCAGAACTGTGACAAATGTCATATCGTTGGGATTCAGGGACTTGGACAATGTGGCATCGACCTTGCTGAATAGCTGTGAGCACTCCCCCGGGAGTGTCGCTCCCTCCCGAAGGGAGCGATGACCGAAGCGGTTCCATCCCCCCGCCAAGTCATTCACCCTCCTGTATTTAAGAGTGCGCCTTGTGGGGCAGGTTTCCTGCCCCTTTTTTTTGCCCTTTTTTCCCGTGAGGATGGCGCCATGGCCACCGAGCGCTGGACGAACGAGGAGGGCAAGGCGCTCACCCTGCGCCCGCTGGTCCCTGCCGACTTCGACATCGCCCGCGAGGCCCTGCGGCGGCTGTCGCCGCGCTCGCGCTACCTGCGCTTCTTCATCCGCGCCTGGAAGCCGAACGACGAGCGCCTGCGCAAGACCGTCGATCCCGATCCGAAGCTGGCCCACGCACTCATCGTGACGGCCGAGGACGCCGGCCGCGAGATCGCCGTGGGCGCGGGCCAGTTCTTCGTCGTCGCTCCGGGGGACCGCGCCGAGTTCGCGCTGCTGCTGGCCGACGAGTGGCAGGGCAGCGGCATCGGCACGCGCATGTTGCGGGCCTTGGTCGACGAGGCGCGGCGGCGGGGACTACGCGAGCTCTTCGGAGAGATCCTCGCGGGCAATGCCGCGATGCTGGCGCTCGCCCGCAAGGTGGGTTTCTCCGTCACGCCCCATCCCGGCGACCGGGGCATCCGCGTAGCGAGCCTCGCGCTTGCTCCCGGAAGCGATCCTGGAAGCGAATCCTAGAAACGATAACGAACCGTGAGCGATCCCATGGCGTTGCGCGGCGGCGCCGGTTCGAAGAAGCGTCGATTGGCCTCGTTCACGATCACCGAGCCCGCGTAGTTGCGATCGGTCGCGTTCTCGAGACGAGCCAGGGCCGTGGCCTCCCAGTCGCCGAAGCGCCACGTATAGGCGAGGCGCAGGTTGGTCACGGTGACCGACGGCGCGCTGTCCTCGTTCGCATCGTTCACGAAGAGGCGCCCGGTGTGCACGACCTCGACGCCGGCCTGCAGGCCGGGCCAGGCGCGCGGCACCCACGCAAGCTCGGCGAACGCGCTCTTGTCGGGCGTGGCCGGAAGGAAGCCGCCGCTGTCGAACGTGGCATCCAGGCGCGTGGCGGAGAGGGTGTAGCGCAGGTCGCCGCCGAGCGGTCCATTGGCCGAGATCTCCGCGCCGCGCCGCGTGGTCCCGCCGGCGTTGCGAAAGGTCGAGCGGCCGCCGACGTTGGTGTCGACGACGATCTCGTCGCGCGTGCGGATCTCGTACACGGCCGCATCGATTGCGTGCGCGCCGACGCGCCACTTCACACCCAGCTCGCCGTGGCGGCTCTTGGAGGCGTTGAGGCTGGTGTTGAGGCCCGATGCCCCGTTGCGATACGCGAGCTCGGTGAAGGTCGGCGACTCGAAGCCGCGCCCGGCGTTGGCGTAGACATTCACCGACGGCGCGGCGTGCCAGGTGAGCCCGAGCGCGGGGCTGGTCGAGGTGAAGTCGAGCGAGCCGCTGTCGTCGGGGTTGCCGGGCGCGATGTAGTGGTCCTGCGTCTTGAAGTGAACGCCGCTGTAGCGGGCACCGCCGGCCAAGCTCCAGCGCTCGCCGAGGTCGAGCGTGGCGAGCACGAATGCGTCGCCGTTGTAGACGGTGTTGTCCTCGTCGCGCTTCAACGCCCCGCGCTGGCCGGCGTTGTTGATGTAGCCCTGGCGATCCTCTTCCATGCGGTCGTACTCGAGGCCCGCCACGACGCGCCCGCCGATTCCGGCATCCCAGGTGAAGCGGCGCGCGACCTGCGCGGCTGCACCGGCATAGATGCGCTCGAACACGACGATGCCGCCCGCCGAAGTCGGCGCGACCTGGTTCGCCAGCGGCGTGGAGAGCGCGTTCTCGAGATCGCGCTGGCCCACGTAGGCCCGCGCGGTGAATTGCGTGCGGTCGTCGAACGCATGCTCGAGCACCGTGCCCACCTGCTTCTGGCGCACGGTCTTGCTCGCGTCCTGCGTGTAGGCGATCGCGGGAGCCTGGCGCGGGTTCTCCTCCCACTGCGCGCGCGTGAGCCCGAGAGGATCGAGCGAATGCGGCTGGTCCAGCACGTTCACCACGGTCTCCAGCCGCGTGGCCCCGCTCACGTCCCAGCGCCACTTGGCGTTCAGCTGGTCGCGGCGCGCCTCGCTGTGGTCGCGATAGCCGTCGGTGGAGAACGTCGCGGCGTCGACCGTGTAGGCATGCGCTCCGCTGGATCCGGAGAACTGCAGGTCGTAGCGCTGTGCGTCATAGGAGCCGATCGAGCCGCCCGCGGTCAGCGTCGGTTGCGGCGAGCCGGCCTCGGAGAAGGCCTGCACGACCCCGCCGGCCGAGTTCCCGTAGAGGAGTGCGAGCGGGCCGCGCAGCACCTCGATGCGGCTCGTGGACGACAGCATGATGTTCGACGCCTGGCCCTGGCCGTCCGGCATGGTCGCGGGAATGCCGTCGACGACGAGGCGCACACCGCGGATGCCGAAGGTCGAGCGCGAACCGAAGCCGCGGATCGAGAGCTGGAGATCCTGCGCGTAGTTCTGGCGATTCAGGATCGTGAGGCCGGGCACGCGCGAGAGCGCCTCGGAGAGGTTCACCTGCGGGCCCGCGAGGCGGATCACCGAGCCGTCGACGACGCTCACCGAGGCGGGCGTGTCGAACACGCGCGTCTCGCCGCGCGTTGCGGTGACGACAATCGGATCGAGGGGAACCGGATCTTCTGCGCCCGGTGACTGGGCCGCAACCGGCAACGCGGCGAACGCCGCGGTCAACGCAAGGGAACCCTTCAAGGCTTCTTCTTCAGCTCGATGGCGATGGCCGAATAATACGCGGCCAGCTCGGCGATCTCCGCGTCGGTGAGCGGCTTCGCGATCACGCCCATCACCTCGTGCGTGCGCTTGCCGCTGCGATAGGCACGCAGCTGGTCACGCACGTAGATCTCGGGTTGTCCCGCGAGGTTGGGTGCGTCCGGCTGGACGCTCAGGCCTTCCACGCCGTGGCAGGCGACGCACAGCCTGGCCTTTTCAGGAGGAGCTGCGGCCGCGGCGCCCGAGAGCGCCGCGACCAGCAGGATGGATACCGCTCGCCTCACCGGGCGGGCGGCGCCTCGCCGACGTAGACGACGCGGTAGATGGCGCCCGCGAAGTCGTCGGAGATGAGCATCGAGCCGTCCTTCATCATCGCCACGTCCACCGGGCGCCCGCGATACAGGCCCGTCTCGGCGTCGAGCCAGCCGTCGGCGAAGACTTCCGTCTTGTCGGCGGTGCCATCGGCCTTGAGGCTGGTGAACATGATGCGGGCCCCGATCGGCGTCGTGCGGTTCCAAGAGCCGTGCTGCGCGCTGAAGAGCCCGCCGCGGTACTTCGCGGGGAACTTGTTGCCCGTGTAGAACGCGAGCCCGAGATCCGCGGCGTGCGCATCCATGTACACCTGCGGGTTCGTCACGTTGTTCGGCAGCGGATCCTTGTCGTAGCCGAACTCGGTGATGCGGGTCTTGCCCTGGATCCACGGATAGCCGAAGAACTGGCCGGCCTGCGTCGCGCGGTTGATCTCGCCCGCGGGGATGTCGTCACCCATCCCGTCGGTCTGGTTGTCGGTGAACCAGAGCGTGTTGTCCTTCGGGTTGAACTCCAGGCCGACCGAGTTGCGGATGCCGCGTGCGTAGACCTCGCGCTTGCTGCCGTCGAAAGCGTTCATGCGCACGATGCCGCCGATGCCCCACTCGTCGAAGATCTTCAGCTTCTCGCGCGGCTGCACGTTGAACGGCTGGCCCAGCGTGATGTAGAGCAGACCGTCCTTGCCCACGCGGCAGGTGCGCGCCCCGTGGTTGTACGACTCCTCTTCCACGGGGATCAGCTTGCCCTGCGGCACCACCTCGATCACCGCGACGTCCGGGCCTTCATAGAAGAACTCGGCCGCGGGGAAGTTCAGCACGCGGTTGTGGTCGATTACGAGGAGGAAGCCGTCCCTCGTCCAGCACACGCCGTTGGGCACGCTGAACTTGAGCGAGGGCGCGAACGCCTTCACTTCGTCGGCCACGCCGTCGCTGTTGCGGTCGGTCACCGCCCACACCGTGGTTTTCCGCGTGCCGACAAACAGCATGTTCGTCGACGGCGCGACCGCCATGTGGCGTGCGTCCGGGACGATGGCGTACAGGTCGATCTTGAAGCCCGGCGGCAGCTTGACCCGCTTCAGGTTCTCGCGGATCGCCGTGGCATTCGGTCCGGTTTGCAGCACGGGCGGGATGTTCAGGTCCGTGCCCGAGACCTTCATCTGCTTCAGCTTCTCGATGTTGGGCGCCTGGGCGGAAGCCGGGATCGAGAATCCGATCGCGAGCGAGCCGACCAGCGCACAGCAAAGCGCGGCGTGGCGGTTCATGCGTTCTCTCCTCTGAGTGGCCCTCAGGACGGGGCCTTCGAAGATCGTACGCCTGGCGACCCCGGTGTCAAACCGGGGACCCACCACGCCGGTATGCAGCGCCGTTACTTAATCCGGCAGCGCGTTCAGCAGGTACATCATCAGCAGCGGCGGCGTGGGCTTGCCCAGCGGCGAGAGCCACTGCGCGTAGATCTGGTCGATCTCCGTGCGATAGACGTTGGCGAGGATGCGATCCACGGCGAGGCGGAAGTCGGGATCGCCCCGGCGCAGCACCAGGCCGTACGGCTCCATCGAGAGGTCCTCGCCGAACACCACGAGCCCCTGCGCGCCGCCGCCGCCATAGAAGGTACCCACGAGCACGGTGCGGTCGCCGGCCATCGCGTCGACCTTGCCGGCCTTCAGCAGCTCGAAAGCCTCGGCCACCGTCTTGGTCTTCACGATCTCCGCTTTCAGCGAACGGCGAGCAAGCGCGCGTTCCACGGCACCGACCGTCGTCGTGTTCTCGGCAACGGCGATCTTCTTGCCCGCCATCTGCACCATGGTGTTGGCCGACGACTCGCGGCCCATCAGCGTCGAGGAGTCCACGAAGATGGGGACGCTGAACTCGACCTTCTCGCGGCGCCCGAGGGAGGTCGTCGTGGTGCCGCACTCGAGGTCCACCTTCCCCGAGGCCACGGCCGTCACGCGATCGGCCGGCGTGAGAGCGACCCATTCGGTCTTCAGGTCCGCCAGCTTCAGCTGCTTCGCCACGCCCGCGGCGACGCGCTTGCAGAGCTCGACGGAGTAGCCAGCGACCTCGCCGCCCTCCGCCTTCTTCCACGAGAACGGGACGGAGGTCTCGGAATAGCCGAGGCGGATGGTGCCGCGCTTCTTGATGTCGTCGAGCGTGCCGGCCTGGGCCGACGCGATCAGGCCGGCGCAAAGGATGCCGGCGAGGGCAATACGTTTCATTCGGGGGACTCCCTGGAGGGTGGAAGCGCCATTATCCACGCCCCCGCCGGGACCCGCTTCCGCTACGGGCTTCCTTACACCTGTATTCCTCGGTGAATCCCCTTTGTGATCAGTCACACACGCGTCCGCGGCCCTCGCCGATACGATGCCCGGCATCCCATATGAACAACGTTGCAACACAACAAGAAAGAAAGTGACGATGCGCACATTTCTGCTGATTGCCGCCCTGCTCCCCCTGGGTGCCGCCCTGGCCCAGCCGGCGAACAACAACGTCTCCAGCGCCGCGATCTCGGCGAAGGCGGCCGCCGCCTCGTCCCCGAAGGCCGTGCCCCCCGGAGCGAATCCCTTCCGCATCGGCAACAGCGGCCCGTCGAGCGGACCCAACTCCGCCTCGATGCTCGAGCTCCTCGACGGCGCCAAGCTCTACTTCGACATGGTCAACGAGACCGGCGGCGTGAAGGGCCGGAAGATCGAGGTCCTTCAGCGTGACGACAACTTCGAGGTGACCCGGACCATCAAGAACGTCGAGCAGCTGGTCGACGTCGATCACGTGGACGCGCTGCTGCTCGTGCGCGGCACGCCGCACAACGAAGCCATCCTGCCGATCATCGACAAGGCCGGCGTGCCCCTCATCGGCCCGTCCACCGGCGCGATGGTGCTGCACAAGCCGGTGAAGAAGATGGTCTTCAACGTCCGCACCGCCTACCGCTCCGAAGCGACGAAGCTCGCCTCCTTCCTCGCCCTGCTCGGCAAGCAGCGCATCGCGCTCATCCACGTGCAGGACTCGTTCGGCGACGATGTGGCCGAAGGCATCGTGGCCGGCCTCGCCGAGCGCAACCTGAAGCCGATCGGCGTCTACAAGTTCGACCGCAAGACGGTCGACATCGCGAAGCTGGTCCCGGACGTGAAGAAGGCGAACCCCGATTCCATCGTGCTGATCGGCGCCGGCCAGGCCGTGGCCACGGGCATCGAGGCCCTGCGCGGCCAGGGCGTGATGGCTCCGGTGGCCACCGTCTCCAACAATGCGTCGACCGGATTCGTGAAGTCGCTCGGCGGAAACGCGACCGGCGTGATGGTCACGCAGGTCTTCCCCGACGAGCGCGTGGCCAACGTACCCCTCGCGCGCGAAGCGACCCGCCTGGCCCAGAAACGCAACATGCAGCTCACCCCCGCCATGATGGAGGGCTACGCGGCGGCCAAGGTGACGGTGGAGGCACTGCGCCGCTGCGCCGGCACGTGCACGCGCGCCGACCTGCAGCGCTCACTGGAAACCCTCGACATCGACCTGGGCGGCGTGCGCCTCGCCTACTCGCCCACCGACCACAGCGGGCTCGAATTCACCGACCTCTCGATCATCGACCGGTCGGGCGCCTTCCGCCGCTAGGGCAGCATCACCGGCGGGAAGGCGAAACGCTCAGTCGGCTTCCTCGATCCAGGTCATCTGGATCGCCTCGAGGATCTTCTCGCCCGAGCGCTTCGGGTCGTCGTCGAAGCCGTCGAGGGCCAGGACCCAGTTGCGAAGGTCGACGAAGTTCACGGCCTTCGGATCCACGTCGGGATGCTTCTCGCAGAGCGCGATGGCGATCTCGCGCGTGTCGACCCACTTCATTTCTCGTGCCTTTCGAAGGATGGATCCCTGCCTTCGCGGGGATGGCGAGATGCTACTTGCTCTCGCTCACCTGGTTCAGCGTGTACTTGGGAATCTCGATAGTGAGCGGTGAGCCGTCCACGCGCGCCTGGCAGGAAAGCCGCGAGGTGAGCTCGAGGCCCCAGGCCTTGTCGAGGAGGTCGTCTTCCTTGTCGCTCGCGGTCTCGAGGGAATTGAAGCCCTCGCGCACGATCACGTGGCACGTGGTGCAGGCGCACGACTTCTCGCACGCATGCTCGATCTCGATGCCGTTCTCGAGCAGCACGTCGCAGATCGAGCGGCCCTCCGCGGCCTCGATCACCTTGCCGCCCGGGCACAGCGTCTCGTGCGGCAGGACGGTGAGCTTGGTCATCGCGAGGCGACCTCGTCCACGGTGCGCCCCGTGAAGGCCGTGGCGACCGCGCGATTCATGCGGCGCGCGGCGAAGGCTTCGCTGCCGTGGTTCACGGCCTCGATCGCCGCCTTCAGCGCCCGGTGGTCGGAGCCGAGGCGCGCGGCCTCCAGCTTCGCGAGCAATCCGTCCAGCGAAGCGCGCTCTTCCTTCGAGAGGAGGTCGCCGTCCTTGGCGAGCGCCGTGCCGACCGCGGCGATCATCGCCTCGGCCTCGACCTGCTGCTCACCCAGCGCCCGCGCGTCGCGATCGCCCTCCGCGTGCACGAAGCCTTCCTGCAGCATGCGGGCGACCTCGTCGTCCGTGAGCCCGTACGAGGGCTTCACGACGATGGAGGACTCGACGCCGGTGGTCTTCTCGCGTGCGGAGACCGCGAGCAGGCCATCCGCGTCGACTTGAAAGGTGACCTGGATGCGCGCGGCACCGGCCACCATCGGCGGAATGCCGCGCAGCTCGAAGCGCGCGAGCGAACGGTTGTCGGCCACGAGCTCGCGCTCGCCCTGAACGACGTGGATCGCCATCGCCGACTGGCCGTCCTTGAACGTGGTGAATTCCTGCGCACGCGCGACGGGGATCGTGGAGTTGCGCGGGATGACGCGCTCGACCAGGCCGCCCATCGTCTCCAGCCCGAGCGAGAGCGGGATCACGTCGAGCAGCAGCCAGTCGTCGCCGGTGCGGTTGCCCGCGAGCACGTTGGCCTGGATCGCCGCGCCGAGCGCGACGACCTGGTCCGGGTCGAGATCCTTCAGCGCGGGCTTGCCGAAGAACTTCTCGACGCCCGCCTGCAGGTGCGGCATGCGCGTGGCGCCGCCGACCAGCACGACGCCTTCGATCTCCTCCACGCGGAGGTTCGCATCGCGCAGGGCCTTCCTCGTGGGCGAGAGCGTCTTCTGCACCAGGCTCGCGGTGATGTCCTGGAATTCCGCGCGCGTGAGATGAAGATGAACCTTCTGCCCGTGCGAGAGGGCCACGTGCGCATCGGCTTCGGTCGCGGTGGTCAGGGCTTCCTTCACCTGGCGCGCGGTCGCGAGCATCCTGCGCGTGTCGCGGCCCGACGCGTCGGCGAGCTGGTGGCGGGTGCGCCAGTGCGTCGCGATGGCCATGTCGAAGTCGTCGCCGCCCAGGGCCGAGTCGCCGTTGGTGGAGAGCACCTCGAACACGCCGCGCGTGAGGCGCAGGATCGAGATGTCGAAGGTGCCGCCGCCGAGATCGAAGATCGCGAAGGTGCCCTCGCTGCGATGGTCGAGGCCGTAGGCGATGGCCGCTGCCGTGGGTTCGTTCAGCAGCCGCAGCACGTTCAGGCCCGCGAGGCGCGCGGCATCCTTGGTGGCCTGGCGCTGCGCGTCGTCGAAGTACGCGGGAACCGTCACGACGGCACCGAAGAGCTCGCCGCCCAGCGCGCGCTCGGCCTGGTCCCGCAAGCGCTTCAGGATCTCCGCCGAGACCTGCACCGGCGAGCGCACGCCCGCGGCCGTCTCGATGCCGACCATGCCGCCGCCGCCGCGGAAGCGATAGGGAAGCGCGCCGTACTTGGCGACATCGGCCACGCCGCGGCCCATGAAGCGCTTCACGGAGACGATGGTGTTGGCGGGATCGTCGGCCTGCGCGGCCCGCGCCTCCTCGCCGACCACGATGGAACCGTCAGGCAGGTAGCGGACGATCGAGGGCAGCAGCGGACGGCCCGCCTCGTCGGCGATCACCTCCGAGGACCCGCTGCGGATGGTGGCCACGAGCGAATGCGTGGTGCCGAGGTCGATGCCGACCGCGCGGCGGTGCTGGTGCGGGTCCGGGGTCTCGCCCGGCTCGGAAATCTGCAGCAATGCCATCGGTCAACACTCCACCGTTTCGCGCAGCGCGTGGCACACCACGCTGCTCGCGACGCGGCGATAGAGATCGTCGCCCGAGTGGCCGCATTCCTCCCAGCACGAGTAGGCGAGCTTGATGTCGTGCTCGTCGGTGCATCGGATCGCCCGCGCGTGGATGTCCTTCCAGGCGAGCGCGTCGCTGCCCTTCAGCGCCTCGCCTTCGGCGGCGGGACTGCCCGCGCCGAGGTAGGCCGCGACGACCGCCTGCCACAGCTGCGCGGTGGCGAGCGCGGGGGCGGACGAGAACGGCGCCAGCAATCGGAACGCATGCGTGCCGGTGACGCCGTGCAGCATCGTGAAGTCCGTGGACGCCGCGTAGACGCGGATCATGGCCGCGGCGATCGAGGCCACCGAGAGCTTCGCGGGATCCACGCGGGCGACGAGGCCTGCGAAGGCCGGGTCGCGCGAGGCGGACTGCAGGCGCTCGGCGATGTTCTTGCCGGGAAAGCGATGCTTCGCGAAGCGCGGATCGCGCGAGATCGCGATCAGCACCTCGTGCGGCGTCTCGCTGCCCGTGAGCGCGGGCGGCGCGGGCAGCGGCTCGAAGGCGAGCGTCCAATAGGCGAGCGCATGCGCCATCTCCCGGTCGCTGCCCGATTCGAGCGCGAAGGCCGTGCGGATCGCGCCATGGAAGGCTCCGCTGCCGGTCCCGGTGACGAGGTGACCGATCGTGGAGCGCAGGACCGCGTCGCGGCCCTCGAGCGCGATGCGTTGCGCGAAAGCTTCCACGGCCTGCGCGAAGCGCGGATCGTTGCCGATCGGCTCCAGGTGCGTCTCGACGTGCTGCGCCTCGAAGCGCTCCAGCGTCGCCTCGTCCGCACCCATGCGGTCCAGTGAGGCGAGCGCCATCGGCAGGTGGTTGGCGAGGTAGCCGCGATAGAAGGCGCCGAAGCGATGCGCCGCCTCGATCCGTGCAACCGTCGAAGGCTTGAGGCTCATCGCGCTTCCTCGTGCATCAGCTCGAGCGCCTCGTCGAGCTCCTCGTCCAGTTTCTCGAGGAAGCGGAGCTTCCTCACGAGCGAGCAGCCCGCGTCGTAGTTATGGTCGGCGTCGAGGGCGCGGCCAAGCTGGCGGATCATGTCGTCGCGGCTGGCCGCCAGGGTCTTGTGCAGGCCCTGGAGGGCGGAAGCGTCGCGGGCGGCGCGCGCCTCGGCGGCGGCCTCGCGCAGCTCCATCTGCTCCATCAGGAAATCGGGCGGCATGGAAGTGTTGGTCTCTTCGCCGGTGTCGAACCCCTTGAGCGAGAGCATGTAGCGAGCCCGGGCGACGGGATCCTTGAGGGTTCGGTACGCCTCGTTGGCGCGCGTGGCCCATTGCATGGCGAGGCGCTTGTCGGTGCCCGAGCCGGCGGCGAACTTGTCGGGGTGCACGCGGGACTGCAGCTCGCGGTAGGCACGCTCGAGCTTGGGAGCATCGATCGCGAAAGCGACCGGCAGTCCCATCAGCTCGAAGTGGTTCGCGCCCTCATTCAAACGTTGAACGACTCACCGCAGCCGCAGCGATCCTTCTCGTTCGGGTTGTTGAACTTGAAGCCTTCGTTGAGGCCTTCCTTCACGAAGTCGAGCTCGGTGCCGTCGAGGTAGGCAAGGCTCTTCGGGTCGATCAGCACCTTCACGCCGTTCGATTCGAATTCCTGGTCGCCATCCTGCGCGGTGTCGGCGAACTCGAGCTTGTACGCAAGACCCGAGCAGCCGGTCGTCTTCACGCCCAGGCGAAGGCCGATACCTTTCCCACGCTTCGCGATATAGCGCTGAACGTGGTCGGCCGCAGCAGAGGTAAGAGTGACCGCCATGTCAGTCCGCCGCCCTCAAACCGGGCTTCTCCGTGTTCTCCGTGCTCTCCGGGGTTCCATGCTTCTTGCGGTAGTCCGCGACAGCGGCCTTGATCGCATCTTCCGCAAGGATGGAGCAGTGGATCTTCACGGGGGGGAGTGCCAGCTCCTCCGCGATCTGCGTATTGCGGATGGTCTCCGCCTCGGCGAGCGTCTTGCCCTTCACCCACTCGGTCACGAGCGAGGAAGAAGCGATGGCCGAGCCGCAGCCGTACGTCTTGAACTTCGCATCGGCGATGCGCCCGTCCGGGCCCACCTTGATTTGAAGCTTCATCACGTCGCCGCACGCAGGTGCGCCCACCATGCCGGTGGCCACGCCCGACTCGTCCTTGCCGAAGGAGCCGACGTTGCGCGGGTTCTCGTAGTGATCGATGACTTTTTCGCTGTATGCCATTTTAGGTGCTCCTCAGTCTTGCTCTAGTGCGCGGCCCACTGGACCGTATTGAGGTCGATGCCGTCCTTGTACATCTCCCACAGCGGGCTCATCTCGCGGAGCTTGCCGATGCGCTCCTTGAGAAGCTTCACCGCGAAGTCGATGTCGGCCTCGGTCGTGAAACGGCCGAGGGTAAAGCGGATGGAGCTGTGCGCGAGCTCATCGTTCCTGCCCAGCGCACGCAGCACGTACGAGGGCTCGAGCGACGCCGAGGTGCACGCGGAGCCCGACGAAACCGCCAGCTCCTTGATGCCCATGATCAGCGACTCGCCCTCGACGAAGTTGAAGCTCACATTGAGGTTATGCGGGACGCGTTGCTCGAGGTCGCCGTTCACGTAGACCTCTTCCATGTCCTTCAGGCCCGCGAGCAGGCGGTCGCGCAGCATGCGGATGCGCTCGCCCTCGGTGGCCATCTCCTCACGCGCGATGCGAAACGCCTCGCCCATGCCGACGATCTGGTGCGTGGGCAGCGTGCCCGAGCGGAAGCCCTTCTCGTGGCCGCCGCCGTGCATCTGCGCTTCGAGGCGCACGCGCGGCTTGCGGCGGATGTAGAGCGCGCCGATGCCCTTCGGGCCGTACGTCTTGTGCGCGCTGAAGCTCATGAGGTCGACCTTCAGCTTCTCGAGGTCGATCGGCGCCTTGCCGGTGGACTGCGCGGCATCGACGTGGAAGATGATGCCCTTGGAGCGCGTGATCTCGCCGATCTCCGCGATGGGCTGGATCACGCCGATCTCGTTGTTCACGTGCATGATCGAGACGACGATCGTGTCGGGGCGGATCGCGGCCTTGAACACCTCGAGGTCGAGCAGGCCATCCGGCTTCGGATCGAGGTACGTGACCTCGAAGCCCTGGCGCTCCAGCTCGCGCATCGTGTCGAGCACGGCCTTGTGCTCGGTCTTCATCGTGATGAGGTGCTTGCCCTTCGTCTTGTAGAAGAAGGCGGCGCCCTTGATCGCGAGGTTGTCGCTCTCGGTGGCCCCGGAGGTCCACACGATTTCCTTGGCATCGGCGTTCACGAGCTTCGCGACTTCCGCGCGCGCGTTCTCCACCGCTTGCTCGGCTTCCCACCCGAAGGCGTGGCTGCGCGAGGCGGGATTGCCGAACTGCTCGGTGAGCCACGGGATCATCGCCTGCGCCACGCGCGGGTCGACCGGCGTGGTCGCCGAGTAATCGAGGTAGATGGGCCGCTTCATGTTCAGGCCGATACGGGTTCCGGCTTGGCGGGATTGCGCACCATCGCCACCGGGCGCGTGCGCTGCTTCTCGACCAGCTGCGAGAGCTTCACCGTCGACAGGAAGCCGTAGACGGTCTCGTTCAGCTCTTCCCAGAGGTCGTGCGTCATGCAGCGCTCGTTGTCGCGGCAGTTCTCGCGGCCGCTGCACTGCGTGGAATCGATCGGCTCCTCGACGGCGCAGATGATGTCGGCGACCGTGACTTCGGTGGCCGGGCGGGCGAGGTTGTAGCCGCCGCCGGGGCCGCGGACGCTTTCCACCAGCTCGCGCCGGCGGAGCTTGCCGAAGAGCTGCTCCAGGTACGACAGCGAGATCTTCTGGCGGCCGCTGATGCCCGAAAGCGTGACCGGCCCGTGTGTCGAGTTCAGCGCCAGGTCGAGCATGGCGGTGACCGCGAATCTACCCTTGGTGGTGAGTCTCATAGTGGCCTCATTCTAACAAATCCGACTAATTTAGTCGACTTTAGTTCTGGCGCCCCGGTAAGCCCTTGCTAACGCTGGCTGCCCGCCGAGCGCCGCCCGGATTCTTCAGCTGGTGTTTCAAGCGCTTGAATCCGAAGGAGAATCTCTTCCAACCGTCCGTCGATGTCATCGGACCGGGTTCCCAGGGCCTGGATCACCCGGTTCAGCGGATCATCCAGGTCCGCGCTGACGGCATACGCGTCGAAGGCCATGCGGCCCGCCTCCGACTTGCTGTTCATCTCCACGACCCGGGCGGGGATGCCCACGACGGTGGCCCCCGGGGGGACCGCTTTCACGACGACGGAGTTGGAGCCCACCTTGGCGCCGTCCCCGACGATGAAGGGGCCCAGGATCTTGGCCCCCGCGCCGACAACCACCCCCTTACCCAATGTGGGGTGCCTTTTGCCCTGATTCCAGGACACGCCGCCGAGCGTAACTCCGTGGTAAAGGGTGCAATCGTCGCCGATCTCCGCCGTTTCACCGATAACGACGCCCATCCCGTGGTCGATGAAGACCCGCCGGCCGATCGTGGCGCCAGGATGAATCTCGATGCCGGTGAAGAAGCGGCCGAAGTGGGAGCCCAGGCGGCCGAGCCACTTGAAGCCGGCATTCCAGAGGCCGTGGGAAATCCGGTGGAATTGCAGCGCGTGGAAGCCCGGATAGCACGTGAGCACCTCCCAGACCGTGCGGGCGGCCGGGTCGCGCTCGAAAACGCACTGGATGTCCTCGCGGATCTTTCGGAACATGGCTGGGCTCAGGGGGCGTCTGGACCGAATATATAATTCCCGAGTAAAGTTATCAACTATTGCCCCGGGGCCACCCGGGCTTTTTTCCTCGCTCCCGACCCTCGCATGCAGCCGTTTTTCCGGCGGTACCTCGATTTCCTTCGCCAGCCCGACGTCGCCACCCTGATGGTGGTCGCGCTGCTGTCGCGCATGCCGATCGGGATGGTGGGGTTCGCGATGCTCATGTTCCTGCGCGAGCACCTCGGCTCTTTCACGCTGGCGGGAAGCGCCAGCGGGATCTTCTTCCTCTCGATGGCGATCGCCGCTCCGATCCAGGGCCGGTTGATCGACCGCAAGGGGCCGCGCCTGCCGCTGATCGTGACCGGCCTCGTGCAACCCATCGCGCTCGCGTGCGTCATCGCCTCCACGCTCGCGGGGATGTCGTTCGCCGTGGTCGCGATCGCGGTCGCGGTATCGGGCGCATTCGCGCAGCCGATCACGGTCCTCACGCGCACGATCTGGCGCCATCGCTTCGAGAGCGAGGAAGACCGGCGCACGGCCTTCTCGCTCGACTCGGTGCTGATCGAGATCAACTTCACCGCCGGCCCGGCGATCATCGCGCTGGTGCTCGCGGTGTTCGGGACCACGGTCGCGTTCGGGCTCGCGATCGGAGTCGTCGTGGCCTCGTTCGTGATCTACCAGGTGTCGCCCGCGCTCTCGTACTTCAAGCGCGAGCCCGCCGGCGAGCGCCACTTCCTCGGCCCGCTCACGGAGCCGCGCCTGTGGCTGCTTTTCCTCGCCTCCTTCGGCCTCACGACGTCCTTCGGCCTGCTCGAAGTCGGCTATCCCGGCTACGGCACCTACCTCGGATCGCCCGCGACCGCCGGCCTGCTGCTCGCGTTGAACGGGCTGGGAAGCGCGTTCGGAGGCGCCATCTTCGGGGGACTGAGGCTCAAGCTTCCGGTGGAGCGGCAGTTCGTGGCCGCGATGGGCCTCATGACGATCCCGCTGCTGCTGCACCTTCCGGTGATCGACGTGCCGGTGCTCTTCGCCGTCGTCGCGTTCCTGGCCGGCATGCTGATCGCGCCGTCGATCGCTTCGCAATCGGTGCTGGTGTCGCGGCTGGCACCCGCCAAGTACGCCACCGAGGCGTTCACGTGGTCCTCGACGTTCATCGTGACGGGCCTCGGCGCCGGGATGGCGCTGGGCGGCACGCTCATCGAGACTTACGGGCTCCCGAGCGTTTTCGCGACGGCGGCCGCGCTGGCTTTCGCGATGGCGCTGCTCGCTTTCGCGCTGCCGGTTTCGCCGGCGCCTTCGGTTTCGCCGCGGCCCGCGGAGTAGCCGCGCTCGCCGCCGCCGCGGCCTTCGCCTCGAGCGCTCCCAGCAGCCCGCGCAACAGCTTTACCTCCGGCCGCTCGAGCCGCGCCCGCGCGAAGAGCCGGCGCATGTGCTCGAGGAATCGCCCGGGCTTCACGGGATCGACGAAGCCGGTGTGCAGCGAGGCTCGCTCCAGGTGCGCGAACAGGCCCTCGAGGTCGTCCATCGTCGCGGGCAGGCGCTCGCGCCCTTTCGCAGGGACGTGCGCGTTGGCGGCGACCGCGACCTCGTAGCAGGCCACTTGCACGGCCATCGCGAGGTTGAGCGAGCCGTACGCGGGATTGGCGGGGATCGTGGCGAAGGCCTGGCAGCGCGCGAGCTCGGCATTGCTCAGGCCCGAAGTCTCGTTGCCGAACACCAGCGCCACCCGCCCCTCGAGCGTGGCCGCGACGATCGCCGGTGCCGCCTCGCGAAGGGCCACGACGGCATGCGAAAGATCCCGGCGCCGCGCGCTGAAGCCCACCGCGTGCACGCAGCCCGAAAGCGCCGACTCGAGCGTCTCGTGCACCGTGACGTTCGCGAGCCGATCGGAGGCACCCGCGGCCATCGCGGTGGCTTCCGGGTGAGGGAAATGGCGCGGCTGCACGAGCGCGAGGTCGGCGAAACCCATCGTCCACATCGCGCGCGCCGCAGCGCCGATATTGCCCGGATGGCTGGTGCGGACGAGGACGATGCGAGTGCCCGAAAGGGCGTTGGCGGGCTCCATAGTAAAATTCTGCCATGCATCCCATGCTCAATACCGCCGTGAAGGCCGCGCGCAAGGCGGGCGCCGTGATCAACCGGGGGGCGAACGACCTCGATCGCCTCACCATCCACCGCAAGCGGCAGAACGATTACGTCTCCGAGGTGGACCACGCCGCCGAGGCCGAGATCATCAAGATCCTCAAGGAGGCCTATCCCACCCACGGCTTCCTCGCGGAGGAGAGCGGCAAGGACCGCGCGAAGAACGAGTACGTCTGGTGCATCGATCCGCTCGACGGCACGACCAACTTCCTGCACGGCAACCCGCAGTACTGCGTGTCGATCGCGCTGCTGCACAACGGCGTGCCCGAGCAGGGGGTGGTGTTCGATCCGAACCGCAACGAGCTCTTCACCGCCACCAAAGGCTCGGGCGCCTACCTGAACGAGCGGCGCATCCGCACCTCGAAGCTGGAGAACTTCAAGGACTCGCTCATCGCCACGGGCTTCCCGTTCCGCGAGGAGTCGCAGTTCGACGAGTACATCGCCCAGTTCTCCGCGATGGTTCGCGCGACGGCCGGCCTTCGCCGCCCCGGCGCGGCCGCACTCGACCTCGCGTGGGTCGCCTGCGGGCGCGTGGACGGCTTCTGGGAGATCGGCCTGTCGCCGTGGGACATGGCCGCGGGAGCGCTGCTGGTGCGCGAAGCCGGCGGGCGCATCGGCGACCTGCAGGGCGAGGATAAATTCCTCGAGAGCGGAAAGGTCGTCGCCTCCAACCCGAAGATCTTCACGCAACTGCTGAAGACGCTCGGCGCGCGGGCCGAGTCGCCTCAGTAGTCCACGACGCCGTCCAGCTCGGGCGGCACGGGCAATCCCGCCATCCGCAGGTACATCCGCACGACCCCCGCGACCGTGCGATGGACCGCGCGGTTGCGGTACGCGGTGTACGTCCCGAACTGGATGTGCGGATAGGGATTCGCCTCCCAGACGACGGGCTCGCCCTGCGCGTCGAGGCCATAGTCCACAGCGATCATGTCCAACCCCATCGCCTTTCGCAGGGCCTGGAAACGGGTGTGGAACGGGTCCGGGTTCCCGACGTAGGCGAGCTCCTCGGCCTGTGTCTGCTCGTTCGTGATGCGCTTGTTGCCCCGCGTGATCCACGATTTCGAGACCTGCACGTGGCCGGAGACGCCGGTCTCGCCGCACGCGAAATACCGGTACTTGTGGAAGAGGCCGTCGCGCGGATCGCGCACGTCGATCAACTCCACGGCCACCGGCCGCCGGTAGCGCTCGAGGGGAACGAGGCGCGCGGCCTCCGGTGTGTCGGCCTGGTGGATCACGGAGCCGTGCTCCCAATCCTCGCGCACGAAGAGCGGGAACGCGAGCCCGCCGAAGTCGCGCCGGAACGCGGCCGCATCGGTGATGAGCGACATGCGCGGCGAGCGCAGTCCCAGAGAGGCGGCGATCTCGGAACCGCGGGCCTTGCCTGCGTTCGCGAGCCGGTCCACACGGTTCACGACGGGAATGCCGGTCGCATCACATTCCGCTTGCAGCGCCATCACGAGGTCGTAGGTCTCGCGCGACCAGGCTTCCACCGGGTCCTGGAGCCACGGCACCAGCAAGCGCGCCCCCGCACCCAATTCGCACGGCAGCTCGCGAATCGACAGCAGCTCCGACAAGTGCGGAAGGTTGTTGCCGATCCACGCCGGGATCACGTCGAACAATCGCTTCTGGTAGCTCGCGTGGCGGACGATGCGGATAGGCCCCATCAGCCGTCCTCGCGCCGGTCGGCAAAGTAGCGCTCGAGGCCCCGGTGCATCTCCGGCTTGTCGCTGGCCCAGCGCCAGCTTCCCGCCGCGTGGGGCGCGATGTCCGTGTAGGGATCGAACTCGTGCGCGGCCAGGAGCCGGTGGCGATCGTAGCTCTTGCGATCCAGGAGCGTCCCGTGGTGCAGGTGCAGCAGGTGGCCCTCGAGCGCGTGCACCTCGCGCTTCACGTCGGCGAACCAGGGCTCGGCCCATGCGCGGTAGTAGTCGCGATGTCGCGGCGTCATGGCATGCCGCATCTCGACGGCGTCGAACGCGCCCCACCCGGCGCAAAGCATCGCCGTATCGCCGCCGCCGATGATGTTGCCGTCGAAGAGCCCGTGGCGATCGAGCAGGTCGCGCCGGTAGGCCCAGGCGAAGCCCGGCGTGCAGCGGCCCCGGCCATGCGGCCCCGGTTCGCGAAGACGATCGAGCGTCACGGCTCCCGAGCGCAGCGCCCAGCCGTACCCCGGGTCACCCCCTTCGCGCCCCTGCTCGAGAACCTCCTCGACCCGGTCCGAAGGCTCGAGGTAGTGCATGCGCTCGAACAACTGCAGCACCGGCACCGTGCGCAGGCGCTCGCGGGCCGCCTCGGTCCAACCGCGCCGCGTGAAGACCACATCCGCGTCGAGCATCGCAACCGCCTCGCATTCGGCCGGCAGGTGCGCGCGGCCGAGATTGAGGAGTCGCTCCTTCTGCCACATCACGTCGCCGCCCTCGACTTGCACCAGCACGTCGGCGTCTTCCGGACCGAGCTCGAAGCGGCCATCGAACGAGAGCTCCACCGCGACCAGGGGCACCTCGAGGCGGGAGCGGAACTCGCGGAAATTGGCGATCCGCGCGCGATAGCGGCGCGGATTGAAGAGGCAGGAGATCGCCCAGATCGGGGACGCGCTCATGGGACGTCGCGCCGGCGCACGACCGTGAGGCCGTCGGCCAGCGGGAGGTCCAGCACCTGCAGGTCCGGGTCCGTGCGCAGCGTCTCGATGAAATCCACCACGCTGTGCTCGTACGCCTTGTCCGGGCCATAGATGCGCGAGGTCCGCTGCCGCACGCTGTCGTGGAAGAGCACGGGCGCGCCGGGCAAGAGCTTGTCGCGGAAGGCCTCGTAGTCATAGCGCGCCTGCTCGTGCGTATGGAGGCCGTCGATGAAGAGCAGGCCCACGTCCGCAAGCGCCCGATAGACATCGGTCTCGACGAACTGCTGCGTGGTCGCGCGGTGGTGGGTGACGTTGGGAGCACCGCTCGCCTCGAAGTGCGCCGCGACGGCCGCGGGGTCCTTCCAGAAATCGTCGACGAGCGAGGGATCGATGAACACGACCTGCCCGCCCTCGACGTTGTCGGCCAGCGCGCGCGCGAGCACGATGGGCACGAAGCCTCGCCACGAGCCGATGACGACCACGCGCTGCGGACGCAGCGCCCGCGCGAGCGCGTAGTAGATCCATCCCAGCCCGAGGTTGCCGTCCTCCGCGCGCTGCCCGTGGCCCATTTGCCTCATCGCGGAATTCGCGAGCAGGCCATCGATCCACTGCCGCATCTGCCGTGCACCCTATAATTTGTCCGATGCAGCCTACCGCAATCGCCTCCAACCCGCAGCCGCACATTCCGCACCGCATCGTCATCGTTGGCGGCGGCGCGGGCGGCCTCGAGCTCGCCACCAAGCTCGGCAATTCCCTCGGCCGCTCCGGCCGCGCCGAGGTCACGCTCGTGGACCGCGACCAGACGCACTTGTGGAAGCCGCTCCTGCACGAGGTCGCCGCGGGCAGCATGGACATCCACCAGCACCAGCTCGACTACCTCGCGCAGGCGCGCTGGCACCGCTTCACGTTCGCGCTGGGCGCGCTCTCCGGCCTGGACCGCGAACGGCGCGAGGCGATCGTGGCTCCGGTTCGCGACGACGAAGGCGCGGAGGTGCTTCCCGAGCGGCGCCTCGCGTACGACACGCTGGTAATCGCGATCGGCAGCCAGTCGAACGACTTCGGCACGCCGGGCGTCCGCGAGCACGCGTTCACCATCGACCAGGCCCGCGACGCGAACGTATTCCACCGCCGCCTGGTGAACGCCTGCTTCCGCGCCAACTTCGCGGCCGACGGCAGCGTGCTGCACATCGCGATCGTCGGCGCCGGCGCCACGGGCGTGGAACTGGCGGCCGAGCTGCACAACACCACGCGCACGCTGGCCGCGTACGGGCTCAAGAACTTCGATCCCACGAAACAGATCCGCATCACGCTGATCGAGGCCGGCCCGCGCATCCTTCCCGGCCTGCCCGAGTACGTGGCCGAGGAGACGCTGAAGGTCCTGCAGTCGCTGGGCATCGAGGTGCTCGTGAACGAGAAGGTCGTGGGCATCACGGAAGAGGCGGTGAAGACCGCGACCGGCCGCGAGGTCCCGGGCCGCTTCACCGTGTGGACCGCCGGCATCCGCTGCGCCGACGTGCTCGCGACACTCGGCCTCGAGACCGACCGCATCAACCGCCTCGTCGTGAAGCCCTCGCTCGAGACCACCCGCGATGCGAACATCTTCGCGATCGGCGATTGCGCCGCCGCTCCGTGGACCGAAGGCAAGACCGTGCCGCCGCGCGCGCAGGCCGCGCACCAGCAATCGAGCCACCTCGTGAAGACGATCAAGCGCCGGCTCGCCGGCAAGGCGAGCCAGCCGTACCACTACCGCGACTTCGGCTCCCTCATCTCGCTCGGCCACTACGACACCATCGGCCAGCTGATGGGCTTCGCGGGCGGCGGACGCATGCGGGTCGAGGGCTACCTCGCGAAGCTCTTCTACGTTGCCCTTTACCGGCAACACATCTGGGCGCTGCATGGCTTCTGGCGCATGGCGCTCGATACCCTCGCCCGCCTCATCAAGCGGCAGACCGAGCCGAAGGTGAAGCTGCACTAGATTCGCCCTCGCAGCGTTGAACGCCGCCCCCGGTACGCTGTCGATCATCGGTCCATACTGAGGACACGGAAGTCCCATTCCAAGGAGGTCCCGATGAGCGACACCCCCGATTTCTCCAACGTGCAAAGCGGCGGCAGCTCTACCGCGACGAAGATCTATGTCGTGAAGTCCGGCGATTCATTGTCGAAGATCGCCAAGAACGAGTACGGCGACGCCAACGCCTGGAAGCGGATCTTCGAGGCGAACAAGGACCTCATCAAGGATCCCGACAAGATCTTCCCCGGCCAGAAGCTCAAGATTCCCCCCAAGGCCTGACCTCCGGAGACCCGACATGAATACCTACCTGCGTTACCTCGCCGTGGCCGTCATCGGATTGGGCCTCGTGGCCTGCGGCAAGAAGGAAACCCCGCCCCCGCCCGCACCGGCCCCCGCACCGGCACCCGCGCCCGCACCGGCTCCTGCCGTGGTGGCCGTGTCGTCCGCGACGCTCGGCACCGCCGTGGGTGCGGACAAGAACATCACCGCTCCGACCGAATCGTTCGCGAAGAAGGACACGATCTATGTCGCGGTCGCCACCACGGGCTCCGGGACTGCCACGGTCAAGGCGCGCTGGACCTACACCACGGGCGGCAAGTCGGTTCCGGTGAAGGAAGACACGCAGACGATCCAGGCCACGGGCCCGGCCGTCACCGAGTTCCACATCAGCAAGCCGGACGGATGGCCCGCCGGCGACTACCAGGTCGAGATCCTGCTGAACGACCAGGTCGTGCAGACGAAGAAGTTCGCGGTCAAGTAACGGCAGGCCGAACGGGGCGTGCCGCTCGCGGCGCGCCCCGTTTTCTTTTCAGCGCGGCGGGGCGCGGCCCTCGATCTCGGCCGCCATGCGCTCGATGTCGGGATTGCCGGGCTCGAGCTCGCGCAAGAGCTTCATGCGCGCACGCGCGGAGGCGAGGTTCCCCGCTTCGCGTTCGTACGTGGCCAGAGCGACCAGCGTCTCGCGGTCGTAGGGATTGCGCGCGATTCCCGATCCGAGCGCCTTCAACGCCTCCTCGCGCTTGCCCATGTCGTGCAGCGCCACGCCGTAGACGTAGGCATAGCGAGCGTCGTCCGGTGCGAGCTTCGCCGCCTCGCCCAGCAATCCGAGCGCTTCGGCCGTGCGCCGTTCGCGGATCCTGAGCAGCCCCAGCGCGTGCTTCACCGGCGCGGAAGCCGGGTTCGCCTTCATCGCCTCCGCCAGCACCGCCTCGCCCTCCGCGTCCTTGCCCTGGCCGCGATAGAGGTCCGCGAGGTTCACCGCCGCCTGGATATAGGAGGGATCGATCCTGAGCGCGGTGCGGTTCGCCGTGATTGCCGTGGCGGTGTCGCCCCGCGCGAGCGCCACGGCCGCGATCGCGCCTTGCGCCTCCGGACGATCGGCATTGAAGCGCTGCGCCGCGAGGAACTCCTCCAGCGCTTTCGTGAACGCCTCGCGCCGCGGGGCCTTGAGCTTGCGCTCCGGCTCGCCCGCCAGCGCGCTCGCCGCTTCCATGCGAACGACGCGCAGCGGATCGGCGAGCATGCGCGGGAGGTAGCGCAGCTTCATCTCCGTGTCGCCGCGGCCGAGCGCCTGCGTGGCCGCCATGCGCACGTTGGCATCGGGATCGTTCAATGCGCCGGCGATCACGTCGACGCTCTGGGGATCGAGACCGCGGCCGAGGCGCGCGATGGCACTGGCTCGCGCGATCGGCGATTGCGACGCGTCCTTCGCCACGCCGCGCAGCGCGCTCTGCGCCCCGGGCGCTCCGAGATCTCCCGCATGCAGCGCCTCGGCAAAACCCTGGAAGCCGGGATTCGCCTTCGGGAACCAGCCGCGGAGCGCCTCGGCCGCCCACGGCGGCTTCTTGTCGCCGTGGCAAGCGTTGCACGCGTTGGGTGCGCCCATCGAGACGGTGCGGTCGGGGCGGGGAATGCGAATCGAGTGATCGTGACGCGGGTCCACGACCATGTACGTGTTCGTCGGCATGTGGCACGCGGCGCATTCCGTGCCCTTCGAGCCCGCGCGATGATGATGATGCGATTCCGCCTGGTACTTGGCGGGCGCGTGGCATTGCGAGCACGCCTCGTTGCCGGGAGCGCGCAGCTTCTGCGTGTGCGGATCGTGGCAGTCGGAGCAGGTCACGCCATGCGCGTGCATGCGGCTCTGCAGGAAGGAGGCGTAGTCGTAGACCTCGTCGCGTTGCTGGCCGTCGGGCCAGTAAAGGCCGCGCTCCAGCACGGCGGGACGGAAGGCAGCGTGCAGCGGCTGGCCCGCGACGTGTTCGTCGGTGAACTGGCCGCGCCGGGCATGGCAGCGCGCGCACACCTCGATCTCACGGTCCGATACCTTCGCCTTCGAGCGCTTCGCGTTGCCGCTCGCGGCGTCGATCGCCCAGCTCACGCCACGGCGTTCGTCGAGCGCGGCGGTGAGCCCTCCCTTGCCCTTCGCGTTCACGTGGTTCGAGCCCGGCCCGTGGCAGCTCTCGCACGCGACGTTGATCTCCGACCACGTTGTCTTGAACGTCGAGGTCGCCGCATCGTAGTTCTTGCGCAGGTTGGTGGAGTGGCAATCGGCGCACTGGTAGTTCCAGTTCTGGTCGATGCCCGTCCAGTGGAGCGCGCTCCCGGGCTTCGGATTCGCGGGCGTGACAGCGAACCAGCGCTGCCCGCCCTCGGCTTTCCCGCGCGTGTCCCAGGCGAGGCCGAGCGCCTGCATGCGCCCTCCCGGCATCGCGATGAGGTATTGCTGCAGGGGCTCGACGCCGAACGTGTACTTCACCTCGAAGTCCGCGAGCTTGCCGTCGGGTCCGTCGGTGCGGACGAAGTAGCGGCCTTCCTTCGTGGTGAAGGTGGACGTGACGCCCGCGACCGTGGCCTTCGCGTTGGCGAAATCGCCACGAACGCTCGACGCATTCGCCTCGATCATCGCGGCCGCATGCTGCGAGCCGCTCCATTGCTTGTGTTGTTCCGCATGGCAGGACGCGCACGCCGCGGAACCGACGTAACTCGCGGGAGTAACCACGGCCGTCGCGCGCTCGGCGGGAACCGGTGCCGGGGAAACGCCGCGCTTCAGGACCTGCGAGGCGAAGAGGCCGATCGCGAACGCACCCGCCAGGGCCGCGAGCAACCACCATCCCGAGCGGGACTTCGAAGGCGCGGGGGCCGCGGCAGCTTCGGGCTTCGAGGGCGCGCTGCCCGCGCGATTCTTGCGCTTCGTCATGGCTGCGGGCGATGGTATCACCGTGGCATCATGGGCAGACTCGATGGAAGGAGCCGCCATGAATGCACGCGTTGCCACGGTAGTAGCACTCGCGTTCGCTGCAATTCCTACATTCGCTCAAGAGAAGAAGTCGCTGCAGGCCGCCGCGCCTGTGCCGGTGACGATCGAGAACTTCGCGCGCGCGGAAACCGACATGTACTCGGCTGCCAACGCGAAGGACGGCGCCTTCGGCAAGCTGCTGCACCGCCGGGAGCCCGCCTCGATCGACAACCAGACGGTGATCCGGATGAACCGCGACACCCTCTACTCCTTTGGCGTCTTCGATCTCCGGGCAGGCCCCATGACCATCGAGATGCCCGATGCGGGCAAGCGCTTCATGTCGTTGATGGTCATCGACGAGGATCACTACGTGCCCGGCGTGTACTACGGCAAGGGCAAGCGCACGCTGACCGAGAAGGACGTGGGAACCCGCTACGTGAACCTCGCGATCCGCACACTGGTCGACCCCAACGATCCCGCCGACATCAAGGCCGTGCATGCGCTGCAGGACGCGATCAAGATCACCCAGAAGGACCCGGGCAAGCTCGAGCTGCCGAACTGGGACGCGGTGAGCCAGAAGAAGGTGCGCGACGCGCTCCTCGTGCTCGGCTCCACCGTGCAGGATTACAAAGGGTCCTTCGGCACCAAGGCCAACGTCGATCCGGTGAAGCACCTGATCGGTACCGCGACGGGCTGGGGCGGCAATCCGGACAAGGATGCGTCCTACGCGAATATCACGCCGGCCGAGAACGACGGCAAGAAGGTCTACCGGCTCACCGTGAAGGACGTTCCCGTGGACGGCTTCTGGTCGATCAGCGTCTACAACGAGAAGGGCTACTTCGAGAAGAACGCGCTCAACTCCTACTCGGTGAACAACATCACGGGCAAGAAGGCGGCGGACGGATCGATGGCGATCCAGTTCGGCGGCTGCGACGGCAAGATTCCGAACTGCATCCCGATCATGAAGGGCTGGAACGCCGCCGTGCGCCTCTACCGGCCGCGCGCCGAGATCCTCAAGAACACCTGGAAATTCCCGGAGCCGGTTCCGGTCTCCTGAAGCGGGCGTAGCGGGACGGTAGAATCGGGGGCTTGAACGATCGAGCCCCCGCCGCCCACACCCCGATGATGCAGCAGTACTTCGCCTTGAAGGCGGGGTACCCCGACATGCTGCTTTTCTACCGGATGGGCGACTTCTACGAGATGTTCTTCGCCGACGCCGAGCGCGCCGCGAAGCTGCTCGACATCACGCTCACGACGCGCGGCGCCACCGCGGGCCAGCCGATTCGCATGGCGGGCGTGCCCTTCCATTCGGTCGAGCAATACCTGGCGAAGCTCGTGAAGGCCGGCGAGTCGGTCGCGATCTGCGAGCAGGTGGGCGACGTCGCGACCTCGAAAGGCCCGGTCGAGCGGAGGGTCACTCGCATCGTGACGCCCGGCACGCTCACGGATTCGGCGCTGCTTCCCGCAACGCGCGAGAGCCTGCTGGCTGCCGCGTACGTCGCGGGATCCACCGCGGGCATCGCGTGGCTGTCGCTCGCGAGCGGCAGGCTGCGCGTCACCGAGGTACCGCGAATTCGCCTGGCCGCCGAGCTGGAGCGCCTGCAGGTGGCGGAGCTGCTCCTGCCCGACGATCTCGAGGCTCCGGTGATCCGCGAGGCGCCGTCCGTGAGGAAGCTCGAGGCGTGGCGCTTCGATCCGGAAGGCGCCAAGCGCGACCTTGCCAAGCAATTCGGAACCGCGGACCTCTCGGGCTACGGCGTCGAGGGCCTCGAGGCGGCCCTCGGTGCGGCCGGCGCGCTGCTCGGCTATTGCCGCCACACGCAGCAATCCGCGCTGCCGCACGTGACCGGCCTGGCGGTCGAGCGCGAGAGCGAGTTCGTGCAGATGGACGCGCCCACGCGCCGCAACCTGGAGATCACCGAGACCATCGCCGGCGCGGATTCACCCACCCTCTTCTCGCTGCTCGACCGCTGCGCGAGCTCGATGGGCAGCCGCCGTCTTCGCCACTGGCTGCACCATCCGCTGCGCGACACGGTGGTGCTCCGCCAGCGGCAGGGCGCCATTGCCGCGCTCGCCGATCGGCAAGCTACCGTGCGTCATCCGCATGTCGCCGCCGAGCTGCGTGGGTGGTCGGACGTCGAGCGCATCACCTCGCGCATCGCGCTGCGCAACGCCCGCCCCCGCGATCTCGCCGGCCTGCGCGATACCCTTGCAACGCTACCGGGGCTGCACGAGCTCCTCGCGAGCAGCGCCCAGCCCGCGCTCGAGCAGGCCGCGCGCGCCCTCCAGCCGGTTCCCGCGATCCACGCTCGCCTCGCCGCCACGCTGCAGGACGAGCCCGCGGCCGTGATTCGCGAGGGCGGCGTGATCCGCGACGGCTTCGATACGGAGCTGGACGAGCTGCGCGCCATCCAGAACGACTGCAGCGCCTTCCTCCTCGAGATGGAAAAGCGCGAACGCGAGCGCACCGGCATCGCGAACCTGCGCGTCGAGTTCAACCGCGTGCACGGCTTCTTCATCGAGGTCACGCAGGGCCAGCTCGACAAGGTGCCGGTGGAGTACAAGCGCCGCCAGACGATGAAGAACGCCGAGCGCTTCATCACGCCGGAGCTGAAGGCCTTCGAGGACAAGGCGCTCGCCGCCGGGGACCGGGCATTGGCGCGCGAGAAGGAGCTCTACGAAGCGCTGCTGGACGAGCTCGGCACCCATGTGGTCCGCCTGCAGGAGATCGCCGACGGCGGCGCGGGCCTCGATGCGCTCGCCGCGCTCGCCGCCTCCGCCGAGTCGCTGGGCCTCTCCTGCCCGGAATTCATTTCGGAAGACTGCTTCGAGATCCGCGAGGGCCGCCATCTCGTCGTCGAGAGCCAGGTCGATGCGTTCATTCCCAACGACACGGACCTCTCGCGCTCGCGCCAGCTGCTGCTGATCACGGGGCCCAACATGGGCGGCAAGTCGACGTACATGCGGCAGGTGGCCCAGATCGCGCTGCTCGCCTACTGCGGCGCCTTCGTCCCCGCGGCATCGGCGCGCATCGGGCCGATCGACCGCATCTTCACGCGGATCGGCGCCTCCGACGATCTCGCCGGCGGCCGCTCGACCTTCATGGTGGAGATGACGGAGGCGGCGACGATCCTCAACAACGCCACGACGCGAAGCCTCGTGCTCGTCGACGAGATCGGCCGCGGCACTTCCACGTTCGACGGCCTCGCCCTCGCCTACGCGATCGCCCGTCATCTCGCCGAAACCACGCGCTGCTATACGTTGTTCGCCACGCACTACTTCGAGCTCACGCAGCTCGCCACGGCGCTCACCAACATCGCGAACGTGCACCTGGACGCCGTCGAGCACAAGGACCGCATCGTGTTCCTGCACAAGCTGGAGGGCGGCCCCGCGGACAAGTCGTACGGCATCCACGTGGCGCATCTCGCGGGGATCCCGAAGGAAGTCGTGCGTACCGCGCGCAAGCACCTGGGCGAGCTGGAGCAGCACCTCCGCCCGGCGGGCGCGCAGCCGGATCTCTTCTCGGCGCCCGCGGCAGCCGTGGCCGAGCCGGAAGTGTCGCCATTGCACGACGCACTCGACGAGATCCGCCCCGATGAGCTTTCGCCGCGCGAGGCCCTCGAGGCGCTCTACAAGCTGAAGCGCCTCGCCGATGACGAGGCTTAGCGCCCTCCTCCTCGCCGCCGCGCTCGCCCTCGCGGGCTGCGCGACCCGGCCGCCGCACCCCGAGGCTTTCGCCTTCGGCATCCTCGGTGATGCGCCCTACAGCGCGAACGAGACGGTGCGCTTCCTCGAGCTGATCCATTACATCAACGTGGAGCCCCTCGCCTTCGTGGTGCACGTGGGCGACATGAAGGCCGGCGGCAACTCGCCGTGCACCGACGCGCTCTACGAAGAACGCCGCGCGCAGTTCGAGCGCTTCAAGGCGCCGTTCCACTTCGTGCCCGGCGACAACGACTGGGTCGACTGCCGGCGCCCCACCAACGGCAGCATGGATCCGCTGGAGCGCCTGGAGAAGCTGCGCTCCGTGTACTACGGAACGGGCGGGCCGTTCGCCCCGACGGCGAAGCGCATCGAGGGCGAGCGGCAAGCGGGGTACCCGGAGAACCTCCGCTGGACGCGATCGGGCGTGGTCTTCACGACGCTCAACGTGCAAGGCAGCAACGACAACTTCGGGTTCGACGCGGCCAACGACGCGGAGCACGCGAAGCGCCTCGCCGCGAACCTCGAATGGCTTTCGATCGCCGTGCGCGCGGCGCAAGCGCCCGGCATGCGCGGCCTCGCCGTGATCCTCCATGCCAATCCGTGGGAGGCGAGCAGGCAGGACATCTACCGGCGGTACCTCGACGCGATCCCCGGCGCCGCTGCCACGCTCGGCAAGCCCGTGGCCTTCATCCATGGCGACACGCACCACCAGAGAGTGGACCATCCCTTCAAGGATTCGCGCGGCGAGGCGATCCGCAACCTCACGCGCATGGAAACGTTCGGCAGCCCGTGGGTGGGCTGGGTGAAGGTCTACGTGGATCCGGACGACCCGCAGCTCTTCAGTTTCGAGCCTCGGCTGCCGTGATGCCGAGATCTTCGGCGGCCTGGCCTTCTTCCAGCTCCTCTTCGGTGGCCTTGCGCACTTCCTTCACCGTGGCGTGGAAGATCAGGCGCTCGCCCGCGAGGGGATGGTTGCCGTCGACCACCACCGCTTCGGGCGTCACGTCCGTCACGGTGTAGATCAGGGCTTCTTCGTCTTCCTCGCCGGGCACGCCTTCGAAGCGCATGCCGACCTCGAGCGTCTCGGGGAATTTCTTGCGCGGCTCCACGCGCAGGAGCTCCGCGTCGTAGTCGCCGAAGGCATCCGCGGGATCGAGCGAGAGGTCGAGCACGTGGCCCACCTCCTGGCCCTGAAGCGCGCTCTCCACCTTGGGGAAGATGCCGCCGTAGCCGCCGTGCAGGTAGGAGACGAGTGTGCCTTCCTCGAGGGATTCGCCGTCGCTGTCGCGCACGTCGCACGAGAGCGTGACCACCATGTCGCGATCGATCCGCACTAGTTCGCCGGGCCGTTTCCGTTCAGGGTCTTGACGACCTTCAGCACCTCGTCCGCGTGGTTGCGCGGATTGACCTCGGAGAGGATGTGGCGCACGAAACCCTTCTTGTCGATCACGAACGTGGAGCGGCGCACCATCGTCTTGTTGCGGCCTTCGTAGCTTTTCTCGGCGAGCACGTCGTACATCTTGCAGACTTCCTCTTCAGTGTCGGCGAGCAGCTGGACCGTGAGGCCATGCTCGTCGCGGAACGCGGCGTGCGAGAGGACATCGTCGCGCGAGACGCCGAAGATGACGGTGTCGAGACGCTGGAATTCCTTCTCGCGATCGGAGAAGTCGATCGCCTGGATGGTGCAGCCCGGCGTGCCGTCCTTCGGATAGAAATAGAGGACAACGTTCTTCTTGCCCCGATAGCTGGAAAGACTCATCATTTCCATGCTCGCGTCGGGGAGGGAAAATGCCGGTGCCGGTTGTCCTATCTGAAGCATGGCGTTTTTCGCTCGACCTCTCGAACCAATATTAATCCAAATCCATGACGTGCAAGCTGTGAAGCACGGCTTCCTCGGCGGCCTCGATGCCCGCGCTTTCCTCGCGCGCCACTGGCAAAAGAAGCCGCTGCTGATACGCGGCGCGTTTCCTTCGTTCGCCGATCCGCTCACGCCCCGCGAGGTGCTGCGCCTCGCCGGCGATCCGGATGCGAGCGCTCGCTTGGTACAACACCGCGGCAAGACGTGGACGCTCGAGCATGGCCCCTTCTCCGCGCGCGCGCTGGCCCGCCTTCCGAAGCGCGACTGGACCGTCCTCGTGCAGGACACCAATCACTTCTCCGCGGCGGCCGCGAGCTTGCTCGAGCGCTTCGACTTCATTCCGCACGCCCGAGTGGATGACCTCATGGTGAGCTACGCGGTTCCCGGCGGGACCGTCGGCCCCCACGTCGATTCCTACGATGTCTTCCTCCTGCAGGGGCACGGGCGGCGTCGCTGGCAAGTGTCGACTCGCAAGGATGTGCGATTCGTGCCGGGACTGCCGCTGAAAATCCTGCAACGATTCGAAGCAGAATCGGAGTGGGAGCTGGGCCCGGGGGACATGCTCTATCTCCCGCCCGGCGTCGCGCACCACGGCGTGGCGACCACGGAATGCCTCACCTGGTCGATCGGATTTCGCGCACCGAGCGACCGCGAGTTGGTCGGCGGCTTCCTCGATTTCCTGCACGATCGCCTCGCACCCACGGGCCACTACGCGGATCCGCGCGCGCAAGCGCCGCGCCATGCGGGAGAGGTGCCGGGCGAGATGGTGCACCACGCATCGAAGGCGCTGCGCGGCATTCGTTGGACGCAACGCGACGTCGCGGAGTTCGCCGGACGCTTCCTCTCCGAGCCCAAGGCCCACGTCGTCTTCGATCCGCCGGAAAAGCCGCTGTCGCCCTCGCGCTTCCAGGCCCGCGCATCCCGCGCCGGCCTCGTGCTCGACCGGCGCTCGCGCTTCTTCTTTTCTGGCAGGATGTTCTTCATGAACGGCGAGGCCCTCGCAGCAGGCGGTGGAGCGCGCGAGCTGCGCGCGCTGGCCGACGCTCGCGCCCTGCCGGGGCCGGTGAAGGCGGGCGCCGCGTTCTGGCGCCTCGCGCACGGCTGGTACGTGCAGGGATTCCTCCATCCAGGCGGCGGGAGCGCACGATGACCGAGAACGCAACACCCGAGCCGAGCTACCGGCAGATCTCCGGCATCGCCGAGTCGAACGCGGCGATCGAGCAGGTGATCGGCAGCGCGAAGCGCACGCTTCGCATCTTCGACTTCACGCTTTCCAACCGCGGCTTCAATTCGCCCGCTCGCGCCGACCAGCTCCGCGCCTTCTTCGTGTCCGGCCGCGTGCATCGGCTGCACATCGCGCTGCACGAGCCCGAGCACCTGGTGCGCGAGTGTCCGCGCCTGCTCACGCTGCTGCGCCAGTTCCCCATGTCGATCGAGATCCATCGCACGCTCGCGCAGGCCCGCAATGCGGCGGATCCTTTCGTGATCGCCGACGACCACAGCGTGTGGCACCAGATGCACCACCTGCAGCCGCGCGCGATTGTTGCACTGCACTCGCCCGCGGACACGCTGCCGATCCTGCAGCGCTTCGAGGAGATCTGGGAGCTCACGGAGCCCGCCGTTTCCGCGACAACCCTGGGCTTGTGACTCCCGAAAGGGAACTTTGGTAGAATCTTCGGTTGGCTACGGTCGTTCCTGCGTTTCGTTGCACTGCAGCGAGCCCCGGATGTCACGAAAAATTAAAGCGCCTCACAACAATCCACCGCTAAAACCAACCAAGGAAGCTCGAATCATGAACGCGAAGTTCCTTCTCGCCGCCCTTTTCGCCGTTGGCCTGACCGCCTGCGGCAAGACCGAAACCCCGCCGGCGCCGGCTCCCGCCCCCGCCCCCAAGGCCGAGGCTCCGAAGCCCGCCGAAGCCCCCGCCGCCGCGCCCGCCACCGGCGCTGCCGATGCCGCCAAGCCGGCTGACGCCGCTGCTGCCCCGGCCGCCGCTGCTCCTGCCGCTGCTGCTCCCGCCACCGCCGCTCCGGCTGCCGCGACCCCGGTTCCCCCGGCCGCCGGCACCGCCCCGGCTGATGCGGGCAAGTCGCAGGTTCCGGAAGCGCCGAAGAAGAAGTAATTCGGTTCTCCGAATGGAAAAGCCCGCTTCGGCGGGCTTTTTTTTCGTCTGCGTGGACCGCTGCTTGAACCCACTCGGGACCCCTTGAACCACGGAGGCGCGGAGACACGGAGGGCCACGGAGAAAAGCTTTAAGGGAAGTCAGTTGCGGGTAGTCGCGATTCGCCACCGACCGCGTCACTCACGTTCATTCGAGCATTCCTCCGTGGCCCTCCGTGTCTCCGTGCCTCCGTGGTTCAAGGGGTCCCGAGTCTCCCAAAAGCAAGCCGCTAGGCTTCCCGCCAGTCGAACCCCGTCTCCTGCTGCGCGATGCCCACCCACGTGTGCTCGCAACCCAATGCATGGGCAAGCGCAGCGATGGCAAGCGCCGGCGTGTTGTTCTGCTTGGAGAGGTGCGCCGCGACGATGTGCTTCAAGCGCGAGCAATCCACGTTCGCGAGGATCGCGCCCGCATCGCGATTCGACAGGTGCCCGAACCGCCCCGACACGCGATGCTTCAAGCTCACCGGATACGCCCCGCCCATCAGCATGTCGAGGTCGTGGTTGCACTCGAGCACCAACGCATCGCAGCCGCTCAGCTTTTCTTCCACGTGGGCCGTGGTGCAACCCAGGTCGGTGACGACGCCCACGCGCGACGCGCCGTCGCCGAAGACGTATTGCACCGGCTCGCGCGCATCGTGCGGGACCGGGAAGGGTTCCACCTGCAGGTCGCCGATCGCGAAGACGGTGTGCGAGTCGATGATGTGCACGAGGCTCAGCGGGAAATCCTCCGGCAGCCACTGCGCGGTACCGCGCGTGAGGTAGACGGGGATCGCGAAGCGCTTGGCGAAGCGCGCGACGCCGCCCAGGTGATCGTCGTGCTCGTGGGTGACGACGATGGCGGTGAGCTGCGAGGGGGCGAGGCCCAGGCGCTCCAGCCGCGCCTTGGTTTCGCCGAGGGCGAAGCCGCAATCCATCATCACGCGCGTGCCCGCGCGCTCGACGATCGTGGCGTTGCCCGAGCTCCCGCTGCCCAGCGAGGCGAAGCGGATCACGCCTACTTGAGCTGGTCGTACAGGAGGTTGAGGATCTTCTTGCCGGTGGGGCTCGCCTCGGGCGTTCCCGCCTGCGACTGCACCTCCACCTGCGAGACGTTGGTGCCGGCGTCGGCCACATGGATGCGGTACTGGGGCTGCGCGGCCTTCGGCGCCGGCTTCCAGAACGCGAGCTTCTCCATGAAACCCTGCTTCTCGCCCGTCTTGAGATCCACTTCCGGGTCGATGTAGCGCACGAAGAACACGCCCTTGGAGCGGTCGCGGTCCTCGACGGTGAAGCCCACGCGGTCGAGCGCCAGGCCGACGCGGCGCCAGGCGCGGTCGAAACCGTCGTTCACCACGAGCGGGCCGGCGCCGTTGTTCTCGAGCACGGCGTTGCGCGATTCGGGCGTGGGCAGCGTCGTGCCGCCGGTGGTGGCCGAGGCGGCCTTCGTCGCCGGATTGAGGCCCGCCGCGGCGACGGTCTTCTTGTCGTCGTAGCCGAACTTGAGGGCCAGCAGCTGCAGGAACTCGGCCTCGAGCTCCGGGTTCGGCGGGCGCGGTTGCCAGATCGTGCGTTCTTCGGCGTTGCTGGTGTAGACCTCTTCCATGCCGCGGTGGCTTACGTACACCTCGGTGGAGGTGCCGTCGGCGCTCTTCTCCAGGCGCGTGCGGAACTTGTCGCGCTGCGGCGTCGAATACAGGCCGTCGAACACGCGGCCGATGGTGCGGCGGATCACGTCCTGCGGGATCTTGGCGCGGTCCTCGGCCCAATCCGTTTCCATGATCCCGGCCTGCGGATTCTCGCGCTGGATGGTGAAGCCCTTCTCGATCCAGAACTCGCGGGCGACCGGCCACACCTTGTCCGGCGTGGTCTTCACCACGAGCCAGCGCTGGCTGCCCGAGCGCTCGACGCGGATGCCGTCCACGGCCGGAAGCACGCCCGCGGTGGAGGGAATCTGCGGACCCGCGGCGCGATCGCGCGAATACGTGGAGAACGTGGTCTGTGCCTTCGGATCGGGGACGGCGAAGCGGTCGTCGATCGTCGGGCTGCTGAGCTCCGGCGGGATTTCGAGCGGCGCGTTGTTCTGCTTGGTCTGCGCGCTGCGGTATTCCATGCTCTTGTTGCCGGTGGAGGAGCAACCCGCCATCAGGAGGAACGCGAACAGGGGCAGGACGACGAGGCGGATGTGCTTCATGGGGAAATCCTTGTTCTAGGCGATGCACCCGGCTTCGCGAAGCGCGGTGGCCAGGGTGTCGTGGTGCGGGGCGGCGAAAGGTGTGAGCGGGAGGCGGATGCCCTCCGCGATGCGCCCCATCTTCGCCAGGGCCCATTTCACGGGAATCGGATTGGTTTCGAGGAACAGGTTCTTGTGCAGTCCGAGCAGGCGGTTGTTGATCTCGATGGCCTTGCGCGAATCCCCCGCGCGCGCCGCGGCGATCATGTCGTGCATGAGGCGGGGGGCCACGTTGGCCGTCACCGAGATTACGCCGTGGGCGCCCAACTGGACGTAGGCGAGCGCCGCGTCGTCGTTGCCGCTGAAGACGAGGAAGTCCTTCGGCACGCGCTTCATGAGCTCGGTGACGCGCTCGATGTTCGAGGTGGATTCCTTGATGCCGACGATGTTCTTCACCTTCGAGAGGCGCACCACCGTGTCGTTCTGGAGATCCGCGACCGTGCGCGAGGGCACGTTGTAGAGGATCACGGGGATGTCGGCGGATTCCGCGATCGCCTTGAAGTGCTGGTAGAGCCCTTCCTGCATCGGCTTGTTGTAGTACGGCACGACCGACAGGACGTAGTTGGCGCCGGCCTTCTTGGCGTACTGGGTGAGCTCGATCGCTTCCTTGGTCGAGTTGCCGCCGGCGCCCGCGATGATCGGCACGCGGCCGGCCGCGTACTCCACCGAAGAGGAGATGACGCGGTGATGCTCGTCGAAGTCGACGGTGGGCGATTCCCCCGTGGTGCCCACGACGACGATCCCGTCCGTTCCTTCCTGGACGTGCCAGTCGATGAGCGACTTCAGGCGGGGGAAATCGAGCCCGCCGTCGGCGAGCATGGGGGTGACGATCGCAACCAGGCTTCCGGCCAACATTCCAGACACGCTTCTCGGGCCTTGAAAAACCGCGATTTTAGCACCTCATTCGCGCCGGGCGGCCATGCGCTGGACGGCGGCGGGCCGGGGCTCCAGGACGGTGACGTCCTCGTACCCGATGACCCTCAATCGTCCGCGAACGGCGTCCAAAAGCTCGCCCGGAGCCAGCAGGAAGGCCGGATTGGAGGGCTTCCCGAAGCGTTCGTTGCCCCGGGCGAAGGTCTCGTAGACCAGCAGGCCGCCGGGCTCGAGGGAATCCACCAGCACGGGCAGCAAGGGGCGATGGAGGTAATTCGTGACCACGATGGCGTCGAACCGCTGTCCGGCGTAGGGCCACGGGCTTCCGTCCTCGAGATCGGCGGCGCGCAGGGTCACCCCGGACGGCGGGCCGGTAAAGAGCGACGTATCGCGGTCCACGGCGTCCACCTCGAAGCCGAGGGCCGCCAGCCAGCGCGCATGCCGGCCGGAACCGCACGCCACGTCGAGCACGGCACCGCCCGGGCGGATCATCGACGCCCAGCGCGTGACCCACGGGGACGGCGAAGCGATCGGTTCGTGGCTCATCCGAAGAGCTCCGCGATCGTTTCCTCGCCGATGGCGAAGCCCGTGCTCATGCCCAGGCCGTTGGTGACCGCGATCACGCGGGAGCGCGGCGTGGGCGATTCGGCCAGCAGCGGCTTCGCGTCCGCCACGGGATAGATGCCGGTCCAGCGGTCGACTACCTCGGCTCCGGGCGCATGGACCAGCGCGGCAAACTCATCGAGGATGAGCGCTTCGTCTTCGCTGTCGCACTCGCGATCGTAGCGATGCGAATCGCCGACGACGAGCGAGCCGTCCGCGCTTTGCGCGACGATCACGTGCACGCCCGCGGCGACATGGCGCGGCTGTTCGGCCGCCACGCGCTCACGCAACGCCGCGGCCGAGCGCAGCGTGGCAAAGCCTTCGTAGCGCAGGAAGCTCAGGTCACCCATCACGACCCCGGGCAGCTCCACGCCGGGTGCGCGCAGGCGCAGCATTTGAAGGCGGCAGTCGTGCGCGCGCGTCCGTGTGGCGAGCCCCGGTGCGAACGCGGCGACATTCGATCCGGGCACCACGACGACCGCGCCCGCGTCGATGAAGCCCGCGTCTGTTGCAAGACCGTTGGCCTCGATCGCGAGCGCCGTACGTCCACGATGCACCGTGACGCCTTTCGCCTCCTCCAGCCAGCGAAGGATCGCGGGAATCGCATCTCGCGCCTCGACGCGAAGCTCGTCCGGTGAATGAAGGCCACCCACGATGCCGGCCGAGGCGGCGGCGAATCGTTGGCGCACCGCCGCTGCCGGAAGCAACTCGCAGCGAGCGCCGCTCGGCGTGGCGCCGTATTCCTCGAGTACGGCGAGCGACTCGGCGCGCCGAGCCACGAGGAGCGCCCCGCGCTGCAGTACCGGAATGCCGGCGCTGTCCGTCACCTCGAGCCACACCTCGCGCGAGCGCAGGACGCGCGAACGCGTCACGCCCTCCGCCTGTCCCGCGAGCGTGACGAAACCGAAGTTCTGGACGGAAGAGCGCCGGGCGTGCGGGTCGCGTTCGACGATCGCGACCTTCAGGCCCCGGCGTGTCGCGGCGAGCGCGTGGGCGAGGCCCAGGATGCCCGCGCCCGCGACGACGAGGTCGAATGCGGCCATGCCGCCATCATAGCGGCACGGCCGTGACGGGCTTACTTCAGGCCGGCGAGACCCGCGGCGGCGACCATGCCGTCCTGCTCGGACGTGACGCCGGAAACGCCGATGCCGCCGACGATCTTGCCGTCGACCGTGATCGGGATGCCACCTTCCACCGGGCTCGCGTAACGCAGCCCGAGGAATCGCACGCCCGCGCCGCCGGCGGCGAGCGCGTCCTGGATCACTTTCGTCGGACGGCGCAGCATCGCGGCCGACACGGCCTTGTCCTGCGCGATCATCGTGCTCGCGGTCTGCGTCTGGTCGAGTCGCTCGAATGCGACGAGCTGGCCCGCGGTGTCGACGACGGCGATGGCCACGGGCCAGTTGTTCTTCTTGGCCTCGACGACGCCGGCCGCAACCATCTTGCGGGCCTGTTCGATCGTGACGTTGGGGCCGTACTGCGGAACCTGCGCGAACGCGATGCCGGCCGTGAGCGCTGCAATGCCGCCCCCAAGGGCGGCCAATCGGGCGAATCTCATCGTCTTTCCTCCATGGATTTGTTGGTTTGGCCTGCGATAAACACCTGCACACGCAAAATACTCCCGGCATTGCGCGAAGGCTAATATGGAGCGCTAGTCGTTCGAATGATGAAAACAGACCAAGACCCTGGAGGGGACACCATGCGAATCACCCGGATCGCCGCTTCACTGGCACTCGCCGTGCTCGCCGCCGCGTGCGCCGAGCTCACGCAGCAAACGCCCGCGCCGGTTCGCGGCCACAACCCCGAAGCCACGCCCAAGTTCGCCGTCGATCCGTACTGGCCGAAACCGCTGCCGGAGAACTGGATGCTCGGCCAGGTCGCGGGCATCGCCGTCGACAAGAACGACCACATCTGGATCGTGCATCGTCCCAAGTCGCTCGTGGACGACGAGAAGGGCGCGCAGTTGAACCCGCCGACGACGAAATGCTGCAAGGCCGCGCCGCCGGTGATGGAGTTCGATCGCCAGGGCAATCTGCTGCGCAGCTGGGGCGGCACGGGCACCGACCAGTATCCGTGGCCGAAGAACGAGCACGGCATCATGGTCGACGCCGACGGCAACGTCTGGATCGGCGCGCAGGACGACAACGACAACTACCTCCTCAAGTTCACGCCCGACGGCAAGTGGCTGATGACGGTGGGCACGCCCGGCAAGACGGGCGGCAGCAACGATCCGAACTTGCTCGGCAAGCCCGCGCACATGATCGTGGACGAGGCCGCGGGCGAGCTCTACATCGCCGACGGCTACAAGAACCGCCGCGTGCTCGTGGCCGACGCGAAGACCGGCGCCTACAAGCGGCACTGGGGCGCGTACGGCAACAAACCGAACGACGACAAGCAGGCACCGTACGACCCGAAGGCCCCGGCCCCGCAGCAGTTCTCCAACCCCGTGCACTGCGTGCGCCTCTCGAACGACAACCTGCTCTACGTGTGCGACCGCGCCAACGACCGCATCCAGGTGTTCCAGAAGGACGGCAAGTTCGTGAAGGAATTCAGCGTCGAGCCGCAGACGCGCCAGAACGGCTCGGCCTGGGACCTCGTGCTCTCGGAGGACCCGCAGCAGCGTTGGATGTTCGTGGCCGACGGCGCAAACGGCGAGGTGCACACGCTTCGCCGCAGCGATGGCGCCGTGGTGGGCACCATCGGCCGCCCGGGCCGCATGGCCGGCGAGTTCCGCTGGATCCACAACATCGCCATCGATTCGGCCGGCAACCTTTATACGGCCGAGGTCGGCAACGGTCGCAGGGCGCAGAAATTCAATCGGACGCAATGACCGCCGTTCCGGGCCGCAGGTCGCGGCCCGGCTAGGGCGGGAAGATTCGCTCTTTTCGCGAGAAATTCAGCAAGTTCTGCGAGAGATACACCTGAACCGACCCTTCGTCGATTTCGAAGAGCAGTCCCTTCCCGTCCATCGAATCCGGGACAACGCCTCGAATCGGGATTGCCAGGCTTCGCTGACGGCCATCCGAGGGAATCCACGAAAGGTAGGCGGCATCGGGCACGGGTGAGAACTCGAAGCGGGACACTCTCGCCCTTGGCCCCAGGACCGACCTGTCGATGTCGAACGCGTTTGCGTACTGGAACTGAACGTTTCGCAGATCCGCGCTCCCGACATTTGCGATCTCGATCGCCTGTGATTGCTGCCGCGAACCGGGGCCTGCACAGCCGGCGAGCAGGACAACGGTCGAAAGGAGGAGAGTCCTTCGGGGCCTGTTCATGCGAGTGATCATGAACGAAAGAAACCTCGCTCGCTAACCCGTTCGCCCATTCCGTCCGTTCACAGGGGCTGATCCCGAAAAAAGGAGAAGCCCCGTGAAACGGTTCCCGATCGTTGTCCTCGCCGCGGCGCTCATTGCGGCCGCCCTGCCCGCCACCGCCCGTTCGCTCATTCCCATTCCGCCGGCCAAGACGCTGACCGCGTTCAAAGACGAGGCGGAGTTGAAGGACTGGCTGGAGAAGGAACGCAAGCGGCAGGCGCCTCCCGGCCGGCGCGCGCTGGGGGCGATGGCCGACTCCATGTCGGCGCAAAACGCTCCCGCACTCACCTCCCCCGCTGCACCCGCCGCGAAAGCAATGGCGGGCACCGCGAAGGAAGAATCGATCACCAACACGCAGACCGTCGGTGTCGACGAGGGCGGCATCGTGAAGGTGCACGGCGAGCACCTCGTGATCCTGCGCCGCGGGCGTCTCTTCACGGTGGCGATGGGTGCCAGCCTCTCGCCGGCTTCCTACGCGGACGCGTTCGGCGAAGGCGTCGATCCGCGCGGCGCGTGGTACGACGAGATGCTGATCCACCGCAACACCGTGATCGTGATCGGCTACTCGTACGCGCGCGGCGGCACCGAGGTCGGCCTCTTCGACATCGACCGCGCCGGCAAGCTCTCGCATCGCGGGACCTATCACTTGAAATCCAACGACTACTATTCCTCGCGCAACTACGCGAGCCGCCTGGTCGGCGACAAGCTCGTCTTCTACACGCCGCTTTATCTCAATTTGCACGGCGACACGCTCGCGGGCTTCCCGGCGATGCGCAAGTGGAGCAAGGACGCGGTGCCGGCGGACTTCAAGCGCATCGCGCCCGCCACGCGCATCTATCGCACCGACGACGCGGTCGAGGGCCAGGGCCTCACGCTGCACACGGTGACCTCCTGCGATCTCGCGAAGCGCGACATGGCGTGCGAGGCCACGGGCGTGCTCGGCCCCGCCGGCCGCGTGTTCTACGTGTCGCAGGAGAACGTGTTCGTGTGGACGACGGATCACCGCCGTGTCGCGAAGGAAGCGCGCTCGGCCTCCGCGGTCTTCCGCATGCCGCTTTCCGGCGCGCCGCCCACCGCGCTGAAGGCGAGCGGCAGCCCCATAGATCAATTCAGCTTCCTCGAGAGCGACGGCTTCCTCAACGTGCTCGTGCGTTCGGAAGGCCGCGGCGAGACAATGTGGTCGTCGGAATCCTCCGCCGGATCCACCGCGCTGATGCGCGTCTCGCTCGATCGCTTCGGCAACGGAACCGATGCCGCGCCCGCCGAGGCTTACCGCAAGCTGCCCTCGCCCGCCGGCTACACCGTGCAGAACCGCTTCGTCGGCTCGTGGCTGCTCTATGGGTCCGGCAGCACCTGGGGCGGACCGAACGCGACGAAGCGCAATCCGCTCCACGCCGTCCGCTGGGACCTGTGCGATGCGCCGCAAACGATCTCGCTCCCCCATGGCGTCGATCGCATCGAAGCGCTCGGCCGCCACGCGCTCGTCGTCGGCACCGCCGGCAAGGACCTGCTCCTCTCGAGCGTTCGCCTCGACGACACCGCGACCGTCGCGCACCGCTTCACACGCGAGGACGCGGCGCAGGGCGAGACGCGCAGCCACGGGTTCTTCTACAAGCCGGACACCGACGACACGGGCCTGCTTGGCCTTCCCGTCGTGGGCGGCGGCCGCGCGGGCCACAAGCAGCTTCGCGACGGATCCGCGGCCGTGATGTTCATGCGCAACGACGCGCTGATGCTCGGCGACATCGGCGAGCTGGGCGCGAAGGCCACCGGCACCGACGATGCGTGCAAGGCCTCGTGCGTGGATTGGTACGGCAACGCCCGCCCGGTGTTCCTGCGCGGGCGCATCTTCGCGTTGCTGGGCTACGAGATCGTCGAAGGACGTTTCTCGAGCGGCACGATCAACGAGGTGGGACGAGCGAGCTTCGCACCGGGCGCGCAACGCATCGCCCGTGCGCCCTAGGGAGCACGCGGGAGTTGCATGGGAGAATGTCCGCCCCGCACCTGACGACATTCTCCCGGGAGTCCTGATGAAATCCCGTATCGCCGCCACACTCCTGATGTCCGCCGCCGTCGCATCGTGCGCCATCCAGGACGCACCGATTTCCACCGATCAATATCGCGCCCTGCTCGCGAATCCGATCCGCACCGACCGCGACCGGAAGATGGACGAGACGCGCCGTCCCGTGGAGCTGCTGCAGTTCGCCCAGGTGCGGCCCGGCATGGAGGTGCTCGACATGGCCACCGGTGGCGGCTACACCGCTCAACTGCTGACGCTGGCGGTGGGACCGTCCGGAAAGGTGTGGGCGCAGGCGCAGCAGCCGGGCACGGTGCTGAACGAACGCATGGCCGCGCATCCGCAGGCGAACCTCGTGGTGGCGAAGCGGACGTTCGACGATCCGGTCCCGCCGGAAGCGGCCCCGCTGGACCTCGTGACCCTGGTCCTCAACTATCACGACATCAGCTACCTGCCGGTCGATCGCGACGCGATGAACCGGAAGATCTTCGCCGCGCTCAAGCCCGGCGGCCGCTACGTCGTCATCGATCACTCGGCGCTGCCGGGCACGGGCATCAGCGCGGGCAAGACGCTGCACCGCATCGAGGAGGCCTTCGTGATCGCCGAGATCCGGCGCGCGGGATTCGTGCTGGACGGCGAAGGCTCATTCATGCGAAACGCCGCGGACACGCGCGCGGAATCGTCGAACCAGGCCACGCCCCCGTCGGACAAGTTCGCGCTGAGGTTCGTGAAGCCCCGCTAACCCGGCGCAACTACGGCTTGCGCGCGAGGAAGAAGTACATCCCGGCGAAGGTTTGCGGATGCGCTTCTTCGAACGACTGCCAGTTGCCGAGCACGAGGCCGTGGGGATCCTCGGGAAACTGCCTCGCGTAGAGCTGGCGCGTGGACGGTGGCACGCTGAAGCCCGCGAAGGCGAGGCCCGCGGATTCGAGGAGCGCAGCGATCTTCGAAACCGTGAAGCGATGCTCCTGCACATGGAAAAGCAGGTCGCGGCACTCGCTGCCCACGAAGAAATCGTCGAACGACATCACCTGCGCGAGTTCGCCCGCATCGGCCGCGAGGATGTCGCGCCGGCAGCGTCGGATGCCGTCCGCGGTCGGCGCGTAGCCTCGCTCCGCGATGTGGCGCCGCGCTGCGACCACCGCACGGCGGCCGAGCTCGCTGTACAGGCCCAGCATCATGTATCCCCCGGGGCGCAGCAGCGGCACGAGGTTGCGTAGCCCTTCGGCGGGATCCGCGAGATGGTGCAAGACGCCGCTCGACGAGATGTAGCCGAAGGTGCGCCCGATCGAGCCCAGCCGCACGATGTCGGCCTGCGCGAACTCGACGTTGTCCGCGCCGAGCTCCACCGCCTTGCGCTGCGCATAGCCGAGGCTCGCGAGGCTCAGGTCCACGGCCAGCACCTGCGAGCCCGCCACCTGGCGTGCGAGGCCGATCGGTTCGCGGCCGGTGCCGCACCCTGCGACGAGCAATTGCGTTCCTTCGATCGGTTCGCGCGGAAGTCCGGCAACCCGTTGGCGCAGGTACGTGTCGAGCGCAACCGGCGCACCCGCGGGTTCGAGGCTCGACCAACGCGGATACGGACTCTCCTCGTATTGCGCACGCACCGCTTCGGAAACGCCGTCCGCGATGTCGGTGAGCCGCGGCATCCGCGCGCGAAGCCCGCGCTCCTCGATCGGCTCGCGCACGTGGACGCGAAGCACATCTTCGAGACGAGCACTCCACGCAGGGTCCAGCAGCGCCGCCGAGTGCGTGAGGCCCACGAGCGGAAAGTAGCAGGCCGCGGCGAGCAAGCGACGCTCGCCGACCGGTCTTCCGGATCCCAGCGCGGCCTCGAGATCGCTTCGCAACCGCGCCACCACCGAGAGCTCGTCGTCCAGGGCATCGAAGACGAAGTCGTTCCGCAGGCACACGTGCGCCAGCGCCGCTTCGAAATCCGTCACGACCGAATCGTCGTCGCGCACGGCCGCCTCGAGCAACTCGCGGCGCGCTTGCGTGAGGAAGCGCTCCAGCTTGGCGTCCGGCACCGGCGACGTTTCCAGCAGCGCGAGCAAGAGCGGATCCGTGCGATCGATCGGCGGGGAACCGCGCAACAGGCTCACGGCACCGCGAGCGAGGTCCTCGGGGCGGATCCAGGCCTCGCGCAGCGCCCGCACCACCAGCGCGCGCACCCGCGACGGCACGCGCGTGAGCCGGGCGCTCTCGATGCAGCGCGTGAAGACGTACCGGGCTTGCGGTGTTTCGGCGCGGTCGAGCTCCGCGAGGGCAATGCGGATCGCCTCGTCGACGCGGCCGGCCTCGGCCAGCCCGAGCGCCTCCCCGAGCGTCAAGCCGCGGCCAGCAGCTTCGGCGCGACCTTCTGGACGCCCATTTCCTTGAGCGTCTCGGCGACCGCGGAGACGACGTTGCGCATCTCGTTGTGGTCGATGGCGCCGATGCAGCCGACGCGGAAGGTCTCCACCTGCGTGAGCTTGCCGGGGTAGAGGATGTAGCCGCGCGCCTTCACCTTCTCGTAGAAGTCCTTGAAGGTGTACGCGGGATCGCCGGGCGCGTGGAACGTGACGATCACGGGCGCCTGTACTTCCTTCGAGAGGAACGTGCGGAACCCGAGCGCGCCCATGCCCTCGATCAGCGTCTCGCAGTTCTTTCGGTAGCGTGCACCGCGCGCCGGTTGCCCGCCCTCGGCCTTGAACTGGCCCAGCGCCGCGTGGAACGCGGCTACCACGTGCGTCGGCGGCGTGAAGCGCCACTGCGTGGTCTTCTGCATGTACGTCCACTGGTCGTAGAGGTCCATCGCCAGCGAGTGCGAGTTGCCCTGGCACTTCTCCAGCACGGCCTTGCGGGCGATCACGAAGCCCATGCCGGGCGGGCCTTCGATGCATTTCCCCGACGCGGCGATGACGGCATCCATCGGATGCTTCGACACGTCGATGTCGAGCGCGCCGAAGGAGCTCATCGCATCGACGATCAAGCCCTTGCCGTGCTTCGCGCAGACCTCCGCGATCTCCGCCAGAGGATTGAGGATGCCGGCGCCGGTCTCGCAGTGCACCTGCGCCACGTGCGTGATCGACGGATCCTTCACCAGGGCTTCCTCGATCATCGCGGCGGTCGGATGCTTGTCCTCGGGAATGTCCAGCGCCACGTGCGCGCGGCCGAGGTACTTGCAGATCTTCAGGATGCGAAGGCAGTACGCGCCGTTGTTCGGCACCAGCACCTTGCCGTCGCGCGGCACGAGGTTGCCGATCGCGGCCTCCACCGAGAACGTGCCCGAGCCCTGCAGCGGCACCGCGACGTGCGTCGCCTTGCCGTGGACCACGTCCACGACATCCTCGCAGATGCTCGCCGTGATGCGGTTGAACGTCGCATCCCAGGAGCCCCAGTCGCGGAGCATCGCCTGCTTGGTCTCGAGCGACGTCGTGAGGGGGCCGGGGGTGAGGAGGATGGGGTCGTTGCCTTTGATCATGGTCTTTCCTTTCGGATCTCTACTTCTGCGCTACCGCGCACACAAGCTGAACCACGGAGGCACGGAGACACGGAGGGCCACGGAGGAATTCTGGTATTGCAATGGCGATCATCGTCCAAGGGTCCCCACCGCGCCACTTCCCGCCCATTCAAGCCTTCCTCCGTGACCCTCCGTGTCTCCGTGCCTCCGTGGTTCAAGGGTTGCCTCTAAAGCCGCCAGGCTTGCGTCCTGCGGTCGAGCCAGACCTGGAGGAAATAATAGACCACGCACATCGCCGCCGACGTCAGCACCACCAGCGTGGCCATCGCCGCCGCCGGCCCGATGTCGCCCGCCTCGTCCAGGTTCACGATCGCCACCGAGGCCAGCGTCGTCTTGGGCGAATACAGGAACACGACCGCCGACACGGTCGTCATGGCGTTCACGAAGAGATACCGGCTGATGTCGAGCATCGCCGGCAGGCACACCGGGAAAGTCACCTTGAAGAACGTGCGCCAGAACGGCACGCGCAGCGACGCGCTGACCGCCTCGAACTCGTTGTCGATCTGTTTCAGCGCCGTCACGGCCGTGAGGTGCGAGGAGGTGTAGTAGTGCACCGTGGTGCAGATCACGAGGATGCCCATGCTGCCGTAGAGGAAGTGCAGCGGGTTGTCCGCTTGCACGAAGAAGAAGATATAGCCCAGGCCCAGCACCATGCCCGGCACGCCCATCGGCAGCACGGCCATCAGGCGCACGAAGGGCCGCAGGGGGTCGACACCGCGCGTTTTCTCCATCAAGTAAGCGGTGGCGAAGATGAAGACCGCGCCGAGTGTCGCGCACCAGAGCGCCATCTTCACGCTGTTCCACCACGAGACGATCACGCCCGCATCGATGAGGCCGAGGCGGTAGTGGTCCAGCACCAGCGAGAAGTTGTACGGCCAGAGCTTCACCAGCGAGCCGTAGATCGCCATGCCCAGCACGGCGAGGAAGACGATGGCGAGCAGCCAGCAGTACGCGGCCATGATCCAGTCGTAGAGCTTCGAAGGCTTGGGCACGTACGGCACCGATCGTGCCGAGAGCAGAGCCTGCTGTCGCTTCTGCACGTAGCCGTCCACCACGTATGTCACCGCCACGGGCACGAGGAGGATGATCGCGACCACCGCGCCCTTGGGGAAGTCCTGCTGGCCGATCACCAGCTTGAAGATGTCGGTGGCGAGCATGTTGAAGTTGCCGCCGATCACCTTCGGGATGCCGAAGTCGGAGAGCGCGTAGGTGAACACCACCATCCATGCGCTGATGATCCCGTACTTGGCGCCGGGCAGCGTGATGGTCCAGAACTTCCGGGCCGAGCTGGTGCCCAGCGCATCGGCCGCCTCGTAGAGCCGCGCGTCGGTGAGAGATAGCGCGGTGACGAGGATCATGAGCGCGTGCGGGAACGTCGCGAACACCATCGAGATCACGATGCCGGGCGCGCCGTAGATCTGCGAGCCCATGAGCCAGCTCTTCAGCAACCCCTGGTTGCCGAACCAGAAGATGAACGAGATCGCCGCCAGCAGCGAGGGCGCGAGGATCGGCACCAGAGCGATGTTGCGCAGCAGCGGCTTGAAGCGGATGCAGCTTCGCGTGAGCGCGTAGGCGAACGTGAAGGCGAGCGGGATGGTGACCGCCGTCACCAGCGTGGAGACCCACACGCTGTTCCAGATCGACTTCGCGAGCGAGGGCGTGTGGAAGTACTGCTCGAAGTTGGCGAGGGCCACGAAGGCGCCCGATTTGTCCTCGAGGCTCTTCATGAGGATCATCGCGAGCGGCGCGATGAGGAACACGGCGAGCGAGATGCCCGCCACGACCAGCAGCACGTTGCCGATCCGGTCGGTCCAGTGGACCTTCAAACGCACCGTCGTCCCCGCGGAGGCGGGGACCCAGTCTGGATTCCCGACGTCTCGGGAATGACTGCTCGCGGCGTTCAAGGGGTCAGGCGTTCGCGAAGACCCGCAGGCGATCGGCGGGGACGGCCACGCGCAGCGTTCCGCCCGGACGCGGCGTGAACTCCGCCATGTCGTTCAGCGACAGATCCGCCGTGAGCGGCTGCTCGATGCCGTTCAGCCGGAACGTCACGCGCGAGAACGAGCCGAGATATTCCACTTTCTCGATCACCGCGGCGGCGGAGTTGGGCGTGGCGCTGGTCACGCCTCGCACCATCACATCCTCCGGCCGGAAGAAGACCTGTACGGCGCCCTTGCAGGTGGCGCCGTTGGTGTGGCATTCGAAGCGCTGCTCGCCGACCTGCACGCGGTTCTCCACCGTGCACTGCGCGGGCAGCAGGTTGGTCTTGCCGACGAAGTCCGCGACGAACGGCGACGCGGGCCTCGCGTAGATCTCGGTGGGCGTGCCGATCTGCTCGATCTCGCCCTGCTTCATCACCACGATGCGGTCGGCCATGGAGAGCGCTTCCTCCTGGTCGTGCGTGACGAGGATGGTGGTGATGCCCACGCGCTGCTGGAGGCTGCGGATCTCGCCGCGCAGCCGAGCCCGGACGCGCGCATCGAGCGCGGAGAGCGGTTCATCGAGGAGCAACAATCCCGGCGAGGTGGCGAGCGCTCGTGCGATCGCGATGCGCTGCTGCTGTCCGCCGGAGAGCTGCGCGGGAAACTTGGGACCGCTGTCCGGGAGACCGACGAGCGCAAGCAACTCCTGCACGCGCGCCTCGCGCTCCGCGCGGGGCTTGCCGCGATTCACGAGACCGTAGGCGACGTTCTCGGCAATCGACAGGTTGGGGAACAGCGCATACGACTGGAACACGATGCCGTAGTCGCGCTTCATCGGCGGCAGCCGGGAGATGTCCTTCCCGGCCTGCACGATGCGTCCCGAGGTCTGCGTCTCGAGGCCGGCGATGATCCTGAGCAGCGTGGTCTTGCCGCACCCGGAGGGCCCGAGGAAGCAGATCAGCTCCCCCTGGCGAACCTCCAGGCTCACACCCTTCAGCGCGGCGAAGGTACCGAAATCCTTGCGGATATCGGTGAGTTCGAGGAACCCCCGGATCCCCGACGAATCGGGGATGACGTTGCCATCCGGGGTCTCGCGCAACGTCACTTGGGCTCGGTCTTCGACGCGTAACGCTTGTTCCATTCCGTGAGGATCTTGTCGCGGTTCTTCGCGGCGAACGCGAAGTCGTTCTTGATGAGGAGCTTCTCGAGATCGGCCGGGACGAACTCCAGCTTCATGTTGAGCCCCGGGTAGGCGACGATCGCGAAGTTCTTGGCATAGGCCTCGTTGGCTTCCTTCGAGGCGACCCAGTCCATCAGCTTCTGGGCGGCGGCCATCTTCTTCGTGGACTTCATGATCCCCGAGCCCTCGATGTCGTAGCCCAGGCCCTCCTTCGGGAACACGATGTCGACCGGCGCGCCTTTCTTCTTCACGTCGTTGGCGCGGTACTCGAACGAGATGCCGATCACGAACTCACCCGCGCCCGACTGGCGGCACGGCTTGGAGCCCGAGTGCGTGTACTGCGCGATGTTCTCGTGCAGCGCGTCCATGTACTTCCAGCCCTCGGCCTCGCCGAAGAGCTGCAGCCACGCCGTCACGTCGAAGTAGCCGGTGCCCGACGACGCGGGGTTCGGCATCGTGATCTGGCCCTTGTAGATGGGCTTGGCGAGATCCTTCCACGTCTCCGGCTTCGGGATGCCTTTCTTCGCGGCTTCCACGGTGTTGAAGCACACGGCGGCTGCGTACACGTCCTGCCCCACCCACATCGGCGGGCGTGCCTTGTCGCTGTACGTCGCGTTCAGCTTCTCGAAGCCCTTGGGCGTGTAGCCCACGAGCATGCCCTCGGCCTTGAAGATCTCCATGCCGGAAGCCGCGACGCCGAGCACCACGTCGGCCTGCGGGTTGGCCTTCTCGGCCAGCAGCTTGGCGATGATGACGCCGGTCGAGTCGCGGACGAACTTCATCTCGACGTCGGGCGCCATCTTGGCGAACGACTCCGAGTAGGCCTTCAGCTGGTCGGTCTCGAGCGCCGTGTAGACCAGCAGCTCGGTCTTCTGCGCCCACGCCGGTGCGGCGGCGAGAACGGCGGCGGCGAGAAACAGCGCCTTGCGAATGGGATGGGTCATGATCCTCTCCTGGGTGTCTGCGTTGGTTTTCTGGGGTTGGGTCGGCGAGGCGGCTCGATGAGATTATCAGAGCCGGCTGATGCTCGCACTTGCCGCAGCGCCTTCGCGATCTCGAAGAAAGCGCGCACCACCCGGGCGTCGCGCCGCTCCTCGAGGCACACCACGTGGGCGAAGGTGTAGATCTCGGCGTCGGCGATGCGCACGGCGCGAATCTGCGGGTGCGGGATGTATTCGACCTCGGAAACCGTGCCCAGGCCCACGCCCATGATCACCGCCTCGCGGATCGCCTCGCGCCCGCCGATCTCCATCACGATCCGCGGCTTCACGCCCGAGCGCCGCAGGGCGTCGTCGAAGGCCTTGCGCGTGGTCGAGCCCTCCTCCCTCAGGATCATCGCCTCCCCCTCGAGCTCCTTGATGCGGATCGACTTCCTCGCGGAAAAGCGGTGGTCCTTGTGCATGAAGACGACGACGGGGTGGCGGCTGTAGGGCATGGAGTGGAAGCGGGCGTCGTGGGTGTATTGCGCGAGCACGGCGACATCGGTGTGGTACTCGATCAGCTCCCCCAGCACCGCGGTGGAGTTGCCCACGCGCACCGACACCTGCATCTGGGGATAGCGCTGATTGAACCGCGCCAGCATTTCAGTCACGTGAAAGGGGCCGACCGCGCCCACCCGGAGCGACCCCGAGCGCAGCTCCCCCGAATCCTGCAGCAGGTGGATGGTCTCGCCCTCGAGGGCGAAGACGCGCTGCGCGAGCTCGTAGAGCTGCTCGCCCAGCGGCGTGAGCTTCACGGTCCGGCCGCGGCGATAGAAGAGCTCGATGCCGTAGGTCTCCTCGAGGAAGCGCACCTGGGTCGTGACGGTCGGCTGGCTGATGTGCAGCAGGCGCGCGGCCCCCGTGAAACCGCCGGCGCGGGCCACGGCGTGGAAGGAGCGGAGCTGGGTGAGGCGCATCGAATCCTCCGTGACGGTTCCGGGACCAAGAATAGCTTTTTTGAATGGACAACCCAAAATAAAAGAATTTGATCTATGGCAGCGCGGACCCCGACACTCGCCGCACCGGTCGACAGAACCGGGACTGGAGGAGAAGTCGTGTCGCACCGCTATCACAACCCGGTTGCCATCCGTTTTGGCGCGGGCGCGATCGGCGAGCTGCCGGAAATCCTCGGCAAGCGCCGCGCGATGCTCGTCACCTTTCCGGAAGCCGAAGGCCTCGGCCTCGTCGCGAAGCTGCGCGCCATCCTCGGCGGCTCCCTCGCGGGCGTGATCGACCGCATCGAGCCCAATCCCGACGTGAGCTACCTCGCGTCGATGTACGAATCCTTCTGGCGCGAGCACGCGGACGTCGAGGCGATCGTCGCCGTCGGCGGCGGCAGCGCGATCGACACCGCGAAGGCGCTGATGGTCGGCACCACGACAGGCCGTTTCGACGATCTCGTGGCGCTCCTCGCGACCGGCAAGCCTTTCGTTCCCGCGCGCATCAAGTCGCTCATCGCCGTGCCCACCACGGCCGGCACCGGCAGCGAAGTCACGCCCTGGGCCACGATCTGGGACAAGGCCGCGGGCCGGAAGCACTCGCTGCACCTCCCGCAGACCTGGCCCGAGGCCGCCGTGGTCGATCCGGACCTCATGCTCACGCTCCCCAATTCGGTGACCGTGCAAAGCGGACTCGACGCGCTGTCGCATGCGCTCGAGTCGATCTGGAACGTGAACGCGAACCCGATCTCCGACACGTATGCGATCGCGGCGGCGCGCGAAGTCATGGCGACGCTCCCGCGCCTGCTTCGGGAGCCGGGCAGCCGCGAGCTTCGCTCGCGCATGGCGCTGGCGGCGCTGAAGGCCGGCATGGCCTTCTCGAACACCAAGACCGCGCTCGCCCACTCCATCTCGTACGAGATGACGCTGCGCTTCGGCCTGCCGCACGGCATCGCCTGCTCCTTCACGCTGCCGATGGTGCTCGAGCGCGCCGCCGGGACCGACCCCGGGCGCGATGCCGTGCTGGCCGCCATCTTCGACGGCGACCTCGCCACGGCGCCCCGGCGCCTGGCGGCTTTCCTCGAGGAGGTGGGCGTGAAGACGGATTTCTCGGCGTACGGCGTGACCGAGGACGATTCCCGCCGCATGATCGCGAACGCGCTGGACGGCGTGCGCGGCAAGAACTTCATAGGAGCGCGCGCATGAGCCGATCGACCGACTGGATCGACCGCGTCACGCCCGTCGTCGATGCGATCAGCACCGCGGCCGGAAAGATCGTGTCCTGGCTGATCGTGCCGATGTTCGGCGTGCTGTTCTTCGAGGTGATCGTGCGCAAGTTCTGGACGCCCACGCTCTGGGCGAACGATATCGCCACCATGTGCTTCGGCGCGCACTTCTTCCTGGCCGGCGCCTACACGCTCAAGCTGCAGAAGCACATCCGCACCGACTTCTTCTCGAAGAACTGGTCGCTCAAGAACCAGGTGCGCATGGACATCGCGCAGTACGTGCTGCTCTTCCTGCCCGGGATGATCATGTTCACGTACATCAGCTGGGGCTACGCGGCCGAGTCGTGGGAGCTCCGCGAGGCGCTCATGACCACGTGGCGGCCGCCCGCGTACTGGTACAAGTCCGTGATCCCGCTGAGCTCGGCGCTGATCCTCCTGCAGGGCATCGCCGAAGTGCTGAAGTGCTTCAAGACGCTGCAGACCGGCATCGATTACCGCGAAGGCGAGGGCCCCAGTGAGCTCACCTGACCACCCCGCCGCGGAGGCGCGCGCATGAGCCCGGAAGTCCTCGGCCTGGTCCTGCTCGGATGCATGTTCGTGGTGATCCTCGGGGGCTTCCCGATCTCGTTCACCCTGATCCTGCTCGGCCTCGTCTTCGGCTACATCGGCCTGGGCGACAAGGTCTTCCACCTGATGACCTACCAGGTGTTCGACACGATGACCGACACGGTGCTGGCCGCCGTGGCGATGTTCACCTTCATGGGCTACGTGCTGGAGAGCGCGGGGCTCATGAACCGCCTGTTCCACGCGGTGCAGCTGATGTTCGGGCGCGTGCACGGCTCGCTCTTCCTCGCGACCATCTTCACGGCGACGCTCTTCGCCGCGGCCACGGGCATCGTGGGCGCCTCGGTGACGATCATCGCGCTGATGGCCGCGCCCGTGATGCTGCGCTCCGGCTACGACGTGCGGATGTCGGCCGGCACCATCTGCGCCGGCGGCACGCTGGGCATCCTGATCCCGCCTTCGGTGATGCTGGTGGTGATGGGCCCGGTGCTGCAGGTCTCGGTCGCGCGCCTCTACGCCGGGGCGCTGCTGCCCGGGCTGCTGCTGGCGGGCCTGTACCTCATCTACACGATGGGTCGGGTGTGGCTGAACCCGAAGCTCGGGCCGCCGCTGTCGGAGAAGGAGCTCGACGTCCCGAAGTCGTACGTGTTCAAGGAGCTGGCGTTCGGCTTGGTACCCCCGACGGCGCTCATCGTCGCGACGCTGGGCTCGATCGTCACCGGGTGGGCCACGCCCACCGAAGGCGCGGCCATCGGCTGCATCGGGGCTCTGGCCGTCACGGCCGCGCACGGCAAGCTCACGTGGGCCGTGTTCAAGGACTCGACGTATCGCACGGTGCAGACCGCGAGCATGGTGATGATCCTGCTCATGGCGTCGAACTTCCTCGGCAGCGTGTTCTCCGCGCTGGGCACGCCGAGCTTCATCGCCGAGACGCTGGTGAGCTGGAACATCCCGCCCACGGCGCTGATCCTCTCGATCCTGGTGCTGTGCTTCATCCTCGGCTGGCCGCTGGAGTGGGTGCCGATCGTCGTGATCATCGTGCCGATCTTCCAGCCGATCCTCGAGACGCTGAAAGTCGACATGGTGTGGTTCAGCATCCTGCTCGCCGTCACGCTGCAGACCTGCTGGCTGTCTCCACCGGTGGCGCTCTCGGCGTACTACCTCAAGGGGATCATGCCGAAGTGGGACCTGGCGGACATCTACAAGGGAATGATGCCTTTCATGATCCTGCAGTGGATCGCGGTCCTCATCCTGTATTTCTTCCCGCAGATCATCCTGGTGCTGCCCAACCTGGTTTTCGGAGCGAAGTAGCAACCCCCAACGAAGGAGGAGAAAACGATGCAACGCAGAAGATTCCTGGCCGGCGCCGGACTCGCCGCAGGCGCCGTAGCCGTTCCCTCGGTCGCCAACGCACAGGCGACCCACCGCTGGAAGCTGCAGAGCGCCAATCCGTCGGGCACGCCGCACATGACGCTGCTGAACCGCTTCGCGTCGCACGTCGACAAGATGTCGGCCGGGCGCCTGAAGATCGAGATCCTCACCTCCGGGGCCATCGTGAAGCCCGATGCGATCCTCGACGCCGTGAACAAGGGCGTGGTCGACGCCGGCCAGTGGTGGGCGCACTACGCCACGGGCAAGCATCCCGCGGGCGGGCTCTTCAGCGCTCCGCTCGGCGGCTCGGGCAGCGGCCTGGACCAGATGGGCCAGCTCGCCTGGTACATGCAGGGCGGCGGCCGCGATCTCTACGTCGAGTACTACCAGAAGATGCTGAAGACCGACGTGATGCCGTTCCTCTACGCGCCGGACGGCCCGGAATGCTTCGGCTGGTTCAAGAAGCCGATCACCTCGGTGGCGGAGTTCACGAAGCTGCGCTTCCGCATCTCCTCGGGCCTGCCCTCCGACGTGCTGAAGGACATGGGCGGAATCCCGGTCAACCTCGCCGGAGCCGAACTGATCCCGGCGGCCGAGCGCGGCGTGATCGACGGCGTCGAGTGGATCAACCCGGCCAACGACATCAAGGTGGGCCTGCAGGACGTGTTCAAGTTCTACTCGATCCAGGGCCTGCACCAGGCCATCGACATCGCCGACATCGTGATCAACGGCGCCAAGTGGAAGGCGCTGGGCCCCGACCTGCAGGCGATCGTCGAGACCGCGCTCACCACCTCGCTCTTCGACGCGCTCGTCTACTTCCAGTTCGAGAACGCGAAGGCGCTGGCCGAGATCAAGACCAAGGGCGTCACGGTGTTCGACGCGCCCGCCGACTACGCGCCCGCCTTCATCAAGAGCGCGAAGAAGGTGCTGGGCGAGCTGGAGAAGAAGGACGCGTTCTTCAAGAAGGTGCTCGATTCCCAGCGCGCCTACGCGAAGATCACGGTTCCGTACACGCGCGAGACCGCCAAGCTCTCGCAACTCATCGCAGGCGCAGCCGAGGTGTAAATGAAACGTCGTGAGCTGATCGTGTCGACCGGGGCGGCGCTGGCCGCCCTGGGGTTGAAGGAGCTGCTGGGCCCGTTGGACGCCCTCGCGCAGGGCGCGCCCAAGCGCGGCGGGAAGTTCGTCTACACGAACCTCTATCCCAACAATCGGATGGGCGACGCGAAGACCGGCCGCCATCCTTACTACCTGCTGGACATCAACACGCGCAGCGCCTTCAACGGCCTCGCCTACGTGAACGCGAAGCTCGAGGTCGAGCCCGAGCTCGCCACGTCGTGGGAGCCGGACAAGGACCTCAAGGTCTGGGACATCCAGTTGCGCGAGGGCGTGAAGTTCCACAACGGCCGCGACATGACCGCCGACGACGTCATCGCTTCCTTCCTGTTCCACCAGGAGAAGACGTCGTTCGCGAAGCAGATCGTCAGGATCGAGAAGACCGGGCCGTTCAAGGTGCGCATGCACCTCGATGCCCCGAACAGCGAGTTCCCGTACATCCTCGGCGAGTACCAGCTGATGGTGATGCCCGCCGAGCCCATCGCCACCATCGGCCTCTCCGGCATCGGCACGGGCCCGTTCAAGATCGTGGAGCTCGACCCGAAGCGGCGACTCATCATGGAGCGCCACGAGGCTTATTGGCGCAAGGGCATGCCGTACGTCGACCGCCTCGAGGTCGTGAGCACGCCCGGCAAGATGGAAGGCGCGCTGAACGGTTTCCGCGGCGGCCTCTTCGACGCGGTGCTGGGCGTGGACCCGGGCCTGCTGCCGGACCTGGAGCGCATCCCCGGCACCAAGATCGACTTCTCCGAAGCCGGCGACCAGGCGCTGATGATCCTGCCCAAGCACGAGGGCTCGATCTTCAACGACAAGCGCATCCGCCAGGCGCTCTCGCTCGCCATCGACCGCGACAAGGTCATGAAGATCGTCTACGGCGCGAAGACCGGCTGGATCGGCAACGACTCGCACCTGACGCCCGCCAACGACGCGTTCGTCCCCTTCCCGAAGCGCGACGTCGCCAAGGCGAAGAAGCTCCTCGCCGAAGCGGGCTACCCGAACGGCATCACGCTGCCCACGTTCTACTTCACCGCGTCGTGGCCCGAGATCCCGCGCGTCTTCCAGGTCGTCGCCCAGACCGTGAAGGAAGCGGGCATCACGCTGCCGATCGAGCAGCGCCCCGCCGATGGCTATCGCGACTGGCGCGTGGAGAACAAGGAGAAGACCACCAAGCACAAGTTCGCGTACGGGCCGTCGGGCGTGCGCAACGCCGGTGTCAGCCTCTACCGCATGCGGCCGGACAACAACGAGAGCGGCTACTGGAGCGGCCCGGCGTGCGAGGAGTACATGAAGCTCTACGCTTTCGCGGTGGCCGAGCGCGACCCCAAGCAGCGCCTGCTCATCTACCGAAAGATGCAGCTGATCCTCCTCGAGGACGTTCCCGCGGTGCATCCCGTGGGCCGCAAGAACATGCTGATCCACAAGCCGGGCGTGCGCGGGCTGGGCAACCACTCGCAGTTCTGGTCGATCCGCTTCGACGAGGTGTGGAAGGCCTGACATGCTGAAGGCGATGGCGCGCCGGCTGGTCCTCTCGGCGCTCGTGGTGTTCCTCGTGACCGTGCTCGTGTTCGTCGCCACGGAAGTGTTGCCGGGCGACGCCCTGCAGGTGAGTCTCACCGCGGACGAAGCCTCGCAGATGAGCGACGCGGATTTCGCCAAGCGCCGCGCCGAGCTGGGCCTCGACCGCCCCGCCGTCGTGCGCTACGGAAGCTGGCTCGCCCACGCGGTCACCGGCGATTTCGGCAAGACCATCATCGGCCGCGAGGACGTGGCCACCGTGATCGGCTACCCGCTGCGCAATTCCATGCTGCTGGGGCTCGTGACGGCGCTCTGCGCCATTCCCATCGCGCTCGCGATCGGCATCGCGGCGGCGTATTGGCGAGGTCGGACCCCCGACCTCATCGCCTCCACGGGGGCCATCGTCGGCTACTCCATTCCCGAGTTCGCCTCGGGCAACTTCCTCGTGCTGTGCTTCGCGATCTGGCTGCCGATCTTCCCGGCGATGATCACGGCCTTCACGAGGGATGCGCCCACGACGCTGATCGCGGCCTCGTTCCTCCCCGTGCTCACGGTGGTGATCGGCTCGATCGCCCACCTCGTGCGGTTGGTGCGGGCCGGCTTCATCGAGTCGCTCAACAGCGATTACGTCGAGCGCGCGCGCCTGGCCGGCGCCTCGAACCTCTCGCTCGTGCTGCGCCACGCGCTGCCGGCCTCCGTGATCCCGGCGCTCAACTCCGCCGCGCTCTACGTCGCGGGGCTGCTGTCGGGGATCATCGTGGTCGAGAAGGTGTTCGCCTATCCGGGCCTCGGGCTCGTACTCATCAACGCCGTGGAGAAGCGCGAGGTCGCCGTGGTGCAGGCCATCAGCCTCATCGCCGCGCTGGTCGTGATCGGCATGAACTTGCTCGCCGACGCCGCCGTGATGGCGCTCGACCCGCGCGCGAGGAGCCGCTAGCCATGGCCCTGCGCATCGACCGCTTCGCCTTGAAGAAGCCCGCGGCCATCCTCGGCCTCACGCTGGTCGCGATCCATCTCTTCCTCGCGCTCTTCTCGCCGTGGATCGCGCCCTACGATCCCACCGCGCTCGTGGGCGGCCGCGCCGAGTCGCCCGGGGAGTTCCTGCTCGGCACCGACGTGCTCGGACGCGACTATCTTTCGCGCCTGCTCTACGGCGGGCGGATGGCGTTGCTCGTCACCTTCACGGGCGTCGTGGCGGCCGTGTCGATCGGAAGCCTGCTGGGTGTCGCCGCCGCGTACTTCGGCGGCCTGCTCGACGACATCGTGATGCGCATCTGCGACATCAAGCTGGCGCTGCCCGGCATCCTCTTCGTCTCGCTCTTCATCACCGGCTTCGGCGAATCGCTGCCGGTGCTGATCACGCTGATCGGCCTCGTGTACTTCCCGGGCGTGATCCGCATCGTTCGCGCTCAGGCGATGACGCAGGTGAACCTGGGCTACGTGAAGGCGGCGCAGCTGCGCGGCGAGTCGTCCGCGTCGATCATCGCGCGCGAGATCCTGCCCAACACGATGGACGTCGTGTACGTGGAGTTCGCCATCCGCATGTCACATGCGGTGCTGCTGCTCTCGACGATGTCCTATCTCGGCCTCGGCCTCTCGCCGCCCACGCCCGACTGGGGCCTCATGGTTTCCGAAGGCGTGGGCCAGATCTCGTTCGCGCCGTGGCTGGTGCTCTTCCCCGCGGTCTTCATCAGCACCCTCGTGGTCGGCCTCAACTTCGGGGCCGAGGCACTCGCGAATGCGCTGGGCATGGACGCCGCGCGCGGCTACGTGGGAGGCGTATGACGCCGGTGCTCGAAGCGAAGGGCGTCAACGTGAGCTATCGCCGCCCCGACGGCGCCCTGGCCCCGGCCGTCATCGACGCGTGCCTCTCTCTCGCCGAGGGCGAGAGCCTGGGCCTCGTGGGCGAGAGCGGCTCGGGCAAGTCGACGCTCGCCCGAGCGCTGATGGGCTACTGCCGGCCCGGCGGCGTGATCACCTCCGGCGACATCCGCATCGACGGCCGCGACATCCGCCAGATGGCCGCCGCCGAGATGAAGCTGCTGCGCGGCGGCAAGGTCGCGTTCGTGCCGCAGAACCCGCTGTCGTCGCTCACGCCGCACCTGCGCGTGGGCAGCCAGGTCGCGGAGGCGGTCCGGATCCAGCGCGGCTGCGGCAAGGCCGAGGCGCGCGAGGTGACGCTGTCCCTCTTCGCGCTCACCAACCTGCCGGATCCGGCCACGCTCTACGATCGCTTCCCGCACGAGCTCTCCGGCGGGCAGCGCCAGCGCGTGGTGATCGCCGCGGCGCTCGCCGGCAATCCGCGCCTCGTGATCCTCGACGAGCCCACGACGGCGCTCGACAAGACGACGGAGATCCAGGTGCTGGAGCTGGTGCGCGACCTCCGCAAGCGCCTCAACACCTCGCTCATCTACGTGAGCCACGACCTGAACGTCGTCTCCGAGATGTGCGACCGCGTGCTGGTGATGCTGCGCGGCACGGTGGTCGAGCAGGGTGTGACGCGCGCCGTCTATCGAACGCCGGAGCACGACTACACACGAAGGCTCATCGCCGCGGTGCCGCGCATCGATCGCGAGCCTACGGGCGTCGCGCCGCCCTCGTCCGCGCCCGCGTTGCTCTCGGTTTCCGGTCTCGGCTTCCGCTATGCGCGCCGCGGCGGCTGGTTCACGCGCGCGCCCGAAGCGGGCCGGCCCGCGCTCGAGGGCCTCTCGTTCGACATCGCACCCGGCGAGACACTGGGCCTGGTCGGCGAATCGGGCAGCGGCAAGAGCACCGCCGCAGCCCTCGTCTCGGGATTGCTCGCGCCCGCCTCGGGCAGCATCCGCTTCGACGGCGCCGAGCTTCCCGGCCTCGCCCGCGAGCGCACGCAGGAACAACGCCGCCGCATCCAGATCGTCTTCCAGGATCCGCTCTCGTCGCTCAACCCGCGCCAGCGCATCGCCGCCATCCTCGAGCGTCCCCTCGCGCTCTTCGAGGGCGTGACGGGTGCCGAGGCGCGGCAGAGATCCCTCGCCCTCTTCGAGCAGCTCCAGTTGGACCCGCACCTGCTCGACTGCTATCCGCGCCAGCTCTCCGGCGGCCAGCAGCAGCGTGTCGCCATCGCGCGCGCCTTCGCAGCCAAGCCCGATCTCGTGATCTGCGACGAGGTCACCTCGGCGCTCGATGTCTCGGTACAGGCCCAGGTGCTCGCATTGCTGAAGGAGCTGCAGCAGCGCTCCGGGACGGCGTGCCTCTTCATCAGCCACGACCTCGGCGTGATCCGGCAGGTGGCCGGGCGCGTGGTGGTGCTACGCGACGGGACGGTGCGCGAGGCGGGTGCCACCGGCGCCGTCTTCGCGAGGCCCGCCGACGACTACACTCGAAAGCTCATCGATGCCGCGAGCCGCGGATACGGCAACCTGCCGGACCCCGCGCCCGCCTGACCGCCATGAAACTCGTCCACATCACCGACACGCACCTCGTGACCCCCGGGCAATCGCTCTACCAGACCGATCCCTACCAGCGCCTCGCGCAATGCATCGACGACGTGATCGCGAACCACGCCGACGCCGCGTTCTGCGTGCTGACGGGAGACCTCGCGCACAAGGGCGAGCCCGCCGCCTACCAGGGCCTCGCGAAGCAGCTTGCGCGGCTCGCGATGCCCGTCTATCCGCTGCTGGGCAACCACGACTTTCGCGCTCCGTTCCGCGAAGCATTTCCGAACGCGCTGCGCGACGAGCACGGCTTCGTGCAGGGCGTGCTGAAGCGCGACGAAGGCGACTTCCTCTTCCTCGACACGCTCGACGAAGGCGTGAACGGCGGCAAGTACTGCGAGAAGCGCGAGGCGTGGCTGCGCGCACGGCTGGACGAGGCCGGGAAGCGCCCCGTGTACCTCTTCATGCACCATCCGCCGTTCTCGATCCGCATCCCCTGCGTGGACCGCATCGCGCTCGCCGAGCCGGAGCGCTTCGCCGCGCTGGTGAAGGACCGCGACATCCGCCACCTCTTCTACGGCCACGTGCACCGCCCCGTGTGCGGAAGCTGGCGCGGCATCCCGGTCTCCACGATGCGCGGGCTCAACCACCAGGTGCCGTTCGACTTGCACACCGTGACGCCGGTGCCGAAGAGCCATGAGCCGCCGGCCTACGCCGTCGCGTTCATCGATCCCGACCAGGTGACGGTCCACTTCCACGACTACCTCGATCGCACGACGTTGCGCCGCGTGGGCGAGGACCACTACGAATACGTGAGATGAAGGGCGCGGTCCTCGTGGTCTGCGACAGCCTGCGCGCGGACCTCATCGACGACGCGACGGCACCCACGCTGGCGCGGCTGCGGCGCGAGGCAGCCAGCTTCACCGCCTTCCGCGGCGTCTTTCCCTCCACCACGCGCACCAGTGCGGCCTCCATCGCCACGGGCTCGCGTCCCGCATCGCACGGCCTCCTCGGCAACACCATGGTTCTCGACGAAGGCGCGGGCCTCAAGTGCTACTCGGCCGGCAAGCCCGATTTCCTCGAGCGCCTGCGCCGCGTGACCGGCCGCGCGCTGCATCGGCCGACGCTCCACGAGCGCGTGGCCTCGCTCGGCCCCGCGGTGCTGATGTCGAACGTCTCGCCCGGCGCTGCCTACGTGCACGATCCCGAAGGCGCGGGATACGTCTATCACCGCTCCGGCTCGTTCGGCCCCGGCCGCGCTCCGCTCGCCGACGGCCTCGACATCCGCGTGGGAGCGGATGGCGACGACACGATGACCGCGCGCTTCTGCTCCGAAATCCTCGAGCAGCGCCGCCCGCCCTACGCCGTGCTGTGGCTCTCCGAGCCCGACCACACGGGGCACCACACGCCGCTGGGTTCGCCCGAGCACCGTGCCGCCATCGGGCGTGCCGACGCCAATGTCGCCCGCGTGCTGGAAACCGTCGATCGCCTGGATCCGGGTGGCAAGGAGACTCTCTTCGCGGCGTGCTCCGACCACGGGATGCAGACGATCCGCCGCAAGGTCGACCTCGATGAAAGGCTGGTCGAGGCAGGCTTCAAGGCGAGCCTCGATTCGAGCGATGTGGTCGTCGCACCCCAGGGCACCTCCGCGATCCTGCACTTCTCACCCGCGGCCGCCGATCGCATTCCCGCCGTGCTCGCATGGCTGCCGAAGCAGGACTTCGCGGGCGAGATCGCGAGCGGCGAGACGCTATCGCAGTGGGGCCTGCCGCGCGGCGGCACGCTGGCGATCGCGGTCAGCCTCGCGGGCGACGACGAGCCCAACGCGTTCGGCGTCCGCGGCCGCAGCGATGTCGCGGAGAACGCGCTGGGCGGCGAATCGCTCCCGGGCCATGGCCAGCACGGGGGCCTGGGACGCTACGAGCAGCGCCCCTTCCTCGTGATTCGCGCGCCCGGCATCGCGCACGGCTCGCACTTCACGAACGCGAGCCTGGTCGACATCGCACCGACGATCCTTCGCCACCTGGGGCTGGCCGAAGACACCCTCGACGGCCGGGCGCTGACGGGCGCGTGAACGCGCGTGGCTCAGGCGGACGCGAGCGTTCGCGTCCATTGCAGCTTCCCGTCGGCGTCGAAGCAGCGCGCGACGAGCGTGCGGCCGGCGCCCGCGCCCGAGAACTCCAGCGTCCCGAAATTCTGCGTCTCGACGGCACAGTCCTTGTCGAGCCTCGGATTCGCGAGGTCGTGCTTGTTGAGCTTGACGATCTTCGACGTCATGGGCGAGCACGAGAACTCGTGCACCGGCGGCCGCCCTTTCGTCTCGCGCCGGAAGAGTTGCGTGTTGTGCCGGTCGCCCGAGAGCAGCACCAGCCCCTTCACGTCGGAGCGGTCGAGCCAAGCGAAGAAGTCGTCCCGCTCCCCCGCGTAGCTGTGCCAGCCCGACTCGACGCCGTTGGGCGCCTCGCTCAGGAACTGCGTGCCGGCCGCGACCACCTTGAACGTGGCGCGCGACTCCGTGAGCGAGCGCTTGAGCCACGCCATCTGCTCGCGGCCGAACATGACCTTCGCGGGATCCGCCGGAGCGGTCTCGGCATCGCGATACCAGCGGTTGTCGAGCAGGAAGAACTCCGCGTCCTGGTGCGTGAACTTCGTCCACGTGCCCGGCAGCGCTTGCGAGCCCATGTCCGGGTTCGGCCAGTAGCCCTGGAACAGGCGCAGGCTCTCGTCCCTCAGCGGGAAGGTCCTGTCGCTGTTGTTGTTGCCGAAGTCGTGGTCGTCCCAGATCGCGTAATGGTGCGTGGCGGCGAAGAGCTTGCCGAGGATCGGCTTGGCGCGGACCTCGCGGTAGCGCCGCGCCATCGCCTCGGCCGTGGCGAAGTCGTCGGGATTGCCGTCCTTGCCCGAGCCGCGCAGGTAGAGGTTGTCGCCCATCCACAGCATGAAGTGCGGCAGCGCGTCGGCGGCCATGCCCGCGGCCATGGTGTCGAAGATCTGGTGGTTGGCTCCGTAGACGTTGCCCCCGCGGGTCATCACCTCCGTGTAGGCGCAGGAGCCCATGTACACGCGGAAGTCGCGCGGGCTTGCACCCGGCGCGGGCGCCGTGCGGAACGTGCCGGCGATGCCCTCTCCTCCGCCTTCGAGCGTCGCGCGATAGCGGTAGCGCGTGTCCGCGCGCAGCCCGGCGATGCGGGCGATGCCGCAATCCTCGCGACCCAGTGCCACGGCGACGGTTCGCGCGTCGGCCTCGGTGCCGTCGACGGGCCAGTACTTCAGCGCGGCCACCCCGGGTCCATTCGCCTGTACCCAGAGCCGCACCGCGTCTTGCGTGAAGTGCCCGGCCACCGCCACGGTCGGCGTGGGCGCGGCGCGTGCATCGAGCGGCAGCGTGGCGAGCGAGGGAATCAGCAGGGCGGATTTGAGGGCGTCGCGTCGGGAAGTCATGGTTTCGTCGGCTTGCGGGAAGTTTGCAGATTGTCTACAATCTACCACATGCCCACGCCCGCCCCGGCCGCGACCATCGCGTTGCTGCGCAGCCATTCCCTCACCACGGTGGTGCTGGGCGAGCTGGAGCGGCGCATCCTCGCCGGCGAACTCGCCCCGGGCGACAAGCTGAACGAGGCCGACCTCGCCGCCGAGCTCAACGTCTCGCGCGGCCCGGTCCGCGAGGCCTTCCGGGCCCTGGAGCAGGCGGGCCTCGTCCGCACCGAGAAGAACCGCGGCGTCTTCGTCCGCCAGGTCTCCCTCGAGGAAGCCGACGAGATCTACGAGGTCCGCGCCGGGCTGGACGAGATGATCGGACGCCTCGCCGCCGAGCGCGCCACCGCCGAGGAGGCCGAGGAGCTGCGCGAGATGGTGAAGCGCATGCAGCAGATCGCGCGCGGCAAGGACGTCGCCGCCTACTACCCCCTCAACGTACGTTTCCACGACCGGCTCGCGGACATCTCCGGCAACAAGAAGCTCGCCGCGACCTACCGCCGCCTCGTGAACGAGTTGCACCTCTACCGCCGCGAGACGCTCGCACGCGGCCCCAACAGCTTCCCCATCTCCACCCGCGAGCACGCGCAGATCGTCGATGCGATCGCGCGGGGCGACGCGGAAGGAGCCGGCGAGCTGCTTCGCGAGCACGCCATCGAGAGCCGCGACCGGCTCCACGCCACGATCGTCAAGAAAGGCAAGGTCACCAAATGAAGACCCTCGAAGTGAATGGCCGCCAGTACAAGTGGATGCGCGAGCCCATCGTCGCCGTGTGCGTCGACGGCTGCGAGTTCGACTACCTCGAGGAAGCCGCGAAGTCGGGCACCGCGCCCTTCATCGCGAAGATGCTGCGCTCCGGGTCGGTGTTCAAGGGCGATTGCGTCGTGCCGTCCTTCACCAACCCCAACAACCTCTCCATCGTGACCGGCGTTCCGCCCGCGGTGCACGGCATCAGCGGCAACTTCTTCTACGACCCGCAGGCCGACGCGGAAGTGATGATGAACGACCCGAAGTACCTGCGGGCCGGCACCATCCTCGCCGCCTTCGCCGACGCGGGCGCCAAGGTCGCCGTCGTCACTGCAAAGGACAAGCTGCGCCGCCTGCTGGGCCACAAGATGAAGGGCATCTGCTTCTCCTCGGAGAAGGCCGCGGAGGCCACGGTGGCCGAGAACGGCATCGACAAGGTGGTCGAGCTGGTCGGCATGCCCGTGCCCTCGGTCTACAGCGCCGAGCTCTCGGAGTTCGTCTTTGCGGCCGGCGTGAAGCTGCTCGAGACGCGCCACCCCGACCTCATGTACCTCTCGACCACGGACTACATCCAGCACAAGTACGCGCCGGGCACGGAAGGCGCGAACAAGTTCTACGCGATGATGGACAAGTACCTCGCCAAGTACGATCGCCTCGGCGCCGTCGTGGCCCTCACCGCCGACCACGGCATGAACGCGAAGACGAAAGCCGACGGCAAGCCGGACGTGATCTACCTGCAAGACCTCATGGATTCCTGGCTGGGCACGGCCACCGCGCGCGTCATCCTGCCGATCACCGACCCGTACGTGGTCCACCACGGCGCCCTCGGCTCCTTCGCCACGATCTATTTGCCGGAGGGCAAGCGCGAGGAAGTGCGCAAGCGCCTCATGGAAACGCGCGGCATCCAGGTCGCGCTGCCGAATGCCGATGCCGCCACGATGTTCGAGCTGCCGCCCGACCGCATGGGCGACCTCGTCGTGGTTTCCACCAAGCACGTGGTGCTGGGCACGAGCGAATCGCGCCACGACCTCTCCGGCCTCGATGCGCCGCTGCGCTCGCACGGCGGCATCTCCGAGCAGACGGTCCCCCTCCTCTTCAACCGCAAGACGGCCGGCATTCCCGGCAAGGCCAAGCTGCGCAACTTCGATCTCCTGGACATCGCCCTCAATCACGTCGAAGTCCGCGACCACGCGACGGCGGTGGCCTGACATGAGCGCCGTCCTGAAGTCTTCGCGCGTCATCGAGGTGCACAGCCCGTTCACGGGCACCGTGTCCGGGACCGTGCCCATGGCCACCGTGGACGACGTGCGCCAGGCCTTCGCCACGGCACGCGCCTACAAGTCGAAGCTCACGCGCTATGACCGCGCCTCGATCCTGCAGAAAGCCGCCACGCTCCTGCGCGAACGCGTGGAGGCCGCCTCCGACCTCATCACGTCCGAGTCGGGCCTGTGCAAGAAGGATTCGATCTACGAAGTGGGCCGTGTCTGCGACGTGCTCAACTTCAGCGCCACCGAGGCCCTGAAGGACGACGGCCAGTCCTTCTCGTGCGATCTCACGCCCCACGGCAAGAACCGCCGCGTCTTCACCAAGCGCGAGCCGCTGCTGGGCGCCATCTCCGCGATCACGCCGTTCAACCACCCGATGAACCAGGTGGCGCACAAGGTCGCGCCGTCGATCGCCACGAACAATCGGATGGTGCTGAAGCCCTCCGAGAAGACGCCGCTCTCCGCGATCTACCTCGCCGAGCTGCTCTACGAAGCCGGCCTGCCGAAGCCGATGTTCACCATCGTGACGGGCGACCCGCGCGAGATCGCCGACGAGCTGATCACCAACGTGGACGTGGACCTGGTGACCTTCACCGGTGGCGTCTCGGTCGGCAAGTACATCGCGTCCAAGGCCGGCTACCGCCGCATCGTGCTCGAGCTGGGCGGCAACGACCCGATCATCGTCATGGAAGACGCCGACCTCGAGGAGGCCGCCACGCTGGCGGTGCAAGGTTCGTACAAGAACAGCGGCCAGCGCTGCACGGCGGTCAAGCGCATGCTGGTCCAGGAGAGCGTCGCGGAACGCTTCGTCGACCTCGTGGTCCAGAAGACGAAGGCGTGGAGCTACGGCAACCCCACGGACCGCAAGATGGAGATGGGCACGGTGATCGACGAGGCCGCGGCCAAGCAGTTCGAGGCGCGCGTGAACGAGGCGGTGGCGCAAGGCGCGCGGCTGCTCGTGGGCAACCTCCGCCAGGGCGCGCTCTACTCCCCCACCGTGCTGGACAACGTGAAGCCGGAGATGACCGTCGTGAAGCAGGAAACCTTCGGCCCGGTGTCGCCGATCATCCGCTTCGGAAACATCGATGAAGCCATCGCCATTTCCAATGGCACGGCCTACGGACTCTCCTCGGCCGTCTGCACCAACCGCCTGGACTACGTCATGAAGTTCGTGGCCGAGCTGCAGGTCGGTACGGTGAACGTGCGCGAAGTGCCGGGCTACCGCCTGGAGCTCACGCCTTTCGGAGGCATCAAGGACTCGGGCCTCGGCTACAAGGAAGGCGTGCAGGAAGCGATGAAGAGCTTCACCAACCTGAAGACCTTCAGCCTGCCGGGGGCCTAGCAAGGGATTGGAAACTCTCCTCAACCTGATGGCGAGCGTGGCCCTGCTGGTGTGGGGCACGCACATCGTCCGCACCGGCATCCTGCGTGTCTTCGGCGCCAACCTGCGCCGGTTCCTCTCCCGGAGCGTGGCCACCCGCCCCTCGGCGTTCCTCTCCGGCCTCGCGGTGACGGCGCTCGTGCAGTCCTCCAGCGCCACGGCGCTGATCGCGAGCTCCTTCGTGGCCCAGGGCCTGATCGCCCTCGGCCCGGCCCTCGTGATCATGCTGGGCGCGGATGTCGGCACGGCGCTGATGGCGCTGGTGCTCTCGCTCGACCTGCGCTGGATCTCGCCGATCTTCATCTTCTTCGGCGTGGTCTTCTTCCTGTCGCGCAAGAACACGCGCGCCGGCCAGCTCGGGCGCGTGGCCATCGGCCTGGGGCTCATCCTGCTGGCGCTGCAGCTCGTGAACCAGGCCACCGCGCCCATCACGCAGGCGCAAGGCGTGAAGGTGATCTTCGCCTCGCTCTCGGGCGACATGCTGCTGGACATATTGATCGGCGCGGTGTTCACCATCCTCTCGTGGTCCAGCCTCGCGATGGTGCTGCTCTCCGCCTCGCTGACGGCCTCCGGCGTGATCACGGTGCCCGAGGGCATGGCGCTGGTGCTGGGCTCCAACATCGGCAGCGGCATCCTCGCGCTCCTGGTGAACCTCCGCACCCCCGGCGAGGGACGGCGCGTGGCCGTCGGCAACCTCATCTTCAAGGCTGTGGGCTGCGTCATCTTCCTCTTCGGAATGCAATACGCGATCCGCGTCATCTCGAACTTCGACCTCGATCCCGGCCGGCAGGTGCTGCACTTCCACGTACTCTTCAACCTCACCATCGCGGTGCTGTTCTTCTTCCTCACCGACAAGGTCGCCGCGCTCGTCACGCGCTTCGTGCCCGGCGTGGCGTCGAACGTGGCCCAGGTGGAGCCGCGCCACCTGGACAGCGGCGCGCTCGGCACGCCCGCCCTCGCGCTGGCCAACGCGGCTCGCGAAACGCTTCGCATCGGCGACCTGATCGAGCAGATGCTGAACGGCATGCTCAAGGTCATCAAGACCGACGACAAGGCGCTGGTCGACCAGATGATCAGGCTGGACGACGACGTGGACCGCCTCTACACGGCGGTCAAGCTCTACCTCACGCAGATCAGCCGCGAGGCGCTCGACGAGCGCGACGGCCGGCGCTGGACCGAGATCATGCAGCTCACCATCAACCTCGAGCACGTGGGCGACATCCTCGAGGGCACCTTCCAGGCCCTGCGCGACAAGAAGATCGGCCAGCGGCTGCAGTTCTCCCAGGAAGGCATGAAGGAGCTGGAGGAGATGCACGAGAAGCTGATCGAGAACCTGCGGCTCGGCCTCTCGGTGTTCCTGAACGGGGACCTGAAGAGCGCCCAGATGCTGATCGCGGAGAAGGAGCAGTTCCGCGACCTCGAGCGCAAGTATTCCGGCACGCACCTGGACCGCCTCTCGGGGCAGTCGGTGCAGTCGATCGAGACCAGCTCGCTGCACCTGGACATCATCAGCGACATGCGCCGCATCAATTCCTTCTTCTGCTCCACGGCGTATCCGATCCTCGAGCAGGCCGGCCAGCTTCGCAGCAGCCGCCTGCGCTCCGGCATGTCCACCGGGGTCTTCGCCGCCGCCGTCCCTGTCCCTGCCGCCAATCCCACTCCCGCGGAGGCCGAAAATGGCTCTCACCCTCCCCGACATCGAGAAGCTCTTTAAGGCCCACGGACACATCGAGTACAGCGGCGAGGGCGTGACGCAGCTCGAGCACGCCCTGCAATGCGCCCAGCTCGCGGAATCCGAGGGCGCCGGCGACGCACTGGTGGCCGCCGCGTTCCTCCACGACCTGGGCCATATGCTGAACCCCCAGGGCGAGTCGCCGACCGTTCGCGGCATCGACGATCAACACCAGTACTTCGCGGTGCCGTTCATCCGCCCGCTCTTCCCGCCCGATGTGGTCGAACCCATCCGCCTGCACGTGGATGCCAAGCGCGCGCTCTGTGCGCTGGAGCCGGGCTACTACGACGCGCTCTCCGCCGATTCGAAGCGCTCCCTCGAGCTCCAGGGCGGCACCTACACGCCCGAGGAAGCCAGGATCTTCGCCGCCAAGCCCTATGCCCGCGATGCGATGCGCGTGCGCCGCTGGGACGACCAGGCCAAGGTCCACGGCAAGCCCACACCCGACCTCCAGCACTACCTCGGTATCGTCTCCCGCTGCGTCCGATAAATGGGGTCAGACTCCATTTAGGCTAATCTTTGTCGACGTGAATGGAGTCTGACCCCATTTAATCGGAGGCAGGGAATGGCGAAGGATGTCGTCGAAGCAATCCGCAAGTCGAACGCAGGCAAGGTCAAGGTCGCGGTCTCGGACATCGACGGCGTCCTGCGCGGCAAGTACCTCCATCGCGACAAATTCTTCTCCGCGGTCGATGGGGGCTTCGGCTTCTGCGACGTCGTATTCGGCTGGGACATGCACGACCAGTGCTACGACAACGCGCAGCTCACGGGATGGCAGCACGGCTTCCCGGATGCATTGGCGCGGCTCGACCTCTCCACCCACCGCAAGGTGCCGTGGGACAACAACGTCGACTTCTTCCTCGGCGATTTCGTCACCGCCGACGGCAAGCCCCACCCCGCCTGCCCACGCCAGACGCTGAAGCGCGTGCTCGCCCGCGCCGAGAAGATGGGCTTCGGCGCGATGGTCGGCGCCGAGTACGAGTTCTTCAACTTCGCCGAGACGCCGCAGAGCTGGAACGAGAAGAAGGGCGTGGGACCCACCACGCTGACGCCCGGCATGTTCGGCTACTCGCTGCTGCGCGCGAACCTGAATCGTGAATATTTCAATGCGCTCATGGACGAATGCGCGGCGTTCGGCATTCCCATCGAGGGCCTGCACACCGAGACCGGGCCGGGTGTGTACGAGGTGGCGATCCAGTTTTCCGAAGCGCTCGAGCAAGCCGACCGCGCGCTGCTCTTCAAGACCGCGGCCAAGGAGATCGGCCATCGCTTCGGGATCATGCCGTCGTTCATGGCGAAGTGGAACGCGAGCTACCCGGGCTGCTCGGGCCATTTGCACCAGAGCCTCACCGACGGCAAGAAGAACCTCTTCCACGACGCGAAGGGGAAGAACGGCGGCATGTCGAAGCTCTTCGAGAGCTACCTCGCCGGCCAGTGCGCGGTGCTGATGGAGATGGCGCCGATGTTCTGGCCCACCATCAATTCGTACAAACGCCTCGTCGACGGTTTCTGGGCACCGGTGAAGCCCACGTGGGCCGTGGACAACCGCACGGCCTCGTTCCGCGTGATCCCCGGATCATCGAAGTCGATGCGCCTCGAGACACGATGCCCCGGCGCCGACATGAACCCCTATCTCGCGACGGCCGCCGTCATCGCCGCCGGACTACACGGCGTGGAGAAGGGATTCAAGCTCACGCAGAAGCCGATCCACGGCAGCAACCAGGGCTCGGAGCACATTCCCCGTGCTCCGCGCACGCTGATCGAGACCACGCGCAACCTCAAGCAATCGAAGGTCGCGCGGGACTGGTTCGGTGACGAGTTCGTCGACCACTTCGCCGCCACCCGCGAGTGGGAGTGGCGGCAGTGGCTGGATGCCGTGACGGACTGGGAATTGAAGCGCTACTTCGAGATCATCTAGCGCTTCACTGGATCCGCCACGTGTAGGTTGCCGGGGTCGCATCGAAGACCCCGCTGCTGTTGCGCGCGCGCACCTGGAACGTGTGCGTCGTGTGAGTAAGCCCGCCGTACGTCGTGCCGCTCGGTGAGCAGCCCACGAACGGCTCGCCATCCATCTTGCATTCGTACCCTGCCGCGCTGGGGCTCGCCGAATAGCGGAACGTCGCCGTCGTCGACGTCGTCACGGCCGCCGGCATCTGGGTGATCGTCGTCTCCGGCCCCGCCTGGAGGGAGAACGTGACCTGCGACGGCGTGGGATCCACGTCGTTGCCGAACCGAGCGCGCACGAAGAGCACGTGGACGCCCAAGGGGCCGGTGACCGTGTACGGGCTCGCGCAAGGCGCGTAGCCGCCGCCGTCGAGGCGGCATTCGAACGTGGAGCCCGGGAGCGAGGACGTGAAGGTGAACGTCAAGCTCGAGGCCGCCGGCGGCGCGCTGGGCGAGACCGACGTGTTCGGCACAGCCGGCTGCACCTGGTTCCAGCTCGAGATGGCCGGCGTGGGGTCCGGCATGCCGCTTGCGATCGCCCGGACCTCGAACGTACGCGGCCCGAGGGGGGGCATGCCGAGGGTGATCGGGCTCGAGCACGGGAAGGGCGAGCCGCCGTCCACGCGGCACTCGAACGTCGCCGGCGAAACGCTCGACGTGAAGGTAAAGGCCGCGATGCCGGTGGACACGCCGCTCGGCCCGCTCGTGATCGTCGTGTCCGGCGCACCGGCAGCCGCCTGGGTCCAGCTCGCGGTTGCGGGCGTGGGATCCGGCATGCCGTTCGCGATCGCCCGGACCTCGAACGTGCGCGGTCCCGGCGGAGGAGTACCGAGGTTGAACGGGCTCGCGCAGGCGAAATACGAGCTGTTGTCCACGCGGCACTCGAACGACGCGGGCGACGCGCTGGCGGTGAACGTGAAGACCGCCGGGGCGCTGGAGACGCCCGTCGGCCCGCTGGTAATCGTCGTCTCCGGCGGAGCCAGGGAAGTCGTCCACTGGTAAACCACCACCTGGCTCACATTGCCCGCGAGATCCTTGGCGCGCAACGCGAACACGTGCGACCCCGGCGGCAAGCCCGTGCGCGTGAACGGCGACGCGCAGGGCGCGAAGTCCATCCCCTCGTTGAGGCATTCGAACGTCGCTGCGGACTCGTTGGCCGAGAACACGAAGGTCGCAGTGCTGCTCGTCGAGGGATTCTCGGGCTTGCTCGTGATCATCGCCATCGGCGGTTGGGTGTCGATCGTGAAGGTGCGCGAGACCTCGGGCGAAGATTGGTTGCCCGCATCCATCGCACGCACATACAGCGTGTAGGTACCGTCCGAGCCGCCCCAGAGGTAAGGCGTCTGGCACGGGCCTTGCCACATCGGCCCCATCGGACTCTCGAAGCGGCAGTAGAACGTCGCGGCGGGATCGTTCGACAAGAACGTGAACGTGATCGGCATCGCGTTGGTCGGAGCCGTGGGTCCACCCGTGATCTCGACCGTCGGCGGCAGGTCGACGATCCACGCGCGCTCGGCGGGAGTCGGGTCCTTGACGCCTGCCGCGTCGATCGCACGGACCCGGAACGTGTGCGTGCCCTCGGAGAGGTTCGTGAACGACACCGGGACCGTGCAGGGCGTGAAGTCGCTGCCGTCGAGCGAGCACTCGAACGTGGACCACGGCTTCGACGACTGGAAGGCAAACATCGCGTCGCGGACCGGCGTCGGCGACTGCTGCGGCGAGAAGTAGTCGATCACTGTGTCGGGCGGCACCACGACGTCCGGCTCGAAGCGCGCGAGGATCCACGCCGCGCCCTCCGGCGAAGAATCGCTGCCGGCGACCACGACGCGGCCGTCGGCCTGCATCACGGAGGTGACCGCGTCGCCGTTGGTGACCGGCAGATTGGAGCCCGTGCCCGAAACGGCAGGATCGAGCGTTCCGTCGGCTCGCACGAGCGCGATGCCCAGGCCGCCCAGGTGGTCGATGGCCGCGAAGGTCTTGCCTTCGGCCGTGACATGCGCGGAGACGGCGCGCTCGCCCGAGGGCGTGAGCGTGTGCACCACCCGCCCGTTGACGCCGAAGCCCCAATCGAGCTGGCCGTTCGACTCGAGGCGCGCGAAGCAGGGATGCGCCACCGTATTGCCGCACGCCCCCGCGAGCACCACCTTGCCGTCGGCACCGATCGCGATGCCGCGCGCCGCGCTCGACATGCCGAAATCGACGATCGAGAACGCGCCGCCGCCCCACCCCGCGTCGGGCTGCAGCATGTCGGTGTAGCGGTACACGACCATGCCGAGCGTGCTCGACATGCGCGTATAGCCCGCGGCGAGCGCATTGCCGTTCGCGTCGAGCGCCAGGGCGGCCGGGACGTGTGCCTCGGCGCCGGTCCCAAGTAGAGTCGCGCTCGCCTGGATCGAACCGTCCGTCGCGAACTGCGTGAGGGCCATGCGTTCCGGTGCCGTGACCGCGGTGAGAAGGACCACGCGTCCGTCGCCCTTGATGGCGATCGCGGCCGGCTTGCCGTCGACCACGTACGAAATCCAGGTCGCATCGCGAGTGCCGTCGGCGTTGAGGCGGATCACGAGGACGATGGCCTGGCCCGCGTTGAAGCCCTCCAGCACCGCACTGCGAAGTGCCACGAGGATCTTGCCGTCGGCTTGCACGGCCGCGGCCTGCGCGGCGAGCGAGCGTGTGTTTCCTTCAATGCCAAGGTCGTAGTAACCGCCGGTACCGAATGTCGTGTCGGGTTGCCCGGACGCGGTGAGGCGTCCGACGCGCGCTGCACCTGCCTGGGAAGTGGCGGCGACGATCAGCTTGCCGTCCGGCTGGACGGCGAGCCCATTCACCGCGACCTGCGAAGCAGCCCAGGGCGCATAGATCCCCGCGCCGTTCGTGCCGTAAGCGGTGTCGATGGTGCCCTCGTAGTCCGAGAAGCGTGCGACGGCCACGGCATCGCCCTTGCGGCCGACGGAGAGGAACTTAAAGTTGCTCGTGACGTAGAGGCCGAGCACGCTGCCGCCGTCGGCCGGCGGCGGTCCGAAGTAGCGCCCGCCCTGGCCACAGTACGTCGCGATCCGGTTGTCCGGGTAGATACAGGCATACGCCGTGCGCGTGCCAGTGGCGTTCGAGACCGTACCCGCCACCATCACGATCCAGCCATCCTGCGTGATGTGCAGTGCCGAGGCCGACGCGTTGGCGTCGTTCGCCACGTCCATCGGGATGTCGATCGCTTGCGCGCCCTCGGCCGTGGTGTAGCCGGTGTCGGCAATGCGCCAGATATAGAACTTGGAGCTCGACTGCCCGTTCCAGTGCGTGTAGCTCGCCGTGCCTGCCACGACGATGGTGCCGGAGTTCTCGATGGCGACCGCGCGCGCCGTATCGCCTTCTCCCGTGTAGGACACCCAGGCGTTGTTCGTCATGCCGAAGGGGCCGACCTGGCCGTTGGCCTGGAAGCGCGTCGCGATCATGACGCGCGGGGCGCCCAGGCTCGCCGTGCCGTAGCCGACGCCGACGATGCGATCCGTGGCATCCACCGCGAGGGCGAGCAGCTCATCGTCGCCCACGGCCAGGGATTGGGTCGAAAGGCCCGGGGTGCTGAATTGATTGCCGAAGCTCGCATCCGGCGTTCCGTTGGGGAGGAAGCGCCGCATGAACGCGTTCGAAGTCCCCGTGGGCGTCTGGCGGCGGCTGCCGCCGATGATGATCCGCCCCTGCGAATCGACGGCGACGGCGCGCGCCGTCAGCACGCCCGCATCGTCGATGCGCCAGCCCGCGCCCCAGGGCCCGAAGCCGCTGGTCGGCGTGCCATCGGGAGTGATGGAGAAGAGCCCGATGCGGCCGCCACAGGAGGCCAGCGCGACGATCGAGGACCCGCCGCGCGCGATGCCCGTCGCGGTGCAGGAAAGATTGGTGCTCGGCCACCCGTCGGTCATCGGCGCCGGCATCGTGACCCAGCCCGCGTCTCCGAACGTGGCATCGAAGGTGCCGTCGCTGTTGAGGCGCGAGAAGACGACGTGCTGCAGGCCGTCGACCGGCGAGGCCATGTCGCCCACGACCGCGATGCGACCGTCATGGAGCTTCACGGAGCCCATCACGTTGACCGCGCGGCCTTCCGCGTAGGACAAGCGCGCGATGCCGGCGGTGCCGAACGTGGGGTCGAGATCGCCGGTTCCCGCGCTCGCCTGGGCGGTTAACAGCAGGAAACACGAAGTGACGAAAAGCGTCAGCAGATTGCGCATGATCTTTTTTCTCCCTGAGTACGCATGGTTTACCACGACCGATGCGCTTCCTCCAACCGGCTAAGATGACGATTCCAGGGGGAAAATTCGTGAGACAAATCCGCATCGCCGCAATCTCGGGCATGGCCGCCTTGCTGCCCGTGCTGGCCGCAGCCGCCGACACCTACATCACCGCCGAACGTCTTCTCGACGTGCGCGCCGGCAAATATCTCGAGAAGCCCGCGATCCTTGTTCGCGACGGCAAGATCGTGGACGTGAAGACGCAGGCGCAGTTACCCGCACCCGCCGATGCGAAGCGCATCGATCTCGCCGGCCTCACGCTGCTGCCCGGCCTCATCGACATGCACGTGCACATGGACAGCGATCCGACCTATGGCGGCTACACCTACCTCCAGTTCACCGACCGCTTCTGGTCGATGATCATGGTGCCGCAGGCGCGCCGCACGCTGGACGCCGGCTTCACCACCGTGCGCAACCTCGGCGCCTCCGACTGGAACGACGTGGGCCTGCGACAAGCGATCGAGGCCGGAAAAGTGATCGGCCCGCGAGTCGTGACGGCCGGATATTCATTTGGCTCTACCGGTGGGCACTGCGACCGCACGTACCTCCCGCCCTCGTTCAAGGCGAGCAACCCCTACAGCTTCGACAGCCCCGATGAAGCGCGCAAGAGTGTCCGTGCGGTCCGCAAGTACGGCGCGCAGGTCATCAAGATCTGCGCCACCGGCGGCGTCTTCTCGCGCAACACCGAGCCCGGGCAGCAACAGGTGAGCCTCGCCGAGATGAAGACGATCGTCGAGGAAGCGAGGATGCAGGGCCTGCAGGTCGCCGCGCATGCGCATGGCACCTCCGGCATCAAGGACGCCATCCGCGCCGGCGTGAACACCATCGAGCACGCGAGCCTGATCGACGACGAGGGCATCGCGCTCGCGAAGCAGCACGGAGCCTGGCTCTCGATGGACATCTACAACGGCACGTACACCGCGCTCGAGGGCAAGAAGAACGGCGTGCTCGAGGAGAACCTCAAGAAGGACCGCGACATCACCGACCTGCAGCGCGAGAACTTCCGCAAGGCGGTGGCAGCCGGCGCAAAGATGGTGTTCGGCACCGACGCGGGAATCTACCCGCACGGCGACAACGCGAAGCAGTTCGCGGTCATGGTGAAGTACGGCATGACGCCGCTGCAGGCCATTCAAGCGGCCACGCTGAATGCTTCGCAGGCGCTCGCCCGCGACGACGTGGGCATCGTCGAGAAGGGCCGCTACGCCGATCTCGTTGGCGTGAAGGGTGATCCCTTGAAGGACGTGACGGTGCTGGAAACCGTCGCCGCTGTCGTGAAGGGTGGGGAAGTCATCCCGCCCGCACGCTGAACCGCTGCTCCCATAACAACCCGGAGGAGATGGACATGGAAACGCTCGCTCGCCGCCGCACCCTGCGCTTGTGGACCGCACTGGCCGCGTTCGTTCCCGCGGCCGCCCTGGCACTCTCCCCGCTGCCGGCCGCGAAGCCGGAGGACGTCGGCATGTCCTCAGCCAAGCTCACGCAGATCGACAAGGTGATGAAGCAGGAGGTCGCCGACGGCAGCTTCCGCGGCGGCGTCGTGATGGTCGCGCGCAAGGGCAAGCTCGTCTATCACAAGGCCTGGGGCAACCAGACCGCGTCGGGCAAGCCCATGGTCGAGGACTCCATCTTCCGCATCTACTCGATGACCAAGCCGCTCACCTCGGTCGCGGCCATGCTGCTGGTGGAAGACGGCAAGATCCAGCTCACCGACCCGGTGTCGAAATACCTGCCGGGCTGGGACAAGATGCAGGTGAGTGTCGCGACCAAGGACGCCGCGGGCGCGACCACCTACGCGACGGTGCCGGCCGATCGTCCGATCACCGTGCAGGACCTGCTGCGCCACACATCGGGGCTCGCGTACGGCGAGATCACGCAGAACGCGCCCGTGAAGGAAGGCCTGGAGAAAGCGGGCGTCTATCGCAAGGACCTCGACTACGACTCGCGCGGCGTGACGCCGGCCGAGCAGGTCGAGCGCATGTCCACCGTGCCGCTCGCGTTCCAGCCGGGCACCACGTGGAACTACAGCCTGTCGGTGGACATTCTCGGGCGCGTGGTCGAGGCCGCCTCAGGCAAGCGGCTCGCCGAAGTGATCGAGGAGCGCATCACGAAGCCGCTCATGATGGTCGACACCGGCTTCTGGGTCCCGGCCGCGAAGATGCCACGCGTCACCGAGACGCTCGACAAGGACCGCTTCGCGCCGCGCGGCTTCCCCCTGCTCGACGTCTCCGCGCAACCGAAGAACGATTCGGGCGGCGCGGGCGCCGTTTCCACGGCCAGCGACTACCTGCGCTTCAGCCAGATGCTGCTGAACGGCGGCACGCTCGACGGCAACCGCATTCTGAGCCGCACGACCGTCCGCCTCATGACCTCCGACTCGCTCGGAGGCAACATCGCCACGCCGTTGCAACCCGGCGAGCTGCTGATGGGCGTGAAGGGCTACACGTTCGGCCTGGGCTTCATGGTCCGGCAGGGCGACGGCGTCGCAGGCGTGGCCGGTTCCGCGGGCGAGTTCATGTGGGCGGGGTACTCGGGCACGTTCTTCTGGGTCGATCCGAAGGAACAGCTGGTGGCGGTGTTCATGACGCCGGCGGCGAGCCCGAATCGCCCCTACTTCCGCCGCATGATCAAGAACCTCGTGTACCAGGCGATCGTCGACTGACGCCCGGCCCGGATTACGTGGCCCGAAGTCGCTAGGCGTCGGCGGCGTCGGGCTCCACGTCGCGCAGGAAGACCGTGAGATCCATCGTCGGCGGCTTCACCTTGTCGCGATAGAGCATCTCCGCGATGTAGCCACGGTGGTAGGTCTTGTGGTTGACGATGTGCAGCAGCATGTCGACGCGCGCCATCCTGGCTTCTTCGCCTCCGACGAACGTGAACGGCACGACCTCGCCCAGTTTCTCTCCGCTCAGGCCCGCCGCGTAATCCACGTACCAGGTGTCGATGCTGCGCTGCTCGACGGTGAGCTCCGCGAACGCCGGCAGCGTCGGGGTGTTGCGCGCCGTATAGCCGTGCTCCCGGCCTTCGAGGTTCGCCTGCCAGATGCGGTCCACGATGTGCATGTGGTTCAGGGTCTTCAGGATGCTGCCGGCACCGCCGCCGTCGCGCGCGAGCGCCTCTTCCGGCAGCGACTCCAGCGCCTTGAAAAGGCGGGCATGGGCCCACGCGGAATACCGCGTGAGCATTCGAACCTGTCGCAGGGCGCTCATGGGCGAATTATACGAGGCCGGGCTGGTACGATGATCGCGTCCCTATAGCAGCCATCCGCCATGTCCATCGACAAGTTCTCCTTTCCCACCACCATCCATTTCGGCGCCGGCGCCCGCGCGCTTGTGGCCAAGCACCTCGCCGACAACGGGCTCAAGCGCCCGCTCATCGTCACCGACAAGGGCCTCGCCGCGCTTCCGATCCTTGCGGACTTCCGTGCGTCGCTGAAGGGCCTGGAGGTCGAGACCTTCGGCGGCGTCTTCGGCAATCCCACCAAGTCGCAGGTCGATGCCGGTGCCGCCGCGGCGCGCGCCCACAAGGCGGATTCCATCATCGGCTTTGGCGGAGGCGCGGCGCTCGATGTCGCGAAGGCCGTGGCACTCATGGCCACGCATGACGGCGATGTCCTCCAATACGCGTGGGACCACCCGCAGGTGTTGCCGATCAAGAACGCCCTGCTCTACTTCGTGGCGCTGCCGACGACCAGCGGCACGGGCAGCGAGGTCGGCCGCTCGAGCGTGATCTCGCACGACACGACGCACGTGAAGAAGGTGATCTTCAATCCGGCGCTGCTCGCCAAGGCGGTGTTCGCCGATCCGGAGCTGACGCTGGACCTCCCCGCGAAGGTGACTGCGGCCACGGGCATGGACGCGCTCACGCACAACGTCGAGAGCTATCTCTCGCCCGCGTACCACCCGCTCTGCGACGGCATCGCGCTGGAAGGCGCGCGCCTCGCGGCGCGCTCGCTGGAAAAGGCCGTCGCGTCGCCGAAGGACATCGCCGCGCGCTCGGACATGATGATGTCCTCGCTGATGGGCGCCATCGCTTTCCAGAAGGACCTCGGTGCCGTGCACTCCTGCGCGCACGCGTTGGGCACGGTGGTGGACATGCACCACGGCTTCGCCAACGCGATCATGATCGACCACGTGATGCGCTTCAACGCGGACGCCGCGGCGGAGAAGATGTCGGAGCTTGCGCGGGTGTGTGGCGCCGGCTCGACCCCCGGGGACTTCATCCAGTGGCTCACGGCGCTCAAGTCGCGCCTCGGCATCCCCGCGAAGCTGGGCGAGGCCGGCGTCACGAAGGACAAGATTCCGGCGCTCGTCGCCATCGCCGTCGACGACATCTGCCACCAGACCAACCCGAAGCCGTGCACGAAGGCAGACTTCGAGAAGCTCTTCGCAGACGCGATCTAAAGCAGGGGTCAGACTCCTTTATTCGAATCGTCACCGGGCATCAGCCCGGCCGAACCGACTCGAATAAAGGAGTCTGACCCCTGGCTTTTGATGTGCTCGACGATGTGCCCGACCAACTCGTCGTGCAACACCGTCGGCAAGTCGTGCCCCATCCCCTTCACCACCACGTGCTTCACGCTACCACCCGCCTCGCGAATCACGCGTGCGGTGTCGGCGCCGCAGGGCGGGCGCAGCAGCGGGTCTTCGTCGCCATGAAGCACGAGCGACGGAACGCGGATCTTCGCGACGGTCTTGGTGCGGTCGCCCGCCGAGGCGATCGCCAGGATCTGCCGCGCGGCACCCGCGGGATTCGAGCCCTGCGAAACGTGGCGCTCGCAGAAGGCGCGTAGCTCGGCTTCAGGCGAAGGATGCGTCCGGCTGCCGATCACGCGCAGCAGGAACATGAGGTGGCGCACCGAGCTCTCGTAGTCGCCCGGCTTCGCGGGAGGCGAGAGCAAAGCCTTGAACGCCCGCCGCTCGGGCTTCGGCAGCTTCCGGCTCCCCGTCGTCGACATCACCGAGGTCATCGTCGAGATCCTCTCCGGGAACAGCGCCGCGAGGTTCTGCACGATCATCCCGCCCATCGAGGCGCCGATCACGTGCGGCTTCACGAGCCCCAGCGCATCGATGAACTCCGCGGTGTCGGCCGCCATGTCGTCCAGCGAATAGGGAGAATGGATCGGCAGGCGCAGCAGGTACTTGATCGCTTCCTTCGGGATGTTGGGCGTGCCGAGGAAGTCCAGCTGCGTGGAGCGGCCCGCGTCGCGGTTGTCCATGCGCACGACGTGGAACCCCGCGGCCGCGAGCTTCTCGCACAACGCGGAAGGCCAGAGGCGCATGTTCGCGCCCAGGCCCATCACCAGCAGGATCGAAGGATTCGAAGGGTCGCCGAGCGTCTCGTACTCGATCGAGACGCCGTTCGCGGAGACGCTAGGCACGCTTCGGGTCGTGGAAGGCCCACTGCCGCCAGCCGCGGCGATGGAACGGCTTCCAGCGTCCCTCGCGTTGCGCGAGCCGGTCCGCGATCGCATACCAGGCGGCGGGGTTCAGCCCCATGCCGACGTGGCTCGCGGTGAGCTCGATGTTCTCCGCGAGCGGGCTCGGCTCCTGGTACGAGCACTGCCACGACACGATGCCGTCGGTGCGGCTGAAGATGGACGTGGTCGGCACCGGCGGCGGCGAACGCACTTCCTTGAACACGTCCGGCTCGTCCAGCTTGTGGCCGCTCGCGAATTCGTAGATGCGCCAGGCATTCGTGGCCTTCGGGTCGCCGGTGAAGGGCGAGCCCAGCGTGACCACGCAGCGCACGTCGCGCGGAAGCCGCTTGGCGATCTCGCGCGCGTACACGCCGCCCAGGCTCCAGCCCACGAGGCTCACCTTCCGCCCGCTGGACTTCCGCAGTGCGAGAACGCGCTCGATGCTTTCGTCCAGCACGCCCTCGCGCGGGCCGAAGTTGCGCTTCAATTCCCAGCCGTGGGCGTCGAAGCCCATGTGGCGCAGGAAGAGGCGCAGGGGAAGCGTGCTGGTATCCGTGAGGACGAGGCCGGGATAGACGATGACGGAGTGCCCGTCGCCGGAAGCGGCCTTCCGCAGCCAGGGCATGGCGGCGAGGGTGGCTCCGGCCTCCCAGGGCGCGCGGCCTTCGAGGGCGAGGAGGAGCGGTCCGGGCGGCAACAGAGCCTGTTCGGCCTCTTGTGGAACACGTGTCGTTTTCGGCACCCCGTCATTCTGTCACAAGAACCCTTGTCGTCCAGCGGCGTCGAAAAGGGATAAATCCGGCAAAATGACCCCATGGACCCCCTGAAGATCGGCCTCTCCGCCCGGCTCCTGTACCCGGATCCGTCGCGCACCTTCCTGCCCACCAAGACCGTGCAGTACATGGAGCAGTCCGCGGCCAACTGGGTGATGTCCGGCGGCGTGCTCGCCTACATGATCCCCGAGATCAGCCTCGCCTCGCCTCACCTGCCCATCGGCATCACGGTGAAGGACTACGTGAACTCGCTCGATGGCCTCGTGCTCCAGGGCGGCGCCGACATGTCGCCCGAATCCTATGGCGAGACGCCGATGAGCCCCGCATGGTCGGGCGACAAGATCCGCGACCGCTACGAGATCGAGCTCTTCAACGAGTTCGTGCACCAGGGCAAGCCGGTCTTCGGAATCTGCCGCGGTTGCCAGGTCATCAATGTGGCCCTCGGCGGCACGCTCTACCAGGACCTTGCCACGCAGGTCTCGGCCGGCCACCACCGCGACGAGGCGAAGTACGAGAACAACTTCCACGACCTGGTCGTGCTGCCCGACACGTGGCTCGCGCGCATGTATCCCAAGGTCACGCGCACCCGCATCAACACGATCCACCACCAGGCGGTCAAGACGCTGGGCGAGGGCCTCGTGGTCGAGGCAAAGAGCGATCCGGACGAGATCGTCGAGGCCGTGCGCTGGGAGGGCCACAGCTTCGTGGTCGGCGTGCAGTGGCACCCGGAGTTCATGGATCCGAAGGATGTCTCGTTGATGGATGGGAAGCCGCTGCTCGACGCCTTCCTGGGCGCCTGCACGCAGCGCAAGCAGACAGGGAAGCCGTCGCCGGTCCTGGCGCAAGCGGCATAAGGGGAATCATGGCGAAGTTGAAGGTAGTGAACCCGGCGACGGGCAAGGTCGCCGCGTCCCTCGACGCCGACGACGCGAAGAGCGTCAAGGCGAAATACGAACGCGCCCGCGCGGCGCAGGCGAAGTGGGCGAAGGTCCCGCTGAAGAAGCGCCTCGCCGCCATCTCCGCCTTCCGCGAGAAGATCGTCGCGGAAACGGAACACCTCGCGAAGGTGCTCACCACCGAGGTCGGCAAGCCCATCTCGCAATCGCGCAACGAATTGAAGGGCCTGCTGCCCCGCATCGACTTCTTCCTCGAGCAGACGGCGAAGACGCTGCGCCCGAAGACGGTCACCCAGGGCGGTACGGAAGAGCGGATCTCGCTGGAACCCCTGGGCGTCGTCGCCAACATCTCGGCGTGGAACTACCCCTACTTCGTGGGCGCGAACGTCTTCGTGCCGGCGCTGCTCGCGGGCAATGCGGTTCTCTACAAGCCTTCCGAGTACAGCGCGATGACCGGCCTCGAGATCGCGCGCCTGCTTCACGCGAGCGGCATTCCCGCCGACGTGTTCATCCCGTTGATCGGCGCGGGCGACGTGGGTGCCGCGCTCTTGAAGCAGCCCGTCGATGGCGTGTTCTTCACCGGCTCTTACGGCACGGGCAAGAAGATCGCCGAGGCCGTGCGCGGCCGCATGATCAAGCTGCAGCTGGAGTTGGGCGGCAAGGACCCGGTGTATGTGTGCGAGGACGTGGATGTCGCGAAAGCCGCCGCCGGCATCGCCGATGGCGCGTTCTACAACACCGGCCAGAGCTGCTGCTCGGTCGAGCGCATCTACGTGCACCAGAAGGTCTTCAAGTCCTTCGTCGATGCCTTCGTTGCGGAGGTGAAGGGCTTCAAGTCCGGCGACCCGATGGACGACAAGACGTACATCGCCCCGCTCACGCGCGCCCCGCAGGTGAAGGTGCTGGAGGCGCAGGTCTCGGACGCGAAGAAGAAAGGCGCCAAGGTCCTCACCGGCGGCAAGCGCGGCAAGGGCAGCTTCTTCGAGCCCACGGTGCTGGTCGACGTGAACCACTCGATGGCGGTGATGCGCGAGGAGAGCTTCGGCCCGATCATCGGCCTCATGCCCGTCGCCGACGACGCCGAGGCCCAGCGCCTCATGAACGACACCGACTACGGCCTCACCGCCGGGGTCTACACCGCCAACCGCAAGCGCGCCGAGAAGATCCTCGCAGGCGTGAATTCGGGCTCGGTGTACTGGAATTGCTGCGACCGCGTAAGTCCTGCACTTCCGTGGTCAGGCGTGGGACACTCGGGGGTCGGCCTGACCCTGTCCAGGTACGGCATAGAGACCTTCGCCAGAACGAAGGCGTGGCACCTCCGCAAACCCTAGGAGATTCCCCCATGAGTGCGTCGTCCCGCACGACCTTGTCCCGCGCCTTCGCCTCCGCGATCGCGCTCGCGGCGAGCGCAGCCGTCATGTCCGCAGACCATGCGGAATCTCCTGGCACCGATGCGGATCCCGCGGCCGACCTCGCCGACGTCTTCATCTTCACCTCGCCGCAGTCCGGCGCGAAGACGGTTGCCGCCATCACCTTCGGCGGCCGCGCCGCGCCGCGCTCCCGCATCGACGGCAGCTTCTACTGCGACCCGAACGTCCTCTACACCCTGCACATCGACCGCGAGGCGCCCAACGGAACGTTCGACAACGTCCCGGACGTGGAGATTCGCGCTCGCCTGGGCACCAACGGCAAGGGCGAATGCGGCCTGCAGCTGGAAAATGTTCCCGGCGCGGGCGGCACCTTCTCCGGCCCCACGGAAGAGGTGTTCACCTCGCCCACGGGCATGCGGGCGTTCGCCGGCCTTCGCAACGATCCCTTCTTCTTCGATGGGGAAGGCTATGCGGCGCTGGTCGCCTCCTTCGCCGCGCCCGGGCAGAACGGCGACGTCGTGGGCGCCTTCCGCCTCGTCGGCAACCAGCCGCGGCGCGACTCGTTCGCGAACCGCAACGTCTCGGCGATCGTCTTCGAGATGCCGAACGTCGACCTGGCGCCTCCCTCGGGCAATTTCCGCCCGCGTGTGCGCGTGTGGGCCACCACCGCACGGCTCGTGAGCTGACCGCCATGATGACCCTTCCGCGTTCCTTCCTTTTCCTCCCGGCCGTTGCCGTCCTGCTCTCGGGTTGCGGCGGCGACAGCGACAGCAATGGCAACTTCAGCTTCAAGAGCGACGCACCCGACCGCTACGTGCGAGTGGATCGCACGGGGCAGCCGGCGCTCGCCACCGCGCTCCTCTCGCGCGACCCGGCCGTGCCCGCACCGGGGCCGACCGGCGCGCAGCTGAACCCCGGCAACGCCTCCAACTCGTTCAACAACCAGCGCGATGCGTTGAACCGGGGCGATCCGGTCAACGACGCGCGCGACTTCGCGGTCCTGCTCACGGTGGGCGCGCAGTCGAACTCGCTGCGCAACATCCACTACAAGGTCGGGCCGCAGCTGCGGGCGCTGGGCCTCACGCCCTGCTCCACCGAAACGGCCACGCCGCCGGCGAGCAGCGCACAGGTCGACATCTCGGTCTGCGCCGCGCAAGCGGCACCCGTCGTCGTCCCGGACGTGATCACGTTCGACCTCGGTGCCCCCAGCGGCTGGCCCAACGGCCGCGGCTTCGACGATCCCGTGGTGGACCGCCTGCTGGCCGCCGCGCTGCTCAGGATCTCCGGCACGGCACCGCCCCACACGCTGAACGCGCTCGTGGGCGTGATCAACCCGACGCGAGACGAGGTGAACACCATCCTCCCGCTCGCCTTCCCGCACCTGCGGGACCGCCATCCTTGAGATGGCCGGGCACAGGGCGCGGCCTTGCCGCGGCCCTGTCGGTGCTGGTGCTGTCCGTGACCGCGGGCTGCGACCGGTCCGCCGTCGCATCCACGGCGCCCGCGGCGAAGCCCGCCGCGGCAAAGCCGTCCTATGCGAGTGAGCTCGCCAACCTCGACGCGGCGATCGCCGACGGCGTAGCCCTCGCCGCGAAGCGGCCCGACGACACACTGGTGCCCCTGGAGGTCGTCACGCTCTACCTCGAGCGCGCACGCCTCACGGGCAACTACGAGGATTACCGCCGCGCCGAGCTCCTCCTCGACGCGCAGCCCGGCGCCCGCGTGCCCACGGCTTCGTTCTGCCTCGCGCGCGCCCGCCTCCACTTCACGCTGCACCGCCTGAAGCAAACCGCCGCGGCGCTCGACACCTGTCCCGCCGGCACGTCGGCGCCCGACATGGCGGCCCTGCGCGCGGACATCGCGATGTACTCGGGCCGCTACCGCGACGCCGAGGAAACCTACCGCGCGCTCGTGAACCAGCTCGGCGGCTCGCAACACTTCACGCGCCTGGCCCTGCTGCGCAAGTCCCTGGGCGCGCCCGGCGAGGCCGCGGCGTTGCTCGAGGCGGCCGAATCGCGTTACTACGGCGTCTCCGCGACGCAGAAGGCCTGGTACAAGCTGCAGCGCGGGCTGGTCGCGCTCGAGCGTGGCCGCTACGACGAAGCACTCGCGCTCTACCGCCGCGCCGAAGAAGCGCTGCCGGGCTGGTGGCTCGTGGAAGAGCACATCGCGGAGGTGACGCACTTCCGCGGCGACAACAATGCGGCGGCCACGCTCTATCGATCGATCGTCGAGCGCACGCGCGCTCCGGAGTTCATGGACGCGCTCGCCGCGATCGAGCACGCCCAGGGCCAAGAAGAAAAAGCGCGTGAACTGTCCGCCCAGGCACGGGCCCTGTACGAGCGCCGGCTGTCGGAATTTCCGGAGGCTGCCGCGGGCCACGCGCTCGACCACTTCCTCGTGCATCCAGTCGACGCGCCTCGCGCGATCACGCTCGCCGAGTCCAATTTCCGCGTGCGTCCTTACGGCGAATCCGCCGTCGGTCTCGCCAAGGCCTGGATCCTCTCCGGGCAGCCGAAGCGCGCGGTTCCCATCCTCGCCACGCAGGTCGCGAACGGCTGGGATACGGCCGAAGCCCGCTGGGTTCTCGCCGAGGCGATGGACCGGTCCGGCCAGCGCTCCGATGCCGAGCGCGAACGCGCCCGGGCCCTCTCGAAAAACCCCGAAAGCGCGAGGATGTACGCGCTTCCCCAATGACAATCCCGTGGAGATTGCCGTGAGAAAAACCCTGCTCGCCTTCGCCCTGCTCTCTTGCGGTGACCTCGCCGCGCAATCGCGGCCGGTGTACGTCGACGAGACCAGCGACGCCTACAAGTCCGGCTTCAAGGAAGGCTACTCGCAGGGATTCCGCGAAGGCCTCGCCGAGGCGCAGAAGCGCGGCGTCTCGGTGCAGCCGCCCCCGCAGGTCATCGTCGCGCCGCCGAGGCCGGGCCCGAGCGGGCCGATCACGATCTCCAGCGCCGTGTATGGCTCCGAGAAGAAGAGCTGCAACGCCCTGGGCTGGCTCTCGCGCCGCGTGAACGGGCGCATGACGGCGAGCGTGGAGGTGGAGAATTCCATCTGCGGCGATCCGGCGCCGGGCGCGCGCAAGCAGCTCGAGGTCGCCTACATCTGCGGCGGCTTCGCCAAGACCGCTTCGGCCTACGAGCACCGCACGCTCTACCTCGACTGCACCAGCTAATCAGGCCCCGTCGCGGTTCGCGGCGACCCAGCCCATGAAGATCTGGTAGCCGAGCGCCAGCAGCACGGCGCCCACGAACATCCCGAGGATTCCCGCGGCGGCCATGCCGCCCAGCGCGCCGATGAGGATCACCGGCATGGGCGCATCGACTCCGCGGCCCAGCATCAGCGGCTTCAACACGTTGTCGGCCATTCCCGAGACGAAGATCAGCGCCGTGTAGAGCGACGCTTCGAGCGTGCCGTAGTCGCCCCGCCACCAGATCCAGCCGATCGCCGGCAGCGTGACGATGAGCGCGGGCACCTGCGCGATGCCGAGCACCAGCACCACCAGCGCCAGCACGCCGGCCCAGGGAACGCCCGCGACCAGCAGGCACAGCCCGACGATGATCGCCTGGATGAACGCGACGCCGATCACCCCCTGCGCCACGGCGCGGATGGTCGCGGTGCACAGGCGCGTGAACTCCGCGCCGCGCCCGCCGCCCACGACGCGCTCGAAGATCCGCTCGCTGCTGGTTCCACCCGACTGGCCGTACGCCATGATGATGCCCGCGACGATGAGGGCCCCGAGGAACTGCAGCAATCCGGTCGCGATGCCGCCGACGAATCCGAGCACCGTCTTCGCGAGCTCGCCGATCTTCGGCTGCAGGCTCTCCACGAAGGCCTTCGGATCGTCGTGCGCCCGGGTCCACGTTCCGTGGATCTTCTCGCCGACAAAAGGCCAGCCCGCGATGAAGTCGGGCGGCCTCGGGACCTCGATGCTGTGGTCCTGCACCTTCGAGATGAGCTGGTGCACCGAGTCGCCGAGCGAGCTCATGAGCACGGCCGTCGGCACGATGAGCACCACGAAGGCCAGCAGCACCATCAGCGTGGAGGAGAGGCCCTGGCGCCCGCGCAGCCGCGCGGCCAGCACCTGGTGGATCGGATACATCGTGATCGCGAGGATCACCGCCCAGACCATCAGCGTGAGGAAGGGCGCGAAGATCCGGTAGCAGAGCATCGCCAGCGCGACGAGCAGGCCCGCCCGGATGAGCGTGTCCATCAGCCGTGTCGAGGGGCGGGGCTCCGGTGCTTTGTCGGTCGTGACGGCGTCCATGGGCTTCTCCCGGAATTCTCGGGCGAAGTATGCGCCGCCCAACCCCCGTAATGAAAAAAGTACAAAATGGTCCCCACAGTGCAAGGGGGAATCATGGCGGTCATCATCCTGCTGTCGGCATTCATCATCGCGATCGTCGCGCTGGTGTTCTTCATCGTCGCGATGCTCCGCGGCTGGTTCGACCCCGATTCGAAGGGCGCCGAGGTGATCTTCGCGCCCAACGAGATCGGCAGGCCCGAGGATCCGGCCGCGAGCCCCGAGGCCCGCCGAGCGCTGGAGCACGACGCCGGGGCCGAGGGCGCCCACACGCCGGACGCGAACGAGCTCGCTGCCCGGGCAGCGGCCGACCGCTCGTCCAACACCATCACCTTCGTCTTCATGTGCTGCGCGATCGTGTGGCTGCTCGCCGCGTCGTTCGCCGGCCTCACGGCATCCATCAAGCTGCACGAGCCCGACTGGCTCGGCGCCTACGAGTGGCTCACGTTCGGGCGCATCCGCACGCTGCACCTGAACGCGCTGGCCTACGGCTTCCTGCCGATGGCGGGCCTCGGGCTCGCGGTGTGGCTGCTGCCGCGCCTGCTGAAGACCACGCTCGTGGGCGGCAACTTCGCGCTGCTGGGCGCCATCCTCTGGAACGCGGGCCTCATCGCGGGGCTGGGCGCCATCGGCGCGGGCTTCTCCGACGGCATGGAATGGCTGGAGATGCCCTGGCAGGTGGACATCCTGCTCGTCGTGGGCGGAGCGTTCGTGGCCATCCCGCTGGTCCTCACGCTGCGGCAACGCAAGGTGGAGCACCTCTATGTGTCCGTCTGGTACATGGGTGCCGCGCTCTTCTGGTTCCCGATCCTCTTCTTCGTCGGCAACATTCCCGGCGTGCACTTCGGCGTGCAGCAGGCGGCGATGAACTGGTGGTACGGCCACAACGTGCTGGGCCTGTTCTACACACCGCTGGCGCTCGCCACCATCTACTACTTCCTGCCGAAGGTGATGGGCACGCCGGTAAAGTCGTATGCGCTGTCGATCCTCGGCTTCTGGACGCTCGCGTTCTTCTACGGCCAGGTCGGGGCGCACCACTTGATCGGCTCGCCGGTGCCGAGCTGGCTCATCACGCTCTCCATCGTGCAGAGCATGATGATGGTGATCCCGGTGTTCGCCTTCGCGGTGAACCAGTTCTACACGATGCGCGGCAAGAACCGCATGCTGATCCACTCGCCGACGCTACGCTTCCTCGCGTTCGGCGGCCTCATGTACGTGGCGAGCTCGGTGCAGGGTTCGTTCGAGGCGCTGCGCGCCGTGAACACCATTGCGCATTTCACCCACTACACCGTCGGCCACGCGCACCTGGGCCTCTACGGGTTCGTGGCGATGGCGTTCTTCGGGGGCATGTACTTCGTGATGCCGCGGGTGATGCAGCGCGAATGGCCTTACCCGAAGCTGATCCTCGTGCACTTCTGGCTCTCGGTCCTGGGCATCGGCATCTACTTCGTCTCGCTCACCTTCGGCGGCTGGTTCCAGGGCCTTGCGATGCTCGATGCCGCGCGGCCCTTCATGGATTCGGTCACGCTCACGCTTCCCTACCTCAAGGCGCGCAGCATCGGCGGCGGCATGATGACGCTCGCCCACGTCATCTTCGCGGCGCACTTCCTCGCGATGGTGCTGCGGCTGGGGCCGACGCGCGACACGCCCGCGCTCTTCTACGGACCGAAGGGAGAGCGCGCATGAAGAGCGAGAAGGTCTTGATCGGCGGCGCGCTGGTGATGATCGGGGTCGCGGGCACGCTGCTCGTCGCGATCCCCTACGTGCAGCTGAAGGACGTGAAACCGCCCAAGGGATTGAAGCCGTACACCACGTCGCAGCTACGCGGGCGCGAGGAGTACATCCGCCAGGGATGCGTGTACTGCCACTCGCAACAGCCCCGCGACCGGCGCCAGGCGCCCGACGGCGAGCGCGGCTGGGGCCGGCCCTCCGTGGCGGCCGATTACTACTACGACAAGCCGCACCTGCTGGGCACGATGCGAACCGGCCCGGACCTCCTGAATATCGGCGCGCGCCAGCCGAGCCTCGACTGGCACCTGGGCCACCTCTACCAGCCGAGGGCCTACGTGCCGGGCAGCATCATGCCGCCCTACGGCTTCCTCTTCGACGTGAAGGAGAAGGCGGATGCGGGCGAGCGAGTGTTGAGCTTGCCGCCCGACTTCGCCCCGCCGGGCAAGGTCGTCGTCGCGCAGCCCCGCGCGCTCGACCTCGCCAACTACCTCATCGCGCTCGACCGCACGTATCCCGCGATCGACGCACCCGCCGAAACGAAGCGCTGAGGAGGCCCCATGGACCCCAACAACATCTCGGCGCAGGAACAACGCGAGCACTCCGATCCCCACGAGCAGTCCATGGCGATCCCGATCCCGATCCTCATCCTGATCGCGAGCATGGTCATCTTCGGGATCTTCTACATCCTCGCCTCCGACGCCGCGGTCACGCCCCCCGAGTATGGCGATGGCCGCACGATGAAGGACCTCATGGCCAAGGCCGCCCCGGCGCCGGGTGCGGCCCTCGACGGCGCCGCGATCTACAGCGCGCGCTGCGTTGCCTGCCACCAGGCGAACGGCGCGGGCCTGCCGGCCGTGTTCCCACCGCTCGGCGGATCGGAATGGGTCACGGGCAAGCCCGAGCTGATCGCGAAGATCGTGCTGCACGGCGTGCAGGGGACGCTCACCGTGAAGGGCACGGCATACAACGGCGCCATGCCGCCGTTCAAGGACCAGCTGAACGACGCGGAGATCGCCGCGGTGGCGAGCTACGTGCGCAAGCAGTGGGGCAACGCGGCTCCGCCCGTCGGAGCCGACATCGTGGCCGCCGCGCGCACCGAGACCACGGCGCGCACCGAACCGTGGAAAGGCGACGCGGAGCTCGCCGCGATGAAATGAGCGCCGCGCGGCCGATGCTTCCCACGCTGGCCGCCGCGGGCCTCCTCCTGGGTGCGGCCTTCGCGGCCGCGTCCTCCCTCACCCTGGGCTTCCGCGCCTTCACCGCCGAGGACGCGCGCAGGATCCGCGTGGCCGAGGTCGCGATGCCGCTCTCGCCCGTGGAGATCGTCGATGCCGCCGGGCAACGCCGCACGCTCTGGAATGCCGATCCTGCGACGCGCGCGTGGCTCGTCACCTTCGTCTACACGCGCTGCCCTTCCGCATGCCTGTCCCTCGGCACGGAGCTGCAGCAGCTCCAGGCGTCCGTGCAAGCCTCCGGCACGAAGGGCGTTCGCTTCGCGAGCCTCTCCTTCGACCGCGCCTACGACACCCCGGTTGAGCTCTCGAAGTACGCGAAACGCTTTCGCGCCGACCCGGCGTTGTGGACCGTGGGCGTGCCCGTGAGCGATGCGGCGCTGGGCTCGCTCCTGCGGGAGAGCGGCGTCGTGGTGATCCCGGATGGCGTCGGCGGCTACGCGCACAACGCCGCGATCCACGTCGTGACGCCCGAGGGCAAGCTGGTCGCGATCTTCGACATGGAACGGCACCGCGAAGCCCTCGCCTTCGCCTCGACGCTATGAACCCCTTCACCTGGCTCGAAGCGGACATGGCGCGCCACATGTTGATCGAGATTCCGCTCATCGTCGCCGCCGGTGCGTATCTCGCCGGTTTCGCGCCTGCGCGAGTGCACGCGGCGATCGCGCGCTTCGACGCCTTCGGCCTCGCCGGCTGGCTCTTCGCGGGCCTGGTGACGGCCTTCTGGATGATCCCGGCGGCGCTCGATGCCGCGGTCGCTAGCCCGGCGATGAATGCCGCGAAGTTCGCGAGCCTCGCGGCGGCCGGCTTGGCGCTGCGCAGTTCATCCCGCCGCTCGCCGCTCGTGCTCGAGGCCTTCTTCGTCGGCAACTTCACGTGGATGGCCGCGACCGTGGGCTTGGTCTACCAGGATGCCGAGACGCGCCTCTGCCTCGCGTACCTCACCGATTCGCAGCAGCGCGCCGGAGAAGGCCTGGTGATCGTCGCGGTTGTCGCGTTCGCCGCGTGGCTCGTGGTGCGGGTTGGTCGCGGCGCCCAATGGGATCACAGAGGACACAGAGGAATCACAGAGGACACAGAGAAAAACCCGGAGCTTGGATTGGCGGGATCGGTGAATCAAAGGCTGGATTGAAAGGGGAGGATGGGGAGGAAAGGCGGAGGAAGGAGAGGAAAACCAAGGACTGTTGATTTAAGCGCGGCAATGGCAATCACCTCCACGGCATGACCCCGTATTGCTTTCCTCTCCTTCCTCCGCCTTTCCTCCCCATCCTCCCCATAAAAAGCGGCGTCCGAACCTTCGAAACCCCGCCCAGTTCGTTTACATCTTGTCCAGCGCCTCCGCGGGCGTCCAGCCCTCGTCCGGCGGCGCAGACCGCAGCAGCGCGATCCGTCCCAGGTAGCGCTGCGCCACGAGGTCCTCGGATCGCAGGGCGAAGATCGCCTCGAACGCGCGATGCGCCTCCTCCCAGTCCCGTTTCACGAAGGCCTCGAGGCCCCGGACCGTGAGCTCGCAAACCTGCCGATCCTCGTCGAACGTGAACACGTCCACGGGCTCGCTCTTGCCCTTCACGATCACGCTGGCGAGCGGTCGCAGCGGCGAGCCGGGCGGGATGCGCGCGATCGTCGCACCGCTCACGAGGATTCCCGAGCCGAAGATCTTGTTCGCGCCCTCGAGCCGCGCCGCGAGGTTCACGCCGTCGCCGAGCGCCGTGTAGTAGAAGTGGTCCTCGGAGCCGAAGTTGCCGACCATCGCCTCGCAGGTGTGGATGCCGATGCGCATGCGGATCTCCGGCAGCCCCTGCGCCACGAGCTCCGCGCGCAGCGCCTCGATGTCGGCCTGCATCTCGCGCGCGGCGAGGCACGCGTTGGCCGCGTGGTCGGGATCGTCCAGCGGCGCGCCCCAGATCGCCATCAACGCATCGCCGATGAACTGCACCAGGGTGCCGCGCCGGTTCCGCACGATCGCCTTGGCGCGCGTGAAGTGCTGCTTCAGCACCCGCGAGACCACCTCCGGCCCGTGCTTCTCGCTGATGGTCGTGAAGCCGGCGAGGTCGGTGAAGAGCACGGTGATGGTCTTGCGCTCGCCGCCGAACGTGAGGCGGCCCGGCTGCGCCAGCATGTGGTCCACGACCTCGGGCGCCACGTAGAGCGCGAAGGCGCGCTTGATGTACGAACGGCGCTGCCGCTCCTCGAGGAAGCCCATCGCCCCGTAGACGAGGTACGACGCCGCGATGGCCGAGAGGATGCCGATGCCGGGAAGCCACAGCGACTTCGTGGCGAAGATCCAGTACGCGGGGCCGATCACGAGCGCCGCGAGTGCCAACCCGGTCACGACACTCAAGATCGGGCGCCACCGGCGCATCAGCACCGACGAAAGCGCGGAGACGATCGCGAGCACCGTGAGCTGGATCCACAACGGCAGCGGCGTCACGGCACGGCCCGTGATCGCGCTCTCCAGGACATGCGCGTGCAGCTCCACGCCCGGCGTGACGAGGCCGGTGGTGGACGTGAACGGCGTGGCGAACATGTCGTTCATCGTGAGCTCGGTCCCCACCGACGCGGTGAGCCGGAGACCCACGAGGACGATCTGGTCCTGGAACGCCCCCTTCGGCAGGAACTGCGCGGGATCGAGCGCCTGGTAGTACGACACGTAGGGATAGGCCCCGTCCTCCCTCATGTGCGAGTAGCGGATCAGCGTCCCCGTGAGGTCGCGCGGCTCGGCGAGCAGGCCCGGGCGGACGACGTTCGCCCGCCGCACGATCTCGCGCCACAGCGCGTCCTGGCCCTCGGGCAGGTCGCGCACGACGGAGTCGCGGTCGCGGGTCACGTTCGCGAGGCCCACGCCGGGTCCCGCGGCGCGCAGGATGGGCAGCGGATCCGTGCGCGTCCATTGGCGAAAGTAGGCGCTTTCCTGGAACGTCTGCTGGGCGGCGATGACCACGTTCCCGGCTTCGGCGATCGCCGCGGCCAGCTCGCGATCCTCCGCCTCGTTGGCCGACGGCACGTCGAAGAGCATGTCGAAGACGATGACCATCGCCCCCGCCTCGTTCAGCGCCTTGATGAGCTTCGCATGCGTGCTGCGCGGCCACGGGAGCTGCCGGCCCACTTCGGCGAGCGAGGCGTCGTCGACGCCGATGATCGTGATCGGGAGCTGCTGCGGCGTCGCGGAGACGACCGTGAGATCGTCGAAGCCCTTCCGCTCCATCGACCGGCCCCAGTCCGTGAGCGCGATGGCCGCGAACACCGCGAAGACCGCGGCGGCGATCGTGCCCGTGATGCGCCACGACAGCGGCGCCGCGCGCTCGCCCGAGGGGGTGCGGAGGAACGCGTACGCCGAGGCGAAGCCCCGGCGCAGCGCCTCAGAAGCGCCAGCTCGCGACGGCACCGAACACGTCCGATTGTTCCTTCTTCGCGAGGTTGAAGCCGTAGACCTCCACCGCCCAGCGCTTGTCCGGGCTCTCCATGAAGACGTTGAAGCGCGCGTCCCAGCCCTGCGGCACCGGCACGAAGTTCGCCTCGTCGGAGTAGCGCTGGCTTCGCCACGCGGCCTGCAGCGTCACGAAGATGTGACGCCCCGGCGCCCACGTGAGGCCCAGGTCCGCATGGTGGCGCGCGAGCCACGGGATCTTGCGCCCCGGGAAGAGCGGGTCCGTGTTCTCGCTGTCGGTGTACGTGTAGTGCGCCCGCGCCGCGAAGCCCGCGCCGAGGATGCGTTCGTACGCTGCATGCGTGCGCTTGGCGAGGCCCTCGGCGTAGACCGGCGTGTCCTCGAGCTCGTCGGGACGGCCGGGCGGTGTCAGCACGCGGTTCCTCAGGCGGTCGAGGTTGGTGATGTCGGTGCGCGTGTTGAGGATGCCGTCCAGCGGCGAGACGAGGTTCTGGATGCGCGATTCCTCGTAGTGCGCGTTGAAGAACGAGCGCTCGGAGATCGCCCACTCCCATTGCGCGCGGCATTGGCGGAGCGTCCCGCCGGCGAAGACGAGTTGGTCCTCGAGCGGAATGCCGGCGATGGCCACGGGCATCAGCGTATCGAGCGCCACCGGCCGCACCCAGCGGCGGCACGCGGCCCGCAGCGTCTGGCCGTCGAACGGCTTCCACACGAAGCCGCCCATCGGATCGGTACCGCGCACTTTGTAGTGTTCCTCGAACGGCGTGTTGCCCTGGGGCTGCATCACGAGGATGTCGCGGTCCTTGGTGTAGTCGCGCCAGCCCAGGCCGATGTCCGCGACGAACGCTCCCTTGCCGAAGCGGCCGATCGCATACACCGACTTCATGCGGTCGATGTCGGTCTGGTCGAGCGACTCCTGCGGGACGGTGGCTCCCACGAAGTGCAGGCCCGTATCGCGCACCAGCGTCTTGGGCTCTTCGCGTCGCGAGTACTCGGCGCCCCAGGTGATCTCCATCGCGTCGCGAACGCGCCAGGTCTGGCGCAGCGCCGCGTCGCGCGCTTCGGGCTTCGTCTTGAACGCCGAAAGCCGCTCGAGCGCCTGGCCTGGCAGCTCCACGAAGCCGCGCGTGTCGTAGTCGGAATCTTCCTTGCCCGCGCCCGCCTTCACCCACCAGGCGACGTTGGCGCTCGGCGAGTAGCGCGCGCCGATGTCGATGCGGCTCGCGTAGCCGTCGATCTTCCCGAACTCGCCCGTGGCGTCGCGCTTGCCGAGCTCCACGTCGGCGTCGAGGCGGTTGGCGTAGAGGAAGAGCGAGAGCTCGCTCGTGGGCTTGGCCCCGAGCGCCACGGTGAAGGTCTTCGCGGTCGCGTCGAAGTCCGTGTTGCCGGGCTCGATCCGCGTGCCGATGCCTTCGACGAAATACGAGAACGGCATCGACCCCGCCGTGGAAAGCCCGTTGGCGGTGAGCACCGGCTCCACCAGCGAGACGTCGTCGCTCTGGTTCACCCGCAGCGACGCGGTCGCGTGGTGGCCCGGCGCGGGCACCAGCGCCTGGAAGCGGTTGGAAGCACCGAACGACAGCGGCTCGGAGAGGAAGCCCTGCATCAGCTCCGAGCGCCGGTCGAACGCACCTGGATAGCGATCGGCGAGGAAGAGATGGCTCGCCCCCCAGAACGGGATGTAGGAATCGTGCGCCGCGCCGCGCGACCAATCCTCGAGGCCCATGAACGCGAGCGCGGAGCCGACGTTCGCGATGCCCTTCTGGTTGTCGCCGATGGCATCGAGCGACTTGAGATACGGAATGCGCTTCAACGCCTCGCCCGCTTCGGCGGCCGCGGCGGCGGGCTCGATCGCATCGATGCGGATCTGCGCGGCGAGGATGTGGGGCAGCGGATCGTTGGGATCGGTCTCCGCGGCGCGCTTCAACTCGTCCAGCGCCGGGCCCTTTCGCTCGGCCTGGTAGTACGCCACTGCGAGATAGACATGGCCGCGCGAATAACGCGGCTCGATCAGCGTGGCCTTCAGCAGCGCCTCGATGGCGGCATCGACATTGCCGGTGCGAAGCTCGAGGATGCCCTGCCCGGTCCACGCGACGTAGTTCTCGGGCTGCATCGCGAGTGCGCGATCGAACGCCGAACGGGCTTCGGCATAGGCGGCCGCAGAGGTCGCCGCCGTTCCCGATTCCGAATAGGTCTCGGCCCGGTTGGGATCGAGCGTGATGGCTTTCGCGAGCAGCGAGCGCCCGCGGCGCAGGTTGTCGCGCTCGGCTTCGAGCACGCCGAGTCCATGCCAGCCGCGTGCGTCACCCACCGCGAGGTCGATGGCGCGCTGGTAGGCATCCGCCGATTCACGCGCGAGGCCTTCCAGCCGCGCCGCGTCGCCGAGGGCCAACGCTGCCTCGACGGAACTGGGTGCCGACTGTACCGCTTGTCGTGCGAGCGCCAGCGCCTTCGGACCTTCGCCCGCAAGCATCGCTAGGCGTGCGGATGCGGCCGCGAGACGCGCATCGCCGGGGAATTTCCCGAGGCCGGCCTGCAACACGCGTTCTGCGCGACCGAGATCACCGCGATACGCCTCGAAGTCCGCGTAGAGCAGGAACGCTTCCGGCGGCGTGCCGGGCTGCTCGATGTCGCGCTGCACCTTGGCGTAGGCCGCGGGCAGGTCGAGCCCGCGCGTGCCGGCATAGCGTTCCGGATCGACCGTCACCGACGACACCCACTGGATGCGGTCGCGCGACACGACGACCTGCAGCTTCACCGGCGCCTTGCCCTTCTCCGCCACGGCCTGCTCGCCGCGGCGCACGTTCACCGAGCCGAACTCGTTCGAGAGATCCACCTCGCCGCTGAAGACCGAAAGCGTCGAACGTCCATCGGGCTCGACGGCCATCTCCCAATCCGTGCCGCGAATCGCCGCCACCGCCGTGGGCGTTTCCACGCGCAGGTTCTGCGGCGCGCTCTTCGATTGCATCCACGAGCGCCCCGCATTGAGATTCACCGTGGTCTTCGCGTCCGGGCCCTTCCCTGCCTCCTTGATCTGCAGCAGGCTGTTGGGTGCGAGGCGCATCTGCGTACGGTCCGCGAACAGGATCGCCATGCGCGAGAGGTCGAGCGTGCGCACGAAGTTCGATGGGAAGAGGCCCTGCTTCGTCTTCGCGGCGTTCCACGAGGCCTGTGCCGCCTCGCGGTACTCGCCCTTGCCCTCCACGCTCACGATCTCGGCGGCGGCCGGTGCCTGGGCGAATGCAGGTGCCACGGCCAGCGCCGCACAGGCTCCCATCCAGCGAATGAGGTTCGTCATCGTCGTTCCTAGAACTCGTACCGGATCAAGCGCGTCGAGCGGCCGTTGGGCAGCGTGAGCGTCGCCGTGGTCGCGGAATCGAAGGTGAGCGAAAGCGGCGCCACGTCGGCGAGGCGGGTGTTCTGCCTGAACGCTCCGGTGAGCGTCTGCCCGTTCGCGAACTGCCACCAGCTTCCCGACCAGCTCTTCGGATTCGCCGTGGGCTGCATCGTGAGGTACCAGATGGGATTGCCGGCCTCGTCGTACATGTAGCCGGCGATGTCCACGGACCCGTTCTGGAACTCGATGAAGAAGCCGCGTCCGTCCTCGGCGGGATTCCACCACCATCCGCTCTCGGGCACGCCCGCCTGCGGCGGCGCCGTGAGGCCCTCGGGCGCGAACGCGAAGCGCTGGATCGGCACGAGGCCGCCCGGCCAGACGATCGTGCCCTGCGTCGCGCTGTTGAACGCCAGGGTCAGCACGCCCGCCTCCGAAGTTTGCCGGCCTCTCGTGGGATAGGCGCCGCCCAGGGTCTGCCCGCCCGTCACCTTGATGAGCGGCGCGCTGAACGAAGAGCCGTCCAGCGTCGTGCGCCCTGCGGCCACGTACCAGCTTGCGCGGCCGTCGGTGTCGTAGAGGAAGGCCGCGAAGAAGAGCCGATCGCCGCGAGTTTCCATCGAGAAGCCGCGCCCGCCTTCGGCCGGATTCCACCACCAGCCCTTCTGCGGCGCCTGCGGCCTGCACTCGACCTGGCCCGGAATCGTGGCCACGCTCGAACCCGTGGCGTTGCCGAACATCGCCGCCGCGCTGGTGCCGTAGCCCGTGAAGATCGTCGCGCCCGCGATGGTCGCGGTCGTGACGCCGTTCAGCACCGTGACGCTCGCCGTCGCGCTGTTGACGATGCCCGTCACGAGCGCCTGCAGGCCGGAAGCGCTCACCTGCTGCAACTGGCCGCCGGCGGTGAGCTGTGCGAGCACGCACGCGACCGCGGTGTCCTTGCCGTCGGCGGCCGATTTCGCGAGGGCGGGCGGCGGTTCGTCGGCGTCGCCGCCTTTCGTGAGCAGCGAGGTCACGCGGCTCGCGGGCACGAGGGCATAGACGTACACGTTCTGCGCCGTGCCCTGGTCCTCGGGGCGGATGCCGATGGTCGCGTTCACGCGCGACTGCGCGCCCGAGACGTTGCCCGTGGCGAGGATGTTGACGGCCGTGGCCAGGACCGCCGGCAGCGAGACGCCGTCGCCCTGCGTGAGATCGAGCAGTCCGCTGCCGCCCGCGCCGCGAACCGCCGCCTGCGTCGGACGCGCCGCGAGGTTGCCGACGCCGAGCAGGCCGTTGGCGTTGTCGCCCCAGCAGCGCACCCCGCCATCGGTGACGATCACGCACGTGGCGTAGACGCCTCCGGCGATATCCGTGACGCCGCTCGAGAGCTGCGCCACCGCGATCGGCCGCGAGGTGTTGGTGCGGGTACCGTCGCCGAGCTGTCCCTGCAGGTTGAAGCCCCAGCAGAGCACGCCGGATTCGGGTGTGCGCACGCACGTGTGGTACGAGCCCGCCGCGACCGAGAGGCTTCCGACCACGGGGCCCGTGACGTTGACAGGCGTCGGGCGATTCACGAGCGTGCCGTCACCCAGCTGCCCGAAGTCGTTGCGGCCCCAGCACAGCACCGCGCCGCCGGTCTTGAGCGCGCACGTGTGGTAGCCGCGCGTCGTGACGGAGGCCACGCCGGATCCGAGGCCGCTTGGCGTGATGGGCGTGGGGCGGTTGGTCGTGGTGCCGTCGCCCAGCTGCCCGTAGGTGTTGTTGCCCCAGCATCGCACCCCGCCCGCCGACGTGAGCACGCAGTTGTGCTCGTAGGCGACCTGAAGGTCCACGACGCCGCTCGTGAGATCGGTGACCGGTACCGACGTGTTCTTGCTGTCGATGGTGCCGTCGCCGAGCTGCCCCGCGCCATTGAAACCGGAGCAGCGCACGCCGCCCGCGGTGGTGACCGCGCACGTGTGCCCGCCGCCGCCCTTGATCAGGCGATAGGTGCCGGGGAAGCCCGTCGCATCCGTGGGCGTGGCGCGGTCGGTGAAGGTGCCGTCGCCAAGCTGCCCGGAGCTGTTGAAGCCCCAGCAGCGCGGCGCACCCGTCGGCGTGAGCAGGCACGCGTGCACCGATCCCACGCCGATGCGCGCAGCGGTGGTCACCGCGACAGGGAAGGTGCGGTCGATGCCCGTGGTGCCGTCGCCGATCTGGCCGGCGTTGTTCGCGCCCCAGCAGGAGACCGCGCCGCTGTCGGCGAGCGAGCAGCCGTGGAAGACGCCCAGGTCGAGGGTCTTCACCGGCGTGAGCTGTGCCTGCGCGGCGAGCGAGGTTGCGGCGAGCAGGAGCACGGCGCCCGCATGGCGGAGGAAGGATCGATTCGTCATGGCCTAGAACCTCAACCGCGTGAGTTGCGTCGTGCGTCCGTTGGGCAAGGTCATCGTCGCCGTGGTCGCGCTGTTGAACTGGATCGTCACGGGCGCCACGTTGGCGTTGACCGGCGTCGCGGGCTTGAAGGCTCCGGTCAGCGTCTGGCCATTGGCGAAGAGCACCCAATTGCCCGTGTAGCTGCGCACGTTCGGCACCGGCAGCAGCGTGAGGTACCAGACGGCGTTGCCCGCATCGTCGTACATGTACCCGGCGATGTCGGCGCTGTCGCCCTGCCACTCCATGAAGAAGCCGCGTCCGCTCTCCTGCGGGTTCCACCACCAGCCGCTCTCCGGCTGGTTGGTGCGCGCCGGGACGTTGAGGCCCGCGGGCGTGAAGGCGAAGCGCTCGATCGACACCGTGCCGCCGGGCCACACCATCGTGCCCTTCGCCGGGTCGGTGAACGCCAGCGTGATGGCCCCCGAAGCCTGCGCGGCGTTCGGTGCACGGAAGGTGCCGCCGAGCGTCTGCCCGCCGGTGAACTTGTTCAGCTCGCCGGTGAAGTACGAGCCGTCGATCGACGTGTTGCCGCTCGCCGTGAGCCACTGCGCGCGCCCCGAGTCGTCGTAGAGATAGGCCGCGTAGAAGATGCGGTTGCCCTGCGTCTCGATCGAGTAGCCGCGCCCCCCCTCGGCCTTGTTCCACCACCAACCGTTGTCCGGCGGCGAGGGACGGCATTCGATCTGCGCCGGAATCGTCCTCACCGGCTGGTTGTTGCCGGCGGTGAGCATCTGCTGCGGGCTGGTGCCGTAGCTGAGGTAGAACGTCGCGCCGCCGATCTGCGCCGTCGCGACGTTGTTCACGATCGACACGGACTGGCTCGCGGAGCCGAGCACGCCGGTGACGAAAGCCTGGAGGCTCGAGGCCGAGACCTGCTGCAGCTGCCCCGCGCCGTTCAACTGCGCAAGCACGCACGGAATCGACGCGTCGGCCTTCGCCCGCTTGCGAAAGCCGCTGCTCGCGGACGCCTTCGCGTAGCCGAGAACCAGCGGTTCTTCATCGGGGCTGCTCTTCAGCAGGGGCATCGTGACGGTGATCGGCGCGACCGCGAACTTGTAGACGTTCTGCGGCGTTCCCTGGTCCTGCGGGCGCAGCGAGAACGTCGCATTGAGGTTCGCTGTCGGCGGACCCGTCGTGCCCGTCACCGTCATCGGGAATACCGAGCTCTCGGCCTTCACCGTGACGAAGGTGGACACCTCGTAGCCGGCGACGAGCGTGGCGCCCGGCAGCATCGGATGCGTCTTCTTGTCGACGTAGGTCGCGAAGCCCGCGAAGACGATGTATTCCTGTCCGCTCTGGAGCGTGCCCGCGGGGACCGAGAAGCTCCCCGTGTTGGAGGGATTCGACGAGGCGAACTGGTGCACGTTCGCCCATCCGCACCCGTGCGGCTCGATTTCCTCGAAGGGCAGCTTGAAGGCTCCGCCGATGATGGCCATGCAGATCACGTCCTCCGCGTGCGTGCCGTAGCCATTGAACGCACTCGTCGTGACGGTGAGCGGTTGCGAGGGATCGATGACGTAGCGGCCGTTGGACCACGACCCGCCGGTGAGCGTCATCGTGGGCGGCGGGCTCGGGAACAGGTAGCCCATGAGGTTCAGGCCGAACGTCGCCCCGTTCACGGTGAAGGTGTAGGTGCCGCCGCCGAACTTCGCGTCGAGGTCCGCGATCGTGGAGGTGCCGAAGTCGTCGGCGTTCACGCCGTAGCGCCAGCCGCTGTCGCCCGCCCGGTAGACCAGCACGCCGTTGTTGTGGAACGCCCCGAGCGCGCCCGCGTTGATCGGGCCGGATACGGTGGGCGCCGGAATGCCGCCGATGTTGAAGCCGTCCACGTCCGCGCCGAATCCAAAGGCGTTGACGGTGGGATTGGCGACGACCGTGGAGGGCCCGGTCTGGACGTACTCCCAGTTCTTCTTGACGGTGACCGCCGTCACTTGCGCAACGGCGGGTGCGGCGAGGAGGGCCAGGAACAGCGGGAAAAGCGTGGAGCGAAGCAAGTGCGTGTGCGCGCAGGTCTTCATTTTTTGTGGGTCCCTTTTAGAAACGATACCTCACGAGCTGCGTGGAGCGGCCGTTGGGCAGCGTCATCGTCGCAGTGGTGCTGCTGGTGAACTGGATGGAAAGCGGGGCCACGTTGCTGTTGATCGGCATGGCGGGCTTGTAGGGTCCGGTGAGCGTCTGCCCGTTGCCGAAGAGCAACCAGTTGGCCGTGTAGTTGAGGATGTCCGGAGTCGGGAAGAGCGAGAGATACCAGACCGGATTGCCGACGTCGTCGTACATGTAGCCGGCGATGTCGACGCTGTCGCCCTGCCACTCCATGAAGAAGCCGCGGCCGCTCTCCTGCGGGTTCCACCACCAGCCGCCCTCGGGCTGGTTGATGCGCGGTTGAACATTGAGGCCCGCGGGCGTGAAGGCGAAGCGCTCGATCGACACCGTGCCGCCAGGCCACACCATCGTGCCCTTCGTCGCTTCGGAGAACGCGAGCGTGATGGCACCCGAAGGTTGCGCGGCACCCGGGGCGCGGAAGGCACCGCCGAGCGTCTGCCCGCCCGCGAACTTGAGCAGGTCGCCGGTGAAGAGCGAGCCGTCGATGGACGTGTTGCCCGCGGCCACGTACCACTGCGCATTGCCCTGCGCGTCGTAGAGATACGCCGCGTAGAAGATGTGGTTGCCCTGCACCTCGATCGAGTAGCCGCGTCCGCCTTCGGTGCTGTTCCACCACCAGCCGGTCTGCGGCGGCGAGGGCTTGCACTCGAGCGCGGCCGGCACCGTGACCACGTTGCGGTTCACGCCGCCCGAGATCATCGACTGCGGGTTCGCCCCGTAGCCGACGTAGAAAGTCGCACCGCCGATCTGTGCCGTGGCCACGCCGTTCACCACCGCGATCGACTGGCCCGCGGATCCGAGCACGCCGGTGACGAAGGCTTGCAGGCTCGAGGCCGACACTTGCTGCAACTGGCCCGCGCCGTTCAGCTGCGCGAGCACGCATGCCACCGTGGTTTCCTTGCCGTCGCGCGTCTTCGCGTATGCGAGCGGCGGCATGGCCGGGCCCGCGTCCTTGAGCAGTGAAGGCAGGACCTGCGTGATGGGCGCGACGGCGAAGACGTAGACGCTCCCCGCCGAGCCGACATCCTGGGCGCGGTACGTGATGTCCGCGCGGACCGTCGCGGTCGTGCCGATGCTCGCGGTGACCTTCAGCGCGAACGGTGGTGCCCCCTCCACCTTCAGGGTGCCCGAGAAGATCGGCGAATCGACGTTGCCCGTATTGAAGGTGACGGTCGCCGTCGTTCCATTCCACGTGCCGGTGAATGTGAAGATGACATCGCCCGTGGGAGGCGACGTGGTGCAGACGCCGTTGTGCCCGTCGACTTCGAAGGAGGCGTTCGCGAAGCGCGCGGTTCCGGAAATGGGCCCAGGGGCCGCCAGCGAAAGGCCGGTGATCGTGATCACGTCGGCGAACGTGATCGCGTTGTTGCACTCGACGAACTTCGCGCGCAGCGCGAAGTTGCCGACGCACGGATCCGCGCCGTCGCAGGAGAACGTGATGACATCGGTCTCGAAGGCATCGGAGCCGGTCAGCGTGCCGGAGATGCGGGTCGGAACCTGGGCAAACGCGGTGGCTGCGGCGAACAACAGTGCGCCGCAGGCCATCGCCATCCCCCTGTGCGCGAGGGTCGGCATGTTGCGCTCTCCTTCTAGAATCGAAACCGGACGAGTTGCGTCGTCCGGCCGTTGGGAAGCGTCATTGTCGCGGTCGTCGCGCTCGTGAACTGGATCCCGAGCGGGGCCACGTTGTTGTTGATCGGTTCGGCGGGCTTGTAGGGCCCGGTCAGCGTCTGGCCGTTGGCGTAGAGCAACCAGCGGGCCGAGTAGTTGAGGATATTCGGCGTCGGGAAGAGCGAGAGATACCACACGGCGTTGCCCGCGTCGTCGTACATGTAGCCGGCGATGTCGACGCTGTCGCCCTGCCATTCCATGAAGAAGCCGCGGCCGGGTTCCTCGGGGTTCCACCACCAGCCGCTTTCGGGCTCGTTGGCACGCGGCGGCGGATTCAGGCCCGCGGGCGTGAAGGCGAAGCGC